>QFQQ01000139.1 GCA_003243445.1 Citrobacter freundii
CACCCACAATTGAAATTGTGGGCTATGTGGTCGTTGAGTTTCGGCGAATTATTCGAAGGGTTGGCAGTTGTGATAGACAATACGAACAGCCGGGTGTGCGATTAGCCCACAATTTTAATTGTGGGTGAGGAATACACGATCGTAGTTTGTGATAAGCTTACAAACCAAATACAATAGCCGGAAACTTTCCGTCATCACGCTGGATATCATATCCTTACCTCGCACTTACACTGAACCGATTCCATTCAAATCCGCTTATCATCCCCCATTAACAATAAATTAGTCCACAAACTTTGTGGGGTATTCATTTACCCTTATTTTTGTTGACTACTTAAACTTTATATTATGGCATTACGTCTGGGCGATCCAGCACCCAATTTTAAGGCACAAACCACAGCTGGAGAGATTGATCTGTATGAATATTTAGGAAACGGATGGGGTGTTTTATTTTCCCACCCTGCTGATTATACCCCTGTTTGCACAACAGAATTGGGTAAAACAGCTCTTCTTGGTGATGAATTCACGAAGCGCAATGTAAAAGTGCTTGCTGTAAGTGTTGATCCATTGGATAAGCACCAGGGCTGGATCAAAGACATCAACGAAACGCAGAACACAACAGTTAACTTTCCTATCATCGCTGATGCTGACAGAAACGTTGCCACATTATATGATATGATCCACCCGAATGCGTCCGCAACTGCAACCGTTCGCTCGCTGTTCATCATAGGACCGGATAAACTGATCAAACTTATCATTACATATCCTGCATCTACCGGAAGAAACTTCGTGGAAGTATTGCGTGTGATTGATTCACTGCAACTGACCGCCAACCACAGCGTGGCCACTCCTGCAAACTGGACACATGGTGAAGACGTGATCGTTGTTCCCGCCGTGTCTACCGAAGATGCGATCAAGAAATTCCCTAAAGGTGTGAAAGTGGTGAAACCGTATCTGCGGTATACGCCACAGCCTGATCTTTAATAAGTAAAAAGTCAAAATTCAAAAGTAAAAAAGGCGTGACAAGAGAAGTTATCTCAACCTTTTGATGCTTTTTTGACTTTTTAATTTTGACTTTTTACTTTATTGTTCACTACTACTAACGTACACTACACCCGATGCTGACGAGAGAGCAAATACTACAACTGGAAGAACTTTCTTTGCCAGAAGCAATTGCGTTTATCGCAACAATGTTTCCTGGTAAAGTAGTATTTTCCTCTTCGCTCGGGCAGGAAGACCAGGTGCTCACCGATGTGATCTTCCGCAACCAGTTGCCGGTGAAAGTCTTCACCATCGATACCGGTCGTCTGTTCAATGAAACATATGAATTGCTGGACCGCATAGAAGCACGTTACAAAAACAAAATACAAGTCTACTTCCCTGAAGCCACAGATGTGGAAGAATTTGTTGCCACCAAAGGGATCAACAGTTTTTACGAATCGGTCGATAACCGTAAATCATGTTGTCATATTCGAAAGGTAAAACCGTTAAACCGCGCTTTGCAGGGTGCGAAAGTGTGGATCACCGGTTTACGTTCTGAGCAATCAGGTAACCGGAATAATATGCCGATGATCGAATGGATGGAGG
This sequence comes from Citrobacter freundii, assembly GCA_003243445.1. Classification (GTDB taxonomy): domain Bacteria; phylum Bacteroidota; class Bacteroidia; order Chitinophagales; family Chitinophagaceae; genus Terrimonas_A. The sequence continues at coordinate 1,585 of QFQQ01000139.1, forward strand.
ATCGTCAGTTATATAAATTCAATCCGCTTATCAAATGGAGTTTTGATGAGATGATCGCCTATATAAATAAGTACAATGTGCCTTACAGCCCGTTGCATGATAAGGGGTTTATCAGCATTGGCTGTGCGCCGTGTACGAGAGCGATCGAGCCGGGCGAAGACGCCCGCGCAGGCCGTTGGTGGTGGGAAACATCACACAAGGAATGTGGCCTTCATTCAACAATAGCCAATGTTTTAACCAATAAGTGATCTTTAGAAACGAAGCGTATGAGTAAACATTATTTGGATTACCTGGAACAACTTGAAGCGGAAAGTATTTTTATTTTCCGGGAGATAGCTGCCCAGTTTGAAAAACCTGCTTTGCTGTTCAGCGGCGGTAAGGATTCGATCACCCTTGTTCACCTGGCAAGAAAGGCCTTTGCACCGGGCAAGATCCCTTTTCCGCTGGTACATATTGACACAGGACATAATTTCCCGGAAGCACTTTCTTTCCGTGATCAGCTGGCATCAGAGGTGAATGCAAACCTGATCGTCCGCAAAGTGGAAGATACCATCCGTGAAAGAAAGCTGACGGAACAAAAAGGAAAATTTGCCAGCCGCAACTGGCTGCAGACATATACACTCCTCGATACCATCGAGGAATTCGGCTTTGATGCGTGTATCGGTGGCGCACGCCGCGATGAAGAAAAGGCCAGGGCAAAAGAAAGGATCTTTTCCGTACGCGATGAATTCGGCCAATGGAATCCCAAACTCCAGCGTCCCGAACTTTGGAATATTTATAACGGAAGAATACATAAAGGGGAGAACGTTCGGGTTTTCCCGATCAGCAACTGGACGGAACTTGATATCTGGAATTATATCCGCAAGGAAAACATTGCGCTCCCTTCAATTTACTTCTCACATGACAGGGAAGTGCTGGTGCATGAAGGACAACTGATCGCTGTATCGGATTTCATCCAGATCGATGATACAGATCTTGTGGTAAAAAAGAAAGTACGCTATAGAACAGTTGGCGACATGACCTGTACTGCAGCAGTGGAATCCTCCGCTTCATCTCTGGATGAAGTGATCAGCGAGATCACAGCCGCACGCATCAGCGAACGGGGTGAAACAAGGATTGATGACAGAGTGACGGAGGCTGCAATGGAGGATCGTAAAAAGAACGGATACTTTTAAGTAAAAAGTAAAAAGTCAAAAGTAAAAAATAGATTCTTAGGGACTGGGGTTATCTTTTTGGTAGTAAGTAAAAATTTAAAGCTTTATTCTTTTACTGTTATAGATGACCAATTTTTCACTTTTTAATTTTGACTTTTTACTTTAAAAAAAATCAAATGGACCTACTAAGATTTATAACAGCAGGCAGTGTAGATGACGGCAAAAGCACGCTCATCGGGCGTTTGCTTTATGATAGTAAGAATATACTGGTTGACCAACTGGAAGCATTGGAGAAGCAGACAAAGAACAAAGAGGCTGGTTCGATAGATCTTGCGTTGCTGACGGATGGTCTGCGCGCGGAGCGCGAGCAGGGTATCACCATTGATGTAGCCTATCGTTATTTTTCTACCCCTAAGAGGAAATTCATTATAGCTGATGCTCCCGGGCATGTGCAGTATACGAGGAATATGATCACCGGCGCATCAAACGCGAATCTTATTATCATCCTGGTAGATGCACGGCAGGGAGTGGTTGAGCAGACACGCCGCCACTCCATTATTGCGTCTTTACTGAAAATACCACATGTAGTTGTTGCGGTGAACAAAATGGATCTTGTTGAATATTCGCAGGACGTTTACAACAATATCCTGATCGATTACGCAGAAGTGGCAAAACAACTTGGACTGAAAGACGTCACATACATTCCGATCAGTGCGTTGAATGGTGATAATATCGTCGACAGGTCAACTACCATTCAATGGTATGACGGAAAACCATTGCTGCAGTTACTGGAAGAAGTAGAAACAGACCATGATCTGAATCTCGAAGATGCAAGATTTCAGGTACAATTGGTGATCCGCCCGCAGACATCAGAACTGCATGACTATCGCGGTTATGCCGGCAAAGTGACCAGCGGTATTTATAAAAAAGGAGATAAGGTAACAGTACTACCAGCCAATATCGAATCTGTTATTTCCAGGCTGGAAGTGAACGGTGTGGAAGCAGAGGAAGTATTTGCTTCGCAAAGTGTGACCATCCATCTGCAGGACGATATTGATGTGAGCCGTGGCGATTCTATTGTAAGATCAGATAATCAGCCAAAGGTTTCTAATGAAGTTGAAGTATTACTATGCTGGTTGGATGAAAAGCCGCTGCAACCAGGAAATAAATATTATCTGCAGCACAACAGCCGTCTGATCCGTGCAGTTGTCCGCAATGTGGAATATAAACTCGATGTAAATACATTACGCCAGCTGCCGGTAGAAGGCTCTGTGAAATTGAATGAAGTGGTGAAAGCAACGATCAAAACGGCTTCACCGTTGGTATACGATAGTTACGCCGATATTCAGGGAAACGGCAGTGCTATCCTGATCGATGAAACAAGCAATAATACTGTAGCGGCGGTGCTGCTGCAGTGATATTTTTTTACTCTATAAATCTACTAAAAAGGTAGACTATGAATGTACAACGTATCAATGGGAAAGTAATTCTTGCCGGAGCAGGTCCCGGCGATCCCGAGCTGATTTCTGTAAAGGCCGTTCGTTGGCTGCAGAAGGCAGATGTTGTGTTGACTGATAGACTGGTCAGTCACGAGATCCTCAATGAGTATGCAGGGCCACAGGCGGAGATCATCTGCGTGGGCAAGCAGGGCCGTTACGGCGCGTCCACTCCTCAGAAGAAGATCAATCAACTGATGATCGAGTATAGTAAGGCCGGCAAAACGGTGGTCCGTCTCAAAGGCGGTGATGTTTCAGTATTTGCCAATATGCTGGATGAATTACAGGCCCTCGTGGAAAATGGAATTCCTTATGAAATCATTCCTGGTATCTCTGCCGCATTTGGAGCTGCCGCCTATGCAGGTATTCCACTTACTGCAAGAAACTATGCCAATGCCGTAAGATTTCTTACGTATTATAAAACGGATGTATTGCCGGATGAATACTGGAGCTCTCTGGCAGAAACAGACGACACGCTGGTATTCTACATGTCATCCGGAACGCTGGATGATATTGTGGAGAATCTCAAACGTAATGGCATTCGCTCCGACCGCTTTATTGCAGTGGTGGAGCAGGCGACAACGCGTTTGCAGAATGTTCATGTGTCTAATATTTACCAGCATAAACAAAATTTTGAAGGCAAAGAGTTTGCATCACCGTCCCTGCTGATCATTGGTAAAGTAGTGGCATTGCATGAGCAGTTTGCATGGATCAGGAATAGCAATAGCCAGGAACAGTATTTCGAACCGGTTGAGTCGTTGAGGAGGCAGGCGGTGTAAGTTGGGGAGGTTTGGAGGGTTTGAGCGGTTGTTGTGAGCGTAATGTTTATTCGTTTGAAAAGCTGAAAAATACTTTATGCTTTCTGAGTCAAAACTAAAATCATTATTGGATCTGGTTCAATCATCTTCACGCGAGGAGCTTGTGTGGATGAATGGGTATTTGTCCGGGATCGTCTCGGGTGGCGAAGTCACTGCCGCTGTTCCTGCGGTTACTGAAGCTTTGCCCACACCTGCAACTGCGAAGCGGATCAGTCTTGTATTTGGTACAGAAACAGGCAATGCAAAAAAGCTGGCAACACAGCTGGCGACGGTAGCGAAAAAGAAAGGTGTGAATACAAAACTTACCGGTCTCGATCAGTATCGCTTTGCAGATCTGTCAAAGGAAGAGTATCTGTTTGTAGTGATCAGTACACAGGGCGAAGGCGAGCCTCCCATCCCGGCGAAGAAATTTTATGAATACATCCATGCGAATCAGCTGCAATTGCCAAACCTGAAATACAGTGTGCTTGCATTAGGAGATACATCTTATCCGTTGTATTGCAAGACAGGAGAAGATGTGGATCTGCAATTGAATAATTTCGGAGCGAAACGCGTGGTACCGCTGCAGCGATGTGATGTGGATTATGAAGATGACGCTTTGCAATGGTTTGAGAAGGTGTTAAAAACCCTGGAGGAACAGGCAAAGCCTGCAAATGTGGCGCCGGTTGCGGCAACGACAGTTTCAAAGAAAAAAGCAGAGAAGAAATTTTATAACGGAAAGATCCAGGCGAATATCAATTTGAACGACCGGGGCTCCAATAAACAAACCTATCATATCGAGATCGCCACAGATGAGGAGATCGAATACGAACCAGGAGATACGATCGGCATTGTTCCGCGCAACAGGCCCGAAGTGGTTGACCGGATCATTTCCCTCACTGGCATCGATCCTGAACTGGAGTTTCAAACAGCAAAGGCAAAGGCACCGGTGCGTGAGTTGCTCGCGAGTCAATTGAATATCTGTTACCTGCTGACAAGTACCATCAGGAAATATGCTGGGATCATCAGGCAGGAAATTCCTGATACAAGAATGGATCTGGTGGACCTGTTGCGTATCTATCCGGTGAAGGATGCGGAGCAGTTCAGGGAAGTGTTGCAGATCCTGATTCCTATTGCACCAAGATTGTATTCTGTGGCATCTTCACCCGAAGCGCATGGAAAGAATGAAGTGCATATCACGGTGGCCCGCGACCGGTTCCTTGCGCAGGACGAGCAACGATATGGGTTATGCAGCGAATTTTTGGGAGATCAGCCGGTGAGTTCTTCGCTTACGTTTTATGTGCATAAGGACAAGAACTTCAAACTTCCCGGATCGGATAAAGATGTGATCATGATCGGGCCGGGCACAGGTGTCGCACCATTTCGGGCTTTCCTTGCCGAACGTGATGCAACAGGTGCATCCGGCCGGAACTGGTTCTTTTTCGGCGATCAGCATTTTGTAACGGATTTTCTTTATCAAACGGAAATGCAGAATTTTAAACAGACAGGCGTACTCACAAGACTTGATCTCGCTTTTTCCCGCGATCAACCGGAAAAAGTGTATGTGCAACATCGCATGGAGCAACATGCATCAGATCTTTTCAAATGGATTGATAACGGAGCTTCTGTTTACATCAGCGGCACAAAAGATCCGATGAGTAAAGATGTTGAACTTGCATTAATAAAGATCATCGGAGAACAGGCAAAGATCAGTGAAGATGATGCGGGGAAATATCTGGAGCAGCTTAGAAAAGAAGGGAGATATAGTAAAGATGTTTATTAAAAAAGTAAAAAGTAAAAAGTAAAAAGTAAAAAGTAAAAAGTAAAAAGTAAAAAGTAA
>QFQQ01000047.1 GCA_003243445.1 Citrobacter freundii
CAATAGTGAGGATAAATCTGCGAAATCCGCGGGAACCTTACGCAAGTCCGAAAATTTGGGTAACGATTAGCCTGAAGGGAGAGATTTAGAGGGGGCCCTACGCCAGGCGCTTAACTAAACGACATTGAATTTTAATTGTGGGTGAGGAATGCGCGGGGCTACACATAACCTTTCACAAGCCCTGGCATCGATTCCTGAAAACGAATTAGCAATTATTTCACCAACCACCATCATTCTTTTATTATTTTTATTATCAGCAAATCACGGATATAAAAAATAACAGAATGAAAGAAAAAGGTTTGTTCCTTCTCATCATTGCAGCGTTGCTTGTTTCCTGTTCGCATAAAATAAAGCCGGATCGGCCATCACTCACTGCAACTGATTTCAAACTGGATTCCCTGCCTTATTCTGAGATCAATATTCCCCTTCAGATCAATCTTCTTCCTGTTTATGCACTGGCGGAAAAACAGGTGGACACACTGTTTACTTCCCCTAACTATCCTAATGACTGGGTACAATCCGCTTGTGATACCCGCTACAAATATTCTTTCCGCCGCGGTCCGCTGAAAATGAAAGCGGCAGGCACCGGTCTTAATCTCTCGTTCACCGGTTTCTACAAGATCATTGGCTCAAGCCGGGGTTGTATCGCGGGCAGAGGCGTTTCTCCCTGGACTGCACCCTGCCGCTGCGGTTTTGACGAACCTGAACGCCGCGTGAATGTATCGTTCTATAACGCGATGAGCCTGCTCCCCGATTATCATATCAAACTTTCCATCAAGCGAAATGAACCGGTGGCGCTGGATAAATGCGAGGTCTGCTTCTGGGGACAGGATGTGACCAAACAGGTGATGCAGGGACTAAAAACAGAACTGGATACCACCAAAGCTGTGCTTGAACGAACTTATGGAAATGTAGATCTTCGCCCGCAATTCCAGCTGCTATGGGATCAGCTTTCAAAAGCCTACAACATATATGAAATGGGCTGGCTGCAAATAAACCCTCAAAAGATCCGCATCAATAACCTTTACGCAAAAGATGATTCTTTATATGTGAACCTCGGATTGGCAGCAAGACCTGTTGTCAGTCTTGAAAAGCAATCGACCCAAAACTCGAAGATCCCCAACATGGGAGAATTGGGCCGCCAGCGTGGCTTCTCTATTTTCCTGGATGCCACCCTTAATTATGATTCATTAAGCTCATTGCTTAATCATCAATTGAAGGATAAACAATTTGATTTTAATAAAGGCGTGGTGAAAAAGAAATTCATCATCAAGGATGTAAAGCTATCCGGTGCGGGTAATGAAAAACTGATCATCAAGATTGATTTCGGCGGAACGGATAATGGCACATTGTACCTCACCGGCAAACCGGTCTATTCGCCCGAAACACATATCCTTGAAGTAAAGAATATCGATTTTGATATCTATTCAAAAGATGCATTGCTGAAAACGGCGGAGTGGCTATTCAGCAAAAGGATCATCAATGAAGTATCGAAGCAAACACGTTTTGACCTGAACACTTATATAGACAGTGCCAAAGTACAGATCAACCAGCAACTGAACCGGGAATGGTTAAAAGGCATCAGCAGCAAAGGAAAGATCGACGATATACAACTGATCGGCATTTATCCGCTCAGGCAGGCACTCGTGATCCGCAGCAACTGCAGCGGCGACCTGGCTGTAAAGGTGGATTCGATCGATTTCAGTCTTTGATCTCCGGAGGCGGGCTCATCTTGAAAGAAAAGTTGCGCTGCGCAATATAACTCGTGATCACCACCACTACAGCAACACATACCTGCGCGATCTCCGCATGGATATGAAAGTATTCAACAAGGATCTTCAACAGGATCAGGTTCAATGCCGCGTTGAACAGGCAGACGGTGAAATAGCGGAAGAACTGTGTACGGACCGGTATATCGGAATCTGTAAACACCGCGAATTTCATCAGGAGAAATCCAAAGCAGACATTAAAAAGAAACGACAGTACCAGCGCCGCCACGTGCGCTTTCAGTGCATAAAATCCCAGGTCAAATGTCTGTTCCCTGAAAATAAACCTGAAGCTGATCACATACACCAGCAAACCCAGCAACATATTCATTCCCCCACACACCGCATACCTGAAAGTCTGCAGGTTCATGATCTTACGAAACGGAGGATGAAAAAAATCGATAAGGGGTAAGAGAAAGCCGGTAACTGTGGAAATATGTTTCTTCATGGTAGGGTAAAAATATTACAATCCGGCAAACGCGCAAAGAATGGATGATCGATAGCCGATGGTGGAATTCCGGATTGAACAGTCCGGCATTCGTTCGATGGCCGTTTGCTGGTGGCAAATGGCCGGAGGTCAGCTTGAACAATTCGACCGCCCTCGACCATCGAACATCAATCATCGAACATCGATCCTCCCGCATTCGCTTTGGTTTTCATATTTTTGCGCCAAAATACAGACCGAATGGGCATTGTAAAACAGGTGAAACCGCTGATTGTAAAGGCGCTGAGCGAGTTATATGGTTATGGGACAACCGAAAATGAACTTACTATTAACATTACGAAACCGGAATTTGAAGGCGATTATACCCTTGTGCTCTTTTCATTCGTAAAGCAATTGAAAAAATCGCCCGAGGATTTGGGAAATGAGATCGGTGAATACCTGGTGAAAAATAATGCGGAGCTTTTTTCTGCTTTTAATGTGATCAAAGGGTTTTTGAACCTAACGATCGCCGATGCCTACTGGCAGAATTTTCTTCTCTCTGCTTATGGTGACCCCAACCTCGGCCGGAAGCAGCCCACCGGTAAAACCGTGGTGGTTGAATATTCTTCTCCCAATACAAACAAACCGCTTCACCTTGGTCACCTCAGGAACAATTTCCTGGGCTGGAGCGTTGCTCAACTTTTGAAAGAAACAGGATATGATGTGGTGAAGACCGCCATCCTTAACGACCGCGGGATCCATATCTGCAAATCCATGGTGGCCTGGCAGCGATTTGCCAACGGCGCAACGCCGGCGTCCACCGGTATTAAAGGCGATCATTTTGTGGGCGACTACTATGTGATGTTTGGCGTAGAACATAAAAAAGAAATGGAGACATTGATCGCCAACGGCATGAGCAAAGAAGATGCTGATAAGAATGCGCCACTGATGCAGGCCGCGCAAAAAATGCTGCTCGACTGGGAAAATGGTAATAAAGAAGTGCGCGAACTCTGGCAGAAAATGAATAGCTGGGTTTACGAAGGCTTCAACGAAACCTATACCAAGATCGGGAGCGATTTTGATAAAAATTATTTTGAAAGCGAAACCTACCTGCTGGGGAAAGAGTTTGTAGAAGAAGGATTGCAGAAAGGTGTATTCTTTAAAAAAGAAGACGGCAGCGTTTGGATAGATCTCACTGCCGATGGCCTGGATGAAAAACTGGTGCTGAGAAAAGATGGCACATCTGTATACATCACGCAGGACCTTGGGCTGGCGGAAGAAAAGTTCAAAGAGTTCAACTATGACCAGAGCATTTATGTGATCGCTGATGAACAGAATTATCACATGAAAGTGCTGAAGCTGATCCTGCAGAAGCTGGGCAAATCATATGCAGACGGTATCTTCCACCTCAGCTATGGCCTGGTGGAATTGCCAAGCGGTAGAATGAAGACCCGTGAGGGAACCGTGGTAGATGCCGACGATATTATTGAAGAGCTGAAGAAAGTGGCAAGAGAGAAAACAGAAGAATTGGGAAAGGTAAAAGATTTCAATCCGGGTGAATTGAATGAGCTGTATGATACGATTGCGCTGGGCGCATTGAAATTCTTTTTGCTGCGGGTAGATCCGAAAAAGAAAATGGTGTTCAATCCGGAAGATAGTATCGATTTCCATGGTTTTACAGGGCCGTTCATTCAATATACACACGCAAGGATCAAATCGATCCTGCGTAAAGAAACTCCGGGCCTGGGTGTGAAAGCCAGCCCAGACCTGATGCCAAAAGAAAAAGAACTGGTCGTATTACTGGAGCAATATGCTGCGGTGGTTGAGCAGGCCGCAAATGAACATAATCCTTCTGCCATTGCGTTGTATGTGTATGATGTGGCAAAGACATTCAGCTCATTCCTGAATGATCACTCTGTATTGCATGCAGAGACGGAAGAGAAAAAGCAAACTCGTTTGCAGATCGCGTCACTGACGGGAAATGTGATTGCGGCGGGAATGGGGCTTATGGGAATCAAAGTGCCTGATAGAATGTAGTGTGGGTTCCCGCAGATCACGCAGATTTTCTCTCCGTAAAGTGAAAATGTCCTGCGTGCAGGGAATGCCCGATAAAATCAATGCGCAGATTTCGCAGATATTTTCCGTTGAAGGAAACAAATCTGCGAAATCTGCGCATTCATATTTTAGTACTATACGTTGATATTGAAGATTACCTCCAGCGGATCATCAGATCTGCGTAATCCGCGGGATCAAAGCCCACCCGGCAGCTGCTTCTTCTGCTTCAGCGAAGCAAGGCTCGGATCCATTTCAATCGCCTTATCGCAAAGCTGCTGTCCTTTCTCCTTCTCTCCTTTCTTCTGATAGCACATACCGATCATGTACAGTGCTGATGCATTCTGTTTGTCATAAGCCAGCATCTGATCCCAGTAATCCATTGCTTCCTGGTAACGGCCTTTGAAGTAATATGCTTCAGCCATCATATTCAGGATATTCATATCGCTTGGCCTTTTCCTCAGGATCTCGCCCAGGATCTTCACACCTTCTTCCAGTTCGCCGGCATTCAGGTAAGCGATGCCCAGATTTTCAAGATAGTCGTTGTCGCGTTTGTAACCTTTCTCACCTGCAAGGAGGATATACTTCAGTGCGCTTTTATCTTCATGCATGGCATAATAGATCAGGCCGAGTTCATACATCCAGTTGCTCTTTGTACCATCCAGTTCGATTGCTTTTACAAAGAACGGAATGCATTGCTTGTAGTTCTGCATATCGGCATAACTACGCGCGATCATATACGGCACTTCTGCATTTTGCGGATCTTCTTTTGCCGCAGCGGTCAGGTGTTTGATCGCTTCTCCATAATTTTCCTGGTCATAACTTACTTTACCGATAAAGAAAGCTACTTTCTCTGAAGGATCAGCCTGTTTCAGCTTACCAGCATACAGGATCACATCATCCTGCTGACGCAGGTTATAGGAAAGATTCATTAGTTGTTTGAAAGTGGCAGCGGAGTTATCTCCCAGTTCATTCAGCTTCTTGTAATACTCTCTGGACTGCGGATAACGGCGCAGCTCATAAGTTGCAGCGGCAAGTTCAGCGATGATCTCTTTGTTGGTAGCATCATACGCAGCAGCTCTTTCAAATTGTTTGAAAGATTCCATTTTCCGGCCACTTGCTTTTTCTTGTAAACCTTTTTGATAAAAATAAGAAGCGCTGTCGGAGGGAGTTGCCGACGGTTGCGCAGCAGCGATCATGCTGCAGAACATACCCAGAACAGGCAGGGTTTTAAGGATCATTGGACAACGGATTTAGTACTCAATAGGATTTTAAAATCCGGGAACACCGAAGCGAACGCCGGACGGGCAACAAGATAGTTCATTTATTTAAGAATCAAAGCGGCCAGCGGCGGCAGATTAAGCGTTAAACGATATCTTAACTTGTCTTTATCAACAAGCTCTGAGCGTATATCCGGGTTATATACGTCGCCGGTTCCCCAGAACGATTGATTATCACTATTAAATAATTCCCTTGTAAATAATTTACCATCTATGTACACCGTCCAGTCGGGTCTTACCACTGGCGTCATATTGAGTATGATCAACAGGTCTTCTTCCGTATTTTTACTAACCCTTCTATAGGCGATCACCGATTCCGGCCGGTGGTCAAGATCTACCCATTCGAAACCATCCGGATTGAACTGCAATTCATAAAGTGCGGGCTCTGCCCGTAACAGCTCGTTCAAGCGCTGCACACAATCTTTCAACATGCGGTGACCATCATATTGAAGAAGACGCCAGTTGAGCTCCGATTTATAATTCCATTCAGTCGTTTGCCCGAACTCATTTCCCATGAACAACAACTTCGCCCCGGGATGCGTCCACATATATGTATACATCAACCGGAGGTTCGCAAACTTCTGCCATTCATCACCGGGCATTTTATATAACATCGGGCTTTTGCCATGTACTACTTCATCATGACTCAGCGGAAGCATAAAGTTCTCATCGTAATAGTACATCATGCTGAAGCCAAACTTATCCTGCGCACCTGACCGTTGCAACGGATCAAGCTTGAAATAATCCAGGGTATCATGCATCCAGCCCATCATCCATTTCATACCAAAGCCAAGACCTCCTCTCCAGGTTGGCTTGGATATACCAGGCCAGTCTGTTGCTTCTTCAGCGATAGTTTGTACATCCGGAAAATCACGGAAGATCGTTTCATTCAGGTCTTTTAAAAATGCGATCGCTTCAAGATTTCCATCACCTCCATATTCATTCGGCTCCCACTCCCCCACTTCTCTTGAGTAATTCAGTTTTAGCATGGAGCTTACCGCATCGACCCTGATGCCATCAATATGAAAAACATCAAACCAGAACCTTGCACTGCTGATCAGGAAGGACTTTACCTCTCCTCTTTTGTAATTAAAAATATAACTGTTCCAGTCTGGATGAAAGCCTTTCCGCATATCCGCATACTCATATGTATGCGTTCCGTCGAACATATACAGACCATGTGCATCATAAGGAAAATGCGAGGGAACCCAATCCATGATCACACCGATCCCTTCGTGGTGGAATGCATCAATGAGCCGCATCAATCCCTGCGGATCACCAAACCTTGAGGTGGCCGCAAAAAAGCCGGTGCACTGGTAGCCCCAGCTTCCATCAAACGGGTGTTCCATCACAGGCATGAACTCCACATGCGTAAACCCCATCTGCTTTACATAGGGAACCAGCAGCTCACACATCTGATCATATGTGTTATAGCTTTCCTCATCGTCTGCCGATGGGCGTTGCCAGCTGGCAAGATGAACTTCATATACACTCCAGGGTGCATCAAGCGCATTATGTTTGCGGCGCGATTGCATCCATTCCTGGTCCTTCCATTCGTAATAAAGATCCCAGGTGATCGTGGCTGTGTAGGGCCGCTTCTCCCAAAAGTTCGCAAGCGGATCGCCTTTTTCCGTTTCCCTGCCTTCAAAACCGGTAATATGGTATTTATAGGCTTCGCCTAATTTGAATCCCGGAATAAATCCCTCCCAGATCCCGCTGTTATCCCACCTCGGTGTTAAAGGAAATTGATGCGGTTGCCATTCATTGAAATGCCCGATCACGGAAACCCGTGTGGCATTTGGAGCCCAAACACAGAAATACATTCCCCAGGTATCGTTGACCTGTATGGAATGCGAACCGAATTTTTTATAAATGGAATAGTGCGTGCCGTTCTGAAAATTGATCACATCCTGCGGCGACAAGATGGAGTAATTCCATACAGGCTTGCTTGTATCAACAAAATGAGTTTCCTCGTACTTATCATTTTTTAATGCCGGGTAAAATAATTTTTCATTATTTATTTCGTTTTCATCCCGCATTGATTCCCCAATATCCTCTTTTGTGATGTCCATAAATTCTTTTGTATGGATTTTTTTGAATTGTGCGTCTGAGAAACAACTTACATCTTTTTATTGAAATATTAACAGCGCTTCAGCCTTTCCGGTAATTATTACTAACCGGAAATCAGCATTTTTGCGTCGTTCATATAAATATTCGATGTCGTACCCATCCGGATCAATATTTTGCACCCAACCATAAACCACCATGAGAGCCACACTACTTCTAGCCCTGCTTTGCTTTGGGCAAATTGCTTTTTCACAATCATCATCTATCAAAGGCAGTGCCCGCGATACTTTGGAAAAGAAAAATCTTTCCAATGCCGTGATCAGTTTATTAAGACCTGCGGATTCCGTACTCGTCAAATTCGCCCGCTCCAACGCCTCCGGCGATTTTAAGATCGGTGACCTTGATGGCGGTGAGTACATCATGCTGATCACTTATCCCAAGTTTGCCGATTATTCAGACAAGATCAAATTACCTGCCGGACAGGAATTGAACCTTGGTCAGATCCCACTCACCCCCAAAAGCCAGCTTTTATCCGAGGTGATCGTGAGAGCGAACAATACCATTCGTGTAAAAGGTGATACAACAGAATTCAACGCAGATAGTTTTAAAGTGCGTGAAGGCGCTACCGTGGAAGATTTGCTGAAAGTGATCCCCGGAATGTCCGTCAACAGCAAAGGCGAAGTCACCGCGCAAGGTAAACGCGTTGATAAAGTGCTCGTGGACGGCGAAGAATTCTTCGGCGCTGACCCCACTATCGCCACACAAAACATCGGCGCTAAGGCCGTTGATAAAGTACAGGTTTACGATACAAAATCTGAACAGGATCAGCTCAAAGGCATCGGTTCCACGGGTGATGGCAATAAGACCATCAATATTAAACTAAAAGAAAGCGCCAAGAAAGGATATTTCGGGCGGCTGGAAGGCAGTACGGACTTTGACAAATTGCATAACGGCAAGGTCATGTTCAATAAATTCAAAGGGAACCAAAAGATCTCCGTATACGGTACAAAAAGTAATATCAATACAGGTAATCTCGGCTGGGAAGACCGCAATAAGATGGGCATTGAAGACGACTACGAATATGATGAGATCTCCGGCTACTACTACAGCTATCGTGATGGGGATGGTGATTTCAATGACTGGTCACTCCGCGGTTTGCCGAACGCTTATACCGCAGGTGCACTGTATGGCGATAAATGGAAAGAAGATAAAAACAAACTGAACCTTTCGTATCTCTACAACAGGCTCGGAACAACCAACAATAGCAGAAGTTTATCTCAGACACTGCTTGAAGACACTACGTTCTACAACAACTCCTCTTCAAGAACTGTAGGCCTCTCCCAACGCCACTCTGCCAACCTGAAATACGAATGGAAAATTGATTCACTTGCTTCCATCAAATTCACGGCGGCGGGTACCTATAATCTGAAATCCCAATCCACACAAAGCTATAGCGAATCACTTGATGAGGACAGCGTGTTTGTTAATACAAACACCCGCGATAACACCGGGAAATCTACAAAAAAGCAGTTGGACAATGTACTGACGTATAAACAACTCTTCAAAAAGAAGAATCGGCAGTTGATGACAACATTACGTCTGGGATTGATCGAAGATGAATCAGACAATCTGCTGATCTCAACCACCAATTTCTATAAGAACGGCATCGTCGATTCAATAGATCATATCGATCAGCAAAAGATCAATACCGGTAACTCTACCACCTATGGCGCAAAAGTCACTTATAACGAGCCGATCAGTGATGAATGGAATATCGTTGCTGAATACAGTCTGAATAAAAATGCTTCCACTTCTCACCGTAACAGCTATGACAAAGGTGTCGACGGTAAATACGATGACTATAACCAGACTTTCAGTAACAATTTCGACCTGGATGCAATTTCAAACAGTGGAAACCTTGTGTTCAGATACCAGGGAAAAAAGCTGAGAATGGCTGCAGGTTCCGGTCTGTCTGCGATCAGGCTGAATATGAAGAATCTTGATCGGAACACGAAGACGACATACAACTTTACCGGCTTCACACCAACCGTTCAGTTTGGTTATAACCTGAAAACACAAACGAGGATCAATTTCTCTTATCGTGGTAATACTGTTCAGCCAACGCTTTCACAGTTACAGCCATTACCAAACAACTCTGATCCGCTGAATATTTATGTAGGTAACCCGGATCTGAAAGTTGGATTCAATCATAATCTGAACCTGAACTATAACGACTATAAAGTGCTGAGCGGCAGATACACTTATCTCGGCCTTGGAATGTCTTTTAACGACAACGCGATCACGAACTTCAGTACGGTTGATTCACTTGGCAAGAGGACTTATATGCCGGTGAATGTGGATGGCGGCTACAACTACTGGCTGTATGGTGGATGGAATTCAGGTCAGGGGCAGAAAAAATTGAATCATGAATTGTCTCCCGAGATCAATGGCGGCAAGAATGTGAACTATATCAACGGCCAGCGCAATGTGAATACCTATTCAACGATCAGCTTTACCTATGGTTTAAGCTACAACGTACAGGATAAGTATTCGATCCGTGTTGGACCACGTATCACCCGTGACCTGTCCAAGTCATCACTGAGACCAACAGCTAATAACAACTACTGGTCTTATGGCGGTCGCGCTGATGGTTATATCAAACTTCCATTGAACCTGGAATTGCAGTCAGATGCAGACTTCAACCTGCGCCAGAAAACACCGGCGTTCCCGAACGCTGTTAACATCATCGTATGGAATGCACAGCTGAATAAGAAATTCCTGAAAGACAAATCACTGAAAATTGGTGTTATCGCCCATGATATCCTGAACCAGAACATCGGCTTTGACAGAACCATTAACAGCAATTTCATCAGCGAACAACGCTATGACCGCCTGGCGAGATATTTCCTGTTTTCCGTGAGCTGGACTTTCAACAAAATGCCAGGTGTCACCAATAACAACTAAGACCATTCATTCTTAAACAACTATAAGATGAACAAACGTATTTATTTAATGATCCTTGTTACCGCGCTCTCCTTTGGGGCGAAGGCACAACAGATCTTCCTCGATAAAGTAAGTATCGATTATGCTAAAACAGTTGCCGTATGGCCATTAATGAAAGAGATCGAACCGGAATGGTTTGAGGAAGGAAAAGATCATATGCCCAAAGAAACGATCAGTTATTTCAACTTCACCAGCGACGGCAACAAATCTGTATACAAACGGGTGAAAGAAGCAGAGATCCCCAAGGACACGTGGTGGCAGCCGTTTGCAGATCAGAATATGATCTACAACGACTATGAAACCGGCACTACGATCTCTCAAAAACCGGTGTTTGAAGAAACCTTCCTCGTGCAGGACAGTCTTTCGAAGATCAAGTGGAAACTTACGGCGGATACAAGAATGATCGCCGGCTTCGAATGCCGCAAGGCGATCGGCATTCTCTATGATACCGTTGCCGTATTTGCGTTCTACACTGACGAAATAAAAGTAAGCGGCGGTCCTGAAAGCATTAACGGCCTGCCTGGAATGATCCTTGGCGTTGGTATTCCAAGGTTGCATATGACCTGGTTCGCCACAAAAGTCCAGGCCCTGAATGCCGTTGAACCGAAAGCACTTGCCCCTGCTACCAAGGGCAAAAAAACAAATAAGAAAGAATTACTCACCTTGCTGGATAAAGCGCTGAGCCGGGGTGAAGCGTGGGGGAAAAAGATGGTGTTGGCGTTTGTGATTTAGAGATACCCCGATTGCCGATCATATATGACCGCCGACGGCCGACCGCGGACCGCCGACCTGAACTATAAAAATGCTGCTATAAGGTTCAAAAGTTAAGGGCTCAAAGATTTAAAAATTGTTGGCGCGAGGCCTGAACTTTTAAATCTTTGAGCCCTTAACTTTTGAACCAAACTATTTGTCCGATCAGGTTAAATCGATTCCTTCATCTTGACTGGTCCGCGGTCGGCCGTCGGCTGTCGGCGGTCATCCCTCCCTCACTGGACTAACTCAAACACAAAACTCTCCCCCGGCTTCACCTCCATTCCCTCCAGCATCTTCACCTCTTCCGTTACTACATTACGGGCTTTTGTAAAGCCGGATGTCCGCTCCTGGTAAATATTCCAGTCTGGTGTAAATGCTTTATCGCCTGTATTGGCGATCACCATTATGGTTTGGTTGGTGTCATATCTGAAATAGACGTAGGCGCCATCTTTGGGTACGAACTGCGTCATTTTGCCGGTGGTGATCGCGGTTGATCTTTTTCGGAACTGACCTAATTTGCTTAGGTAGTTGAAGGCTGTCTTTTCGGCTTCGGTTCTTCCGGCATCGGTGAATTTATTGTCTTTATCCTCTTTCCAGCCGCCCGGGAAATCTTCACGCACCATGGCATCGGTCTCCTTCTTCATGTTCTTCATTAATACTTCAGTGCCGTAATAAAGTTGCGGAATGCCACGCATGGTCAGCAGCCAGTTGTATCCCATCTTCAGTTTATTCCAATCTTCGCCGATTACGGAATATACACGATCCATATCGTGATTATCCATGAAGATGCAATTGTTCATCGGGTTCTTGTAAACGAGATCCTGTGCCAGCGTCATATAGATTTTGCTCACCCCATCATTCCAGCCCTTCGAAAGATTCATGGCTGAAAGAAGGGCAAAACAACTTTGAAAATCGATCACTCCATTGGCATTGTGACTGAATGGAGCATTCAGATTGTTTTTGGTGAAATAAGCATTCCCGATAACCGAATTCACCCATGCTTCGCCAAAGACCATGATACCGGGGAACTCTGCGTATAATGCATTGTTGACGTTATTCAGGAATTGCTCATCACAATATTTATAAGTATCCACTCTCCACCCGTCGATGCCATAGGTCTCGGTTGTCCAGAGTGCATGCTGGATAAGAAAGTTTGCGACGAATGGATTGCGCTGATTCAGATCAGGCAGGTGATCGGTGAACCATCCATCCAGCATGATCTTTTTATCATAGGCTGATGAGTATGGATCAAACAGTGTTTCCTCGCGGTGATTCGGCGCCGTGAATGCCGGCCAGGTGTTCAGCCAGTCTTTCGTCGGCGGATCAAGCACAGACCAATGCTCTTTGCTCACATGATTGTAAACTGCATCCTGGATGATCTTTAGGCCTTTTTTATGTGCAGCATCACAAAGCTGAAGATATCCGGCATTGCCGCCAAAGCGTTTATCGATCTGGTAATGGTCCGTGAACCAATAGCCATGATAACCGGCAACATTGTTTCCCCACTCATGCATCAACGTTGTATTGTTTTCAATCACCGGTGTCATCCAGATCGCGGTCACGCCAAGCTGGTTAAAATAATCGAGATGATCTTCCACTCCTTTAAAGTCGCCACCATGGCGGGAGAATTTATTCTTTCTGTCCGATGTTTCATCACGATAACCTTTCACGATATCATTGGAAGGATCTCCATTGGAGAAACGATCGGGCATTATAAGATAAATAAAATCTTTTGAGCTGATGCCCTGCACTCTTGTTTTACCGTTGTCTGCATGTTTTGCTTTCAGTTCATACTTGAAAGATGTTTTTCCAAGTGTGAATGTGCGCACACCGGGTCTTGCTGTTTTGTCTATAACAAGATCAAGAAAAACATAATTAGGATTCTCAGTACGATGGATCATCTTTAAGGTAACGCCATCTGCCAGTTTCTTTCCGGCAGCGGTCATTTTGTACATGGGGATCTGGTTGGCAATCCCTTCCTGGTGGATGATCAGTTGAAGTGTTGGATTTTTAAATCCGACAAACCAATTAGTCGGAAACAATTGCATTTCCTGCGAAAACCCTTTCACAGTAATAAGGATCAAAAGCACAAGCACCCTTACTTTTTTCATAACAGGTATTTAAGAATGATGAATTGGTGTGTTTTATACAGCGCGTTGTTCTTCCATCTCCAGGCGGATGGTGTCTTCTTCATCGGGCTTGCGTTCTTTTTTCACCAGCAGGTAACAAAGAATGGCAGCGATGATGAAAAGACCGCCTCCAAGCTGAACGGCCAGCATCCGGTCATTATTCAGCAGATTGGTCATTACCGGTTTGAAGAACAGGGATGCTATGATCTCCGGAAGCACGATAAAGAAATTGAAGATGCCCATGTAAATGCCGATCTTGTTACGCGGTAAACTTCCGCTGAGCATGGCATAGGGCATGGAAAGAATACTGGTCCACGCGATGCCGACAGCAGCCATTGAAACAAAAAGCATGTTCTTGTTTTCAACCCAACCAACGCTGATCAGTCCAAGAGCACCAACAAGCAGGCAAAATGAATGCGTCGCTTTCCTGCCGATC
Organism: Citrobacter freundii; assembly: GCA_003243445.1. Lineage (GTDB taxonomy): Bacteria > Bacteroidota > Bacteroidia > Chitinophagales > Chitinophagaceae > Terrimonas_A. The sequence continues at coordinate 13,911 of QFQQ01000047.1, forward strand.
TTATCAGCGATGAATGGCAGAACAAATGCAAATACAAATGTGGTAACGTTGATGAATGCCAGTGTCAATGATCCGAAATCGGCTCCTTTTGCATAAGCCGGATCCCTGCTGTCCGCACCATGGAAGATGTTTGTAGCAACGGCTGTTGTATAATAAAACCACATCAGGAACAATCCCGGCCACGTAAAGAATTGCACAAGTGCAACACGTTTCATCTGGGACGGCATATTACGCAATGCATGCATGATCTCGCGAACACCTTCGTTGAATCCGCCACCCTTCTCTCCTTTTTGTTTCAATTCAGCTTCTGAAGGTGGATATTCCGTAGTGGTGAAGACCGTATACATCACAGCGGAAAAAAAGAAAAATGCACCTATATAAAATGACCATTTTACGTTCTCAGGTATAAAACCTATCTCGGCCGTATTGGTGATATGAAAAACTTCGCTCATCAGGATCGGAAGCGCGGAAGCAATACTTCCTCCAAGACCGATCATCAGGCTTTGCATGATAAATCCCCTGTTCACCTGTGAATCGGGTAATCTGTCCGTTACGAACGCGCGGAATGGTTCCATGGCCACATTACCACAGGTATCCAGGATCCATAAGAGACCGGCAGCCATCCATAAGGCACTGCTATGCGGCATGAACAACAGGGCGATCGAGCTCAGGATCGCACCGATCATAAAATACGGTCTCCTTCTTCCCCAACGCGGATGCCAGGTCCGGTCACTCAAATAACCGATCACAGGTTGTACGATCAGCCCCGTCAACGGGGCTGCGAGAAACAATAAGGGAACATCTTCAGGATTGGCGCCAAGGCTTTCATAGATCCTTCCCATGTTCGCCCTCTGCAGATCCCAGCCAAACTGGATCCCAAAGAAACCGACGGACATGTTGATGATCTGCGCAAGGCTGAGACGGGGTTTTACTCCGGTGTAGGACGTTGACATAAGCAATCGAATTTGTTAAGCGGGGCCCGCCTGCGCTGAAGCTCCGGCGGACGGGGAAAGATACAGAAATATGTAACATGTACACATTGGGGAGGGGAAAAGGTTTGAGAAGTTTGAGAGGGTTTGAGAGGTTCCAGAGGTTTCAGAGGTTCCAGGAGTTCCAGAGGTTAATAAAGCAGGTAAAGAACTACTTGTTGACAATTCCCCCAAAAAGTAAAAGGGTTCAAAAGCTAAACTTTTGAACCCTTGATATTTAAACTTTCATTTCCAGCGAGGCCAGCCTTTGGAACTTCTGGAACTCCTGGAACCTCTGGAACTCCTGAAGCCCCTGAAACTCCTCAAACCTTGCTTCACCCTATGGAAAACCCATTCGGCAAAATCGCTCCCTTCTTGATCACCACAATTCCATCTTTAACAGTATAAAGCGGCTGATCAGTGTTTTCAAGATGTCCGCCGCCATTGATACGAACATCGTTACCGATGCGGCAGTTCTTGTCGAGGATCGCATTCTGGATAAAACAATTGTTACCGATACCGAGCAACGGAACACCTTTGGATTGATCCGCCGCTATATCACCCAGTGTTTCATAATAATCGCTGCCCATGATATAGGTGTTGATCACCGTGGAGCCATGGCCTACCCGTGAACGGATGCCTACCACACATTTTTCCATTTTAGCAGCATTAATAATAGAACCTTCCGCGATCACCGTTTTCTCCAGCGTAGTGCCACTCACTTTTGCGGGAGGCAGCATGCGCGCACGCGTATAGATCGAACGGTTATTATCGAAGAGATTGAACTCAGGAATATCATCCGTTAAACCAAGATTTGCTTCGAAGAAAGAATAGATGTTTCCGATATCTGTCCAGTAGCCATCATACTGATAGCTGGCTACTTTGCATTTGCCGATGGATTGAGGAATGATCTCTTTACCAAAATCTGTTGCTTCGAGATAATCATTTTGCAGGTAATCGAACAGCAGCTCACGGTTGAAGATATAAATACCCATGGAGGCGAGATAATTCCTTCCCAGTTTCTGCATTTCCGCACCGGTATCGCTCACCCAGTCGACCAGCAGTTCTTTCTTCGGTTTTTCGATGAAAGCGCTGATCATGCCGTTCTCTTCTTTGAGGATGCCGAACTCCGGAGCTTCACGGTCAGCCACGGGAATGGTTGCGATGGAAATATCCGCACCGCTTTTCTTGTGGTTATCCAGCATTTCCTGGAAATCCATCTGATAAAGCTGATCACCGGAGAGGATCAATACATACTCGCTGTCGAATGGCGCGATATGACGAAGACTCTGACGCACCGCATCCGCTGTACCCTGGTACCAGGTCGGGTTATCGGGCGTCTGCTCGGCAGCAAGGATATCTACAAAAGCCGAACTGAAGGCACTGAAGTGATACGTGTTTTTGATGTGACGGTTCAGTGAGGCGGAGTTGAACTGCGTCAGCACGAACATGCGGTTGATGCCGGAATTCATGCAATTAGAGATCGGTATATCCACCAACCGGTATTTACCGGCAATAGGAACAGCGGGCTTGGAGCGGCTGGCCGTTAATGGATACAATCTTGATCCGGCTCCACCGCCAAGAATCACGCTCAGAATTTCCTTTGTAATAGACATAGGCAAACGATTTTCAAAGTCAAAAGTAAAAATTAAAAAATCAAAATATCATTCTGTTGGTCCTTGCTATGATTCTGATTTGTCATTCCGGTTTTGACTTCCTGTGTTTGTGTATTTTTTTTACTTTTTGATTTTACTTTTTATTTATCTGCCGCTGGTTGGATCGACTCATAAAGATCAATATACTGTTGCGCGGAAGAATCCCAGGAGTGATCGATCGTCATCATATGACTGCGCATCCAGGTATAAAGGTCCGGTTTATTCGTATACAGGTCGATCGCCCGTCCGACGGAGTAAGTGATATCCCCTACTGATGCCTGATCAAAACGGATGCCGAAGCCCTGCCAGTCGCCGAAGTCCGTGATCGTATCACGCAGACCGCCAACGTTCCGCACCATGGGCACAGTCCCATAACGCAATGCATACATCTGATTCAATCCACACGGTTCCACGCGGCTTGGCATCAGCAGAAAATCCGAGCCCGCATAAATAAGGTGACTTAATGCCTCGCTGTATCCAATATAGGAATTAAAATACCCATTGAACTGATGCTTCATCTGGTCCAGCTGATCTTCCAGGTGTGGTTCACCGGAACCAAGCACAATAAAGTTTGCTTTTCCATGATGCTGATAGATCGATTGGGCGATGGCATCCGGCAAAAGATCCGCCGCCTTCTCTCCCACCAACCGGCCGATAAATGCGATCAGTGGCTTATCAGGATCAAGCCCGAACTGACCAGCCAGTTCTTTCTTGTTCTTCAGCTTTCCTTTTTCCACCAGTTCTTTATCGTAATTACGGATCAGGTAACTATCTGTTTCAGGATTCCAGACTTTTGTATCGATACCATTCAGGATACCTGAGCTTTTGCCTGTTTCATACTGGAAAAGTTTTTCAAGTCCATTCGCCGATTCGCGGAGCTCATCCATATAACTATGACTCACCGTAGTCACTTTCCATGCACACTTCACCGCGGAAGCCATCGGGTTGATCGTATTGTTCCAGTCAAGCATGCCCCAGTTCCAGCTATCAAATGGAGGTATTAAATAATAACGGTCCCAACCGATCCAGCCCTGGTATTGTCCGTTATGCACTGTAAAGACTGTTGGTACCCTGGCGAGTTTATCGCGGAACGCATAACAGTATTTGAACATAAAAGGAATAAGACCGGTGTGGTGATCATGGCAGTGCACAACAGCCGGGGCATGCTGCCAGTGATTGAGCCAGTCGCAAAGCGCGATCTGGAATGCGGTGAATCTTTCGGTGTCGTCATCATAGCCATAGATCTTTTCGCGATCAAGCAGGCCATTGATGTCAATAAGATAAAGATCGAAACCGAGTTTATTTGTTTTCTCTTTGATCACGCTGTAATGAAACCAGTGAGAGCCGAGGTTCTGTCCTCCTTCATGTACCAATTCCCAGCTGTTGTCATACAGGAATTTTGTGCGGTACATTGGCATGACCACTTTTGCCACGTGACCTAACTCTGTCTGATACCTTGGCAGAGATCCAACCACATCTCCGAGACCGCCGGCTTTGGCTACCGGATAACATTCCGCTGCTACATGTATGATTTCCATTCTAAAAAGTTGAGATGCGAACAATTGTTTTCAAATTAAGTGCTTTTTTCCATTAAGGGCTTTTTATAATTAAAAATTTTTCGTTGGTATATTTATTTCTATTTTGGGGTCTTAATTTAAACTCTGCTTGTAATGAATCAACAAACCAAGTGGTCGCAATTTGGAACCCTTATCATCGTCTTCTTTTTCTGGGGTTTCGTGGCGGCCAGCAATGATATCCTGATCCCGGTTTTCAAGGAAAACCTTCATCTCACCCAGGCGCAAAGCCAGCTTGTTTCATTTGCATTTTATGTGGCATATACTGTTGGCTCTATTATCTATTTTGCGATCAGCAAAGCCCGTAAAGCCGATATTCTTAACCAGATCGGCTACCGCAATGGGATCTCTCTCGGTTTGATCATCTCGGCATTGGGCACATTGCTTTTCTACCCTGCGGCACAAACAGCGTCTTTTCCGCTTTTCATCAGTGGTTTGTTCATCGTAGGTCTTGGCTTTTCATTACAGCAGACAGCCGCCAACCCGCTTGCCATTATCATGGGCGATCCCAAATCGGGCGCTCAGCGACTGAGCCTTGCGGGTGGTATCAATAATTTTGGTACAACAATAGGACCATTAATTGTCAGCTTTGCAATTTTCGGCTCTGTTACCGGAGGCTCAGCTTCGGCAGACATACAAAGCATCAAGATCCCTTACCTGATATTGGGTCTTGCATTTGTCATTGTAGCAATTATCTTCCGCTTCTCCTCTGTTCCCAATAAGATCAGCCTGGATACGGTGAACGAAGCAGAAAAAGATGGTGCGTTTGAATTTGAAGAAGCCGGTAAAACAAAGAAAAAGATCGTTGACCGTGGCGGTCCGCTGAAATACCCTCAACTGGTATTCGGTATGCTCGGCATCTTTATCTATGTGGGTGTGGAAGTGAGCACTGCGGCAAATCTTCCTGAATTCATGAAAGAACACCTGCAAACACCGACAGATAAGATCGCTCCGTATGTGTCACTTTACTGGGCGAGCCTTATGATCGGCCGGTGGACGGCTTCTGTAGGCGCATTTGATATTTCTAAAGGACTCAAACAGGTGATGCGCTTCCTGATGCCTTATATCGCATTCGGCGTGTTCCTGCTGGTCAATACAATCGCCAATCATGACATTACTCCTTTCTATATCTACGCCGCGATCATCCTCGTGATCATCATCGGCGATATTCTCAGCAAGGGTAACCCTGCCAGACAATTGCTGATCTTCAGCATGCTTGGCATCACTGCATTATTGATCGGTATTCTTGCAGACGGAATGACCAGTGTATACGCATTCATCAGCGTAGGTTTGTTCTGCTCTACATTGTGGCCTTGTATCTTTACGCTGGCGATCGCCGGTCTTGGCAAACATACCAACGAAGGCGCAAGCTTTCTGATCATGATGATCATGGGTGGTGGTGTGATCTCCGTACTGCAGGGGCTGCTTGCATCAAATGATCTTCTTGGCATTCAGTGGTCCTATATCGTCGGCGTGATCTGCTTCGCTTACCTTGCGTTTTATGCATGGAAAGTAAAAGGCATTTTGAAGAGCCAGGGAATAGATTATGATGAGGTGAATGCGAGCGGCGGGGGGCACTAAAAAAAGTTCCAGAGGTTTAATAGGTTTAAGAGGTTCCAGAGGTTGTCGTAACATATTGAAGGCTGTTCATCTTCTGCGGCTTTTGAATGTTGAACTGGTCAGCATCGATCATTCTCTTCGAAGTTGAACACCTCTGGAACTCCTGGAACTTCTGAAACCTTTAAACCTGATTGTTTCGTACATTTATCGCCCCGTTAGCGGATAACGGGGCTTATTTTCAAAAACAAAACCATGGCGGCTAAATCAGCATTACACCCTCTTTCGATCGGTATTGATATCGGCGGAACAGGAACGAAATTCGGCATTGTTGACCGGGACGGTAATCTTTTATTCTCTGATGAGATCTCTACGAAGAAGCATGCAGATGTAAGTTCTTTTATTGACGAATTATATACAGCTCTTTCTGCTATTATTGAAAAAGCCGGCGGCATTGGCCGGATGAAGGGCATCGGCGTTGGTGCGCCGAATGGCAATTATTATACAGGTACGATCGAATACGCTCCTAACCTCCCCTGGAAAGGAATTATTCCATTGGCAAAACTGATCGAGAACAAATTCAGATTGCCTGTTACGCTGACCAATGACGCGAATGCCGCAGCCATCGGCGAGATGATGTATGGCGCTGCAAAAGGCATGAAGGATTTTATCATGATCACCCTCGGCACCGGCGTAGGCAGCGGTATCGTGGCGAATGGTCAGCTGATCTATGGTCATGACGGTTTTGCGGGAGAAGTCGGCCATACGATCATTATTCCTGACGGAAGATTGCACCCGGGCACAGGCAAGAAGGGTTCCCTTGAAAGTTATGCCTCTGCAACGGGCGTACGGTATACAACACTGGAATTACTGGAAACAACAGACACCCCCAGTGTATTGCGCGATGTGCCGAAAGATGATATCGATTCTAAAAAAGTATATGAGGCCGCGATCCAGGGTGATGGTCTTGCCCGCCACGTGTATGAATATACCGGCCGCATTCTTGGCCTCGCCATGGCGAATTGTGTGATGTTCTCCAGCCCTGAAGCGATCATTCTTTTCGGTGGTCTTACCAAAGCAGGCGATCTTATTCTGAAGCCAACAAGGGACCATATGGAAGCAAATCTTATACAGGTGTTCCAGAATAAAGTGAAACTGCTGATCTCACATTTGAGAGAGTCTGATGCAGCTATATTGGGGGCAAGTGCATTGGTTTGGGAATAGGTTTTATAGCGCGAAGTCTTCGTGGATAGGCGCGATGATCGATGTTGGATCGTCGATGGTGGAACTCAGCATCGAAACTGCTTTATAAAAAAGAAGCCTTACAATGATTGTAAAGCTTCTTTTTTTGTAATTAATTTACCTGGGAACATTCGACCATCGACCATCCAACATCGATCATCGCGCCCACACATCAGCGTTTTCCCTCTATCAGAAACACCGCCGGTACAGGCCTCTGCAGTCCCTTATCTGACGGCCAGATCGTTTCTTTCCCGTTCACCAGCATACAGCTACTTCCGCCACCATCCAAATTAAGTGCTTCCACACAACCCAGCTGCTGCAGCATCAATGCCAACTGCGTCAATGTAGCACCTTCTGCTACGCCGGGATTACGGCCTTCCACTACAAGAATGATCAGTTGATTGTCTTTTGTATAACCCATCGCAGTACGTGGGTGTTTATCATCGATCTGTTTACCCGTAAATTTTAATTCTGCATTATTGGATATGCTTACTTGTCCATTCTGAAGAAGAACCGGGCCTCCGCCCACAGCTGTCTGCATTTTCCATTTTCTTGTAAATCCCTTTCCTCCATGCTGTAGTGTATTATCCAATTCAAGACGTAGAAACTGATCATAAGAAATACGGTAGCGACTGTTCGAATCCTTCACCGGAGAAACCGCATTTTGCCAGGCAAATGGCCATCTCAAGGTTGAATCCGTGTACAACCATGCAACATCAGCCTTTCTTTTTTTAGAGATCCCCAATGCACTTCCAAACGGATGTGTATACGTCAATGTATCTTTCCCTTTGCCGCCGACCGTATGCACAGTATAGCCAACCTGTTTACCGTCCTTAATGACAGTATTCAGATTTTGATTCGTTGCAAATGAAAAGAACGTACAATTGACTACTACAGCGGGTTTATCATTGCGTTCATAAAACTGCCGTGGCGTCATTCGTCTCCCCAGGGTCGTGTCAGTTGTGAACTTGAGTCTCTTGTCTGAAAGATCAGCTACTATATAGTACGCGATATTGGGTTTGCCGTCGAGCAGATCTTTTGTGCGATACACATGCACTGAAGAAGGCAATTCACCAAATGCTGTGTCTACGCTAATCCAGTTGAGTGATGATTGTGCAAATGATGATGCAGGCAATGCAAGAAGGATCAGTGAAAAAAACTTACCGAAGGTTCTTTTCATCAACATTGATTTTAATGGAAGTTTATAAAGCGGGAACCTTTTTATCCATCTCCCACTGCTTTCTTCCCAGGCCTGCAAACACATGGCGTTCGCTGTGATAAGAAGAGCGGACAAGCGGACCGCTTTCTACATAATCCAACCCGAGACTGTAGCCGATCTCGCGGTATTCAGCAAACTCATCAGGATGTACAAAGCGATGTACCGGCAGGTGTTTCTGTGTGGGTTGCAGGTACTGACCGATCGTCACCACATCGCAACCATTATCATGAAGATCTTTTAATGTCTGGATCACTTCGTCTTTCGTTTCACCAAGCCCAAGCATGATACCGCTTTTTGTACGGCGCCCGCCTTCTTTCAATGTGCGGATCACTTCCATGCTGCGCCAGTATTTTGCCTGGATGCGCACCTGGCGGGTGAGACGTTCAACTGTTTCGATATTATGGGAAACAACTTCAGGAGCGGCTTCGATCACGCGTTGAATATCTTCTTTCTTTCCTTTGAAATCGCCGATCAGTGTTTCGAGCGTTGTATCCGGGTTAAGCGTTTTTACCGCTTTGATGGTATTGTACCAGATCGCGGCACCGCCATCTTTCAGCTCATCCCGGTCTACGGAAGTAATAACGGCATGTTTTACTTTCATGAGGTGAATGGCTTCAGCCACACGTTGGGGTTCATCCCAATCCACAGGCTCCGGTCTGCCGGTAGCAACGGCGCAAAAACCGCAGCTGCGTGTACAAACATTGCCTAAGATCATGAAAGTTGCGGTGCCGGAACCCCAGCATTCACCCATATTCGGGCAATTACCGCTTTCGCAAATGGTGTGTAATTTATGGGTATCAACAAGTCCGCGGACGTGCTTATATTCTTCTCCGATGGGTAATTTCACCCTGAGCCAATCTGGTTTCTTAACCCTGGCTTTTTCATTTGTTGCGGGTACAACTGGAAGTTCGGTCATAATTACAAAAATACGGGGGATTATGTTACGATGACGTTCGGTTGCGGAGTTATACAGGGGTGTTCAAAAGTTTAAGGTTTGATCGTTTAAATCTTTAAAAGTCATAGACTTTAAGGGACTTAAACCTACGGAATCAACCTTCGCCCCTTGAAACCATTAAACTTTAAAACCTCATGGCTTTAGCTCTTCCCGGAATCACCTGAACACTATAACGGATTCACCCCGCGAAGGTTCACTTTCGCCGGCCGAAGAGGAAGGCGATATAGCCCTGCATAAAAAGCTTTCTTTCATCAGAAAAGACCATGATCGGGATACCGCTGGGGTAATAGTCGGCGCTCAGGCCGATTTCCAGGGCGGAAACGCTTTCATTGAAGCGGCCCCAGTCGAACCGGAAGCCCACTTTGGCAAACCCACCCGGCTTTACCTTGATCTCGCCCCAGCCTTTGCTGAATCCACCGCCGGCGCGGATCGCACTCAGATCGGTGAAAAGGGCGCTGTCCGCCGGAACGTATTTGATATCTCTTACACCCTGGGAGGGGTCGTCAACAGTGAGGTAATAAGGTCTGAGTAAGCCAAGTGCAAGCCCGGCATAATATACGCCGGTAACAGCTACGCCATTTTTATTGCCCTTTTGACCGAGAATGTATTGCTGGCCAAAACCGAGCGTTACAGGATAGAAATAATTCTGTTTGCCGTATATAAACGGGTTTCCAAATACAAAGGCCGGCTGAACGTATTTCTCTTCTTTATGATCTTTGAGCTCGCCAAAATCTATCCGGTAAAGATTGGTCTTGCGGTTCGTTTTCATTTTCCCGAATTCATAGAAGGCTCCGTACCCGCTCGTGCGCAGCTGGATACCGAACACGCTCTGCTTATGATAAACCAGCACGCCTTCCTCTGCCTGGCGCATGAGTTCATTTATTTTCTGGCGTTTTGCTTCCTTTCTTTCGTTTCTTTCAGCACGTTTGTCTTGTGAAAAGGCGGCAATCGTAAGCACTAAAACGATAAGGGAGAGACTTAGTTTCTTCACAGATTCGTTCATTTGGTTAAAATTACAAAGAGGTTGACTCTTGGTTATAACGTAAATTTAGGGCAAAAATTGAAATGACCTCAACAGTAGTTTACAACGGCGATCTCCGCACCACCTGTACCCATTTAAAAAGCGGGTCCAATTTTGAAACCGACGCGCCTACAGACAATAACGGGAAGGGCGAGCGTTTTTCCCCAACAGACCTGATGGCGACCAGTCTCGGCACCTGCATGCTCACCGTTATGGGCATCAAGGCCCGCACCATGGGCTTCGATCTGAACGACGTTAAAGTCGATGTATTAAAGATAATGAAAGCTGATCCCCGTCGTGTCGGCGGAATAGAATTAACATTTCATATACCCGAAGCACTCCGGTCCCTCGATCAAAAAACCAAAGACATCCTGCGGCATACCGGAGAAACCTGCCCTGTGGCAAAGAGTATTCATCCGGATATTGAGGTGAAGATTGAGTGGGGAGAGTGGAAGTAAGGAAATGATGTTCGATGTCCGATGCTCGATGGTCGACTTCACAACTAATTTTTTTATAACAACAGAAGCCTCACGATCAGGTGAGGCTTCTGTTTTATTATCCTGATGCGACATTGAACACGAACATCGATCATCCAACATCGAACATCGGCGGACATAAAAATATCGCAACGAAGTTTTACTATAACAATTCTAAACAGCCGGGCAATTCATTCATCACTTTCGGCAGTTGATGCCTTTATGTTTTCTTTTATAGTATGATCATACGAAAATTTGCTTTTCTTGGCAGATAACGCGGATGATATGAACGTACTGGTGATAGAATACGAAACGGGAATGGTTCAGAAGATCAAAGAACTTCTTTACGAAATTGATGAGACCATTCAGATTGTTGGCGTAACAGAAAATATGTTTGCGGCAGCAGAATGGCTGACGCGTAATAAGATTCCCGATCTTATCCTGGCTAACCAGGGAATGATCGCCGGCGTTCAGAAAAGACGCGGTGAGATCAAAGCTGTTGTTACTTTCTCTACCAATAAAGAAGCCTATAACTTTGAAGCATTCCGCTATAAAGCGATCCGGCATATTCTCAGCGAAATACCCGGCACCGAAGAACGTGTGATGAATGAAGAAAAGCTCAACACCTTTGATCAGTACTGGGGGCAATCAAAAACATCCACCATCGGAACATTCAAAGAACGCTTTCTTGTTAAACAGGGACAAAAACTGGTTTCCATCCATGTCAACCAGATCGCCTACTTCTTCTCACAGGAACGGTTCATCTTTTTCAAAACATTCGACAACCAGAAATATCTTCTCGAATACCGGATGGAGCAACTGGAAAATGTCCTGTCCCCCAATCAATTCTTCCGCATCAACCGATCTCATATTGTCTCTATGCAAACCGTTAAAGAGATCCACGCTTACTTCGGCAATCGTCTCAAACTTTATCTTACTCCTGCTGCAGATAAGGACGTTATTGTAAGTAGAAAAAGAGTAACGGATTTTAAAGAATGGCTGGGGAAGTGAACCACAGCCAAGCTATGACAGGATTTCTTTCCTCCGATTTTCCTTACCGTCCTTCCCTCCTTTCCGGTTTAATTTTTACCGGTAAGACTGAAAGGACTTATGAAAGAAGAGGCTTAACGAAACGGTATTAAATTTTCAATCCAATGTCGTGTAGTTAAGGAGCGAAAAAGTTGTCATCCCGGTCGGGCAAATTTCAAACACTATCGAACTTAGCGTCTGCCAGAGCCGGGATCTCCTTAAATGAGCTACGGTACCCACATCTTTTAAGTAATTCGAATGGCGTAAGGTTCCCGCAGATTTCGCAGATTTGTCATTCCTGCTATCGAAATATCATTTTATAAAAGGAAAATTTCCGTGTCAGTATGCGCGGATTACGCAGATGACAGTCTGTTATCAGAAACTAATCTGCGAAATCTGCGTATCCAATAGAGATTGAACCTGCATTAAAATATCTTTTCATTAATAGTGAGGATAAATCTGCGAAATCTGCGGGAACCTTACGCCCGCCAAAGTTGTGGGTACATGTTAGCTCATTTAAGGAGATCCCGGCCCTGGCAGACGCTAAGTTCGATAGTGATCTAAATTTGCCCGGCCGGGACAAATCGCAAAGCCTAAACGACATTGTTGAATTTCAATCGTAGACTAAACGACCACGTTGAATTCCGACAATTCATTCGAAGAGTATTATGATTCACGAACTACTCACTCCTGCAACAATTCCTAATTTCAATCTTATTTTCATTCTTTCTTTCCAGCACTTCGTGCAGCTTTCCGGTTACTTCCTGCATCCGCAGTTGCCTCATCATTTTTAGTTTTCTAGCTTGTATGCGCAAACATCCAATACCAGTCCGTGGCGAAGTCTAAATGTAAGACTGCACACTGAAAAACCGCAGATGCAAAACTGAGGAGCAGAGTGCGGAAACTTCTCCGCGGCTATCACACACCAAACCATCATCGTATGCTGAAAAGCCACCTGCTCTTTCTGTTGCTTTTTTTGAAAGCATCATTCCCTTCCCTTTCACAATGCCTCACAGCTCCACCGGCTCCGGCCTGCACAGGATCAGAACCAACTGTCAGCAATAATGAAACCGTCAACTCAGGTACTACCAAATGGTATTATGGGCCACCCGCTACGATCAACAGGATCGATCTTGCGGGCGGCACACTCGTTGTATGTTCAGATCTTACCATCGATAATTTCTCTATAACAGGCGGAACGATCTTCGTCCGGCCTGGCGCGAAACTTACGCTGGGTTCGGGATCCGGCGCCGGATTGATCATGAGCGGCAACAGCGCGATCTATAACTATGGCACTGTTGATGTATTCCGGAACCTCTCAATGGATGCCGGTGCAACAGCTGCCGCCCCGAATATTATCATCAATGCAACGCCAACCTCTGTCTTTCGCGTACCCTTCGCGTATTTCGTGATCAATAATCCCTTTTCGTGGTTTGTAAACAATGGCAGCAGCGAATTCGGCGGCGTGATCACTGATCAATTTTCATCACCCTCATCCGTGTGTCTTGGCAACGGCAGCATTATGAAGATGAACATCCTCATCAACAAAACCGCCGATGCTTATAAAGTGAACTTTGGCAATGCATGCGTGAACGTTGTGCAAACTTCGATCTTTAATAACAAGCTTACGGCGAATCCAAATCTGTATGCCTGTCTTTCCTCCAGCCACAGCTCTTATTCAGGCTGCGGTGGATGCCCCGCCAACAACTGGGGGTCTGCCAATGTGATCACAGGCTGCGCATCCTGTATGGCACTCGGCGTTCTTGAAACGGCAGCCATCGATCTGAAGGTTTCCAGGCTTAGCAATGGCAACCAGCTGAACTGGATACTCACCGGGTCGGCCAGGCCCGGCAAATTCATCATAGAAAGATCAAACGACGCACTTCACTTTGCACCGATCGCCACCCTTGCCGTACCTGAAAACTCCACCACAACTTTTCATCACCTGGATAAATCACCCGAACAGGGATACAACTATTATATGATCAAATACCTCAACGCTGAACAAGCCATCATTCAAAGCAAAGCGGTAAGGGTATCGTCCGAACCATCCAACGGCCTTACTATAAGCCCTATGCCTTTTCAACGGAACTTTACAATCTCGTTTTCAACCGGACTGCAACCGGAAAAGATCATTGTTACAGACATCAGCGGCAAAAACATTCCTATACGTTATAACATTCAACCCTTAAACAACAACATCGATATAGAAGTGCTGCAGGATCTTGCACCGGGCATTTATATTCTTCATTTAAAAACTGCACAATCTATAATAGCCCGAACAATCTTCAGACAATAACGCGAATGTTGTACGAATTAGCGCCAATTAGCGCTAATTCGCGCAACATTCGCGTTCATTCGTGTTCAGTCGTGTTTTATTCGTGTATTGAGGAGGGCGATACCAACCGCACAATCGAGGCAACGCAACTGATCACAATACGAACTCTTCAGTTCCAGCATTGCCTGCGAGTCAAACGCATTCCGGATACTGATACCGAGACCCGAATATCCGTCAATGATCCTATTTGATTCGGCAGGTAATTCAGTCAGCCAACGCAATACCCTTTCCTTCATGGCTTCTTCCTTATGGAAATGCCCATACGTATAAAGCACCGGGATGATCGTATTGATAATGATCGATTCTATCATCACAGCGCCTATTTTCTTTGGTTTGAACCCGCTCATCTCTCCCAGGCGGTAATGATAATGCCAGTAATCATTCGCGGTGATATCCAGCCATTGATAGATCTCCTTCAGTTCTGCAGCATCTTTTACCCTTGCAAAGAGATGACTGGTCTGATGGATCAGCATCGCAAGCTGTGCAAGCCTCACGGTTGGAAAATTGACCGGCCGCATACGAAGAAAAAGCGGCTGCCCATGCACCTGCGTTAAGCCGTATTTATGTTGCAGGAACTGATACTCACGCTGCAGCAGGATCACGTAATCATCTTCCCAATGTCCATTTAGTAAACCCGCCTGCCCCAGCAGTAATGCCTCCAATTGATTCAGTTGATTTTTATGCCGCGCAAGGATCGAAAGCGGAATGGACCTTGCAAGTGCTTCAAAGAAATCTGCATTCAACCGGCTGCCAAAACTTCTCGCCAGCAACCACCAGAACGTTTCCGCCCAATGATAGTTATTCTCCTGCAGGAACACACCGGCCATTGCTGCTTTGCGAAACAATCGCTCTGCAACCAACCGGTCCTTCCAGCTATGCCAGTCCGGATCATCCATGATCAATATCTTTTTACCACACGGAATAAATTCACCCGAATGAAGCAAACGGTCATACCGCTCAAGTAACAAACCTGAGATCCTGTGCTGCAACTCCAGCACAGGAAGATCATTCACCGTTCCATCATCTTTCCAGACAACATGCAGGATCACATTATTATAGTGCGGGTCATTTTCATGCGCATGCCTGTGCCAGTCAGACGTATGAAGATGCAATTCCACAGAACCAGACCAGATCACCTTTCCGATCCTGATCCGCGCATTCAAAAAATCCGGCCCCTGGTTCGTATTATACGTGCCCGCCGCAAACACAGATACGGGTTCTCCGTCCACTGTCAACAGATCACTCATATTATAATACTGGAATTGCCAGATGAATTGTAATAGTCTTTCAGTCATGAGGTACGGTTTAAGAGATGATGGTCGATGTTCGATGGTCGATGGTCGATGATGGATGGTCGATGATCAAAGCTCGACTTTAAGTAAATCATTATCTTATAACAATACACCAGAACAAGTCTTTTCGAATTGATATCGAAAATCCATGATCGAACATCGACCATCGAACATCGATCATCGATCATCAACACGTCCTCAAGGTAAAACCACTGCCCAAAGCGACCAGCGTTTTTTCAACAGTTTATTGCGGGAAAATAACGGCGGTTAGATGTAGTTTTTCAGCTCCTGAACAACACGGCTGACAGGCAGCCCCATCACATTGTAGAAATCGCCGTTCACGCCACGGATACCGATCACACCGATCCATTCCTGGATCGCGTAGGCGCCGGCTTTGTCGTAAGGTTTGTATTTATCGACGTAAAACGCTATTTGTTCTTTTGTCAGCGGATGAAAATGAACATCAGTGATATCAGCAAAGGCTGTCTCTTTCTCATCCTGCCTGATCACAACGCCGGTGATCACGCGATGACTGTTACCGGCAAGATCGGTGAGAATACTCACGGCATCTTCCCTGCTTTGCGGTTTGCCGATAATACGTTCACCAAGCACCACTACTGTATCAGCTGCGATCACCACTTTATCTTTTGCTACCGTTGCCTGCACTGCCAATGCTTTATTCCGCGCGATATGGACAGGCACTTCTTCCACGGCCATTGTATCCGGATAAGTTTCCGCAGTTTCTTTGATGATGATCTCAAACGGGATCTCCGCCCATTCCAGGAGTTGTTTGCGGCGGGGCGATTGCGATGCGAGGATAACAGGCGTCATAAGTAAAAATAAAAAAAGATCATGGAAAGAATACCTGTAAGCATGACAATCTTCGTCAGCGAGCTCAACCGGTGATAGTCCGCTACTGTCTTTGCTTTAAATAATCCTGCCAGCAAATAAAGCAATGGCGCAATGATCGCGATCACCGAATATACCACAGCCCACCACCAGCGGAACTGCAATACATAAGCCTGCACAACAGCCAGTATCGCGATCAGGATGATCAGCCATACGGCGATATATACTTTCGACGCATTAACGCCCCAAACGATCGGCATGGTCCGGCACCCATACCGGGCATCACCTTCCATATCTTCAATGTCTTTTATTGCTTCACGGACCAGCGAAAGAATGAAAGCAAAACCTGCATACAGGAAGGCAAAGCGAAACATTTTCACCTGTTCGGGATGACTTGCATCAAATGCATCGATCACTGATACCTTGGAAAAGAATACGATCAGGATCGTCCATGCGGTCAGCAATGAAATGAGCACATTGCCTATCAGCAGTTTTCTTTTGAATGTAGTTGAGTAGAACCAAAGAGCGAATACGCAAAAGATGTTTGCAAGGATCAGGTACCATTTCGCCAAAACAGGCAAGGCCAGCATCGTCAGCAATATACCCAGGGCGCTTAAGATAAAATGCCAGGCAATCGCCCAGCGGCGTTTAATCACTTTGTCCACCACCATGCGGCCGGGCTTATTCACCTCATCAATATTGATATCAAAATAATCATTGATAATATAACCCGCAGCAGCAATCAATACAGACGCACCGATCAGCAGCACAAAATGCCGCGTATCATGCGGCGCAATGCTTCCTTTATATAATGGATAAAAGATGCACACCTGGAAAAGGATCTGCGTGAGCGCAATAAAAACGAGGTTTGGCAGGCGGACCAATCTCAGGAAAGCTGCAACAAGGCTCAAGGGGGCAAAAGTTTAAAAGGTTTAAGAAGTTTCAGGGGGCCAACGGTTCCAGAGGTTTCAAAGGTTTCATAGGTTCCAGAGGTTTAATAGGTTTAATAGGTTTGAGAAGTTTGAGAAGTTTGAGAAGTTTCGGAGGTTTGGCTTTTATGTTATTGAAGGCTGATTCTTAGCTATGAACTGTTTAACCTCCCAAACCTATTAAACCTATTAAACCTCTGGAACCTATTAAACCTCTGGAACCCCTGAAACTGTTACCGATTCATCGCGAAGTTACATCCTCCGCATGCAACCAGTTCCCCCGGAGCTTCATTACAAGTTCAATAATTTCCCTGACACAACCTTCCCCCCCTTTGAGTGAGGTGGTATATACAGAGATGTCTTTTATTTCTGTGGCAGCATCCGCCGGACAAACCGGCAGTCCGACAGACTGCATCACTTCAAGATCGGGCATATCATCACCCATGAATAACAACTCTTCACGGTGTAACCCTTTTTCTTCCGCATATTTTTCCACGATCGCGCGTTTGTCATGCGCACCCATGTATATATCGGTAATTCCCAGTTTGTTCAGCCGGTCAACTACCGGCGATGTTGCCGCACCCGATATCACCAGCACGCGATACCCGCGCTTCACCGCCAACTGCAATGCATAGCCATCACGCACACTCATCCGCCGCGCCTGCAAGCCGTTTTCAAGTACAAGAATGGTACCGTCCGTCAGCACACCATCCACATCAAGAATAAACGTGGTGATCTTTTTTAATTGGTCATTAATGTTCATAGAGGCAAAGTAAAGGAGAAATTGGGAAGAGTTACAGAAGTTCCAGGGGGGGGCGGGGGTTCCAGAGGTTCCAGAGGTTTGAGAGGTTTGGGAGGTTTGGGAAGTTTGGGAAGTTTCAGAGGTTTATAGCATCGGAAAGTTGCTTTCCTGATAAATAGAGTTCAATTAAGTGCTATTAAAGTTTCAATTTTAAACCTAAGCACCGTGTGCGAAGCCAACCTATTAAACCTATGAAACCTATGAAACGTCTGGAACCTCTAAAACCTTCCAAACCTTCCAAACCTCCCAAACCTCTCAAACCCCTGGCGCCCCCCTGGAACCTCTCCAACGAAACCTACCCCTCCCCCTGTATACTCGACGTCAGCATCAAATAGATCTTCTTCAACTCCGGATGTGCGGCCAGCACCTCAAGATGTTTTTTGATCGTTGCTTCGTCGTGCCGGATCGCGGGACCGGTCTGCGCCTTGCGCGGAGAGATCTCTTTTATCCGGGAAATCGTTTCATCGATCAACGGAAAAAGCTGGGCAAAGCCGATGCCTTCACGTTTGCAATATTCTTCCGCCAATGCAAAAAGATGATTGACAAAATTGTTGACGATCACTGCCGCTACATGGAGCTTCAACCGCTGCTCATCGCCTGCTTCCACAGGAGGATAGTAAGAGATCGAAAGAGCAAGTTGCTGCAGCACGCGCTGCGATACACTATCGTGAGCATCCACATAAACAGGAATATCAGGCAAACGATCCATTTCCTTCCGCAGACTTTGCAACGGATAGAATACACCATAATGATCTGTCACCGGTTTCAATACATCCGCAGGAACAGCCGCCGCTGTATGCGCCACCACTTTGCCCGGCAAACTTAATTCGGCTGCGATTTCTTTTACCGCATTGTCGGATACAGCAATGATGTAAACATCAGCTGTTTTATTCAGTAACGTAAGATAATTGGCTGACTCTGTGTCCCACTCATACGCCAGTTGACTGGCCGCCGTTGCATTGCGGCTGACGACCTGGAGGATCTCATGCCCTGCCCGCTTGAATTTCCGGCCGAGTATGGCCGCCGTATTCCCAGATCCGATAATAACGATATTCATATTTCGCCGTTAGTTTAACGCCATTGAATAATTTTGTATCCGATTATGAAATTAGTGCAAAAAATAGCAGTGGGTTACCTGCGAAACAAATTCAGGGTAATGTCGTCCATTTCACCGGCGCGTACCGCGAGACAGGCATTCAAACTTTTTTCTACCCCTGGAAAAAGAACCACAGGCCCTTTGCCCCCGGCATTCAGCGAAGCTGAAAAATTGCACTTTAAATTTGAACAATACCAGATCACCGGGTTCCGGTGGAATAAAGGCAAGGGCCCACGTGCACTGGTGATCCATGGATTTAAGTCATCCATGATCAATTTTGATCCGTATATAAAAGGACTACGTGACAAAGGATACGAAGTGCTGGCATTTGATGCGCCTGCCCATGGCCTGAGCAGCGGCAAACGGCTGAATGTGCTGGAATACAGCAACTTTATCCGGTATATCAACGACCAATTCGGCCCGGTTGATTTTTTTATGGCGCATTCTTTAGGTGCCCTGGCACTTTGCATGGCGCTTGCTGAGATCGGGGTAACCGAAAAAAACCGGGTGGTATTGATTGCACCGGCAACAGAAACCGTCACGGCAGTGAACCAGTTCTTTCATTTTGTCCGTTTGAAACGGCCAGAAGTAAGAGAAGAATTCGACAAGCTGATCATCCATATCGGTGGTAAGCCTGCAGCCTGGTTTTCAGTTGGCAGAACACTGGAGCATCTTCACTGCCCCATCCTATGGCTGCACGATGAAGATGATCAGATCACGCCGCTGGCCGATGCATTGAAAATAAAGAACAGGGATCTGCCGAATATAAAATTCGTGATCACAAACGGATTAGGACATAACCGGATCTATCGCGAAGCCGCAATAAGAGAACAAGTGTTGAATTTTCTTTAACGTAAACATATTTACCGTCGTTACTCCTTATCGGTAACGACGGTAAGAAAACAATCATCATGAAGTACTCAGCCAAACCCGGGATCAAAAAAACAGGCCTTTCTTTCCTGTGCGTCTTTCTTATTATTTTTATTGTCGCAATGAAAGACGCACCTTCCAAAAAAACATACAGCTATCTCGCTCTTGGCGATTCATATACCATCGGTGAGAAAGTCAGCGCCGCCGAGAATTTTCCTTCCCAGGTGGTCAGGATGATGGGAGAAAAGGAAAGGAATTTTTCTGCGCCAAAGATCATTGCCACCACCGGCTGGACCACCGGTGAGTTACAGGCAGCGATCAATAAAACCCGGCTGAAAAAGAAATACGATTTTGTTACCTTATTAATAGGAGTCAATAACCAATACCGCGGCCTGAAAGTAGTGGACTATATCCCGGAGTTTGAACACCTGCTGCAACAGGCGATCCGTTTTGCCGGCAATGACACCTCGCATGTGGTGGTGCTGTCGATCCCCGATTGGGGCGTTACGCCTTTTGCTGAAGGCCGCGACCGCGCACAGATCGCAAAAGATATTGATGCGTATAATGCAGCCAACCTGCTGATCACCGAAAAGTATAACGTACATTATATAGATATCACGCCAGGCACAAGAAAAGCTGCCGCTGATCCTTCATTACTGGCCACGGATGGACTCCATCCTTCCGGAAAAGCATACGGTGAATGGGCCACAGAAATCTGTAAATACCTCCTCTCCAAAACAGAAAAATAACGAAGGATTGCGTGCATTTGCACGTATCTTTCCCTGCCCCGTGAAGTACGTTTGTGAAAGAAAACGTAACGATCGTAAGCATAAAAAAAATCAATTCCCCTGAAACCTTTGCCTGGCAAGGGTTTGATGAGACGCGACAAGTGCCCGGAAGAATGCATAAAAGAGATTCGGACATTTGTTTCCAAAAAAATTTATTATTCTTGTTCTAACTTGCAGCCACTAATGTACCTGCAATTTGATTTTGCAACGGTGATTTTGTGTGTTTGAAAATCAAATTTCCGGTACACTAACAGGTGGTTATTTTATTTAATTACGGTGTGTATATGGCGAAAAACCTATTGATTGTAGAGAGCCCTGCGAAAGCGAAAACGATTGAAAAGATCCTGGGAAATGACTTCCAGGTGAAGAGCTGTTTTGGGCATATCCGTGACCTGGAAAAAGCCGGGATGGGTATTGATATTGAAAAAAATTATGAACCGAGGTATATAGTTCCGGATGAAAAGGAGAAAGTTGTAAAAGAACTGAAGACGCTCGCCAAAAAATCTGACGAAGTGTGGCTCGCAACGGATGAGGACCGCGAAGGTGAAGCGATCAGCTGGCATTTATGTGAAGTGCTGGGCCTTGACCCCAAAACCACCAAGCGGATCGTTTTCCATGAGATCACCAAACCTGCCATTCAGGCAGCGGTTAAAAACCCGCGCACCCTTGATATGAACGTGGTCATGGCGCAGCAGGCCCGCCGTATCCTGGACAGGATCGTAGGTTTCGAGCTCAGCCCGGTTCTCTGGCGCAAAATGAGCATGCGCAATAACCTCAGCGCCGGCCGCGTACAAAGTGTGGCCGTTCGGCTCATCGCTGAACGCGAGAGAGAGATCAACTCATTCATCCCAACCAGTTCATTTAAAGTAGAAGCTCAGTTCACGGCAAAAGACCTGAGCGATAAAAATGTTGGCTTCACAGCTGAAGGGAAAAAACAATCTTCGGCAGAAGATGCAGAAGCTTTTCTCAAAAGCTGCGTAGGTGCTACTTATAAGGTAGCGGATGTACAGGTAAAGCCTGGCAAACGCTCCCCCGCCCCTCCGTTCACCACGTCAACACTGCAACAGGAAGCATCGCGCAAACTGGGCTATGGCGTATCACGAACGATGCTCATCGCACAAAAGCTGTACGAAAATGGTTATATCACTTATATGCGTACGGACAGTGTGAACCTCAGTAACACCGCACTCGGCGATATCACCAATACCGTAAAAGGATTATACGGTGAAAAATATCATCAGTTCCGTAAGTTCAAAAACAAGAACGAAAGTGCACAGGAAGCACACGAAGCGATCAGGCCTACTTACATGAATAATACAACCGTAGAAGAACCTGACTGGAAACGTTTGTATGAACTCATCTGGAAACGCACCATGGCAAGCCAGATGGCTGATGCGGAACTGGAAAAGACTACTGCAAAAATTGAGATCTCTACCAATAAGGAAGAGCTTACAGCAACCGGTGAAGTATTGAAATTTGACGGGTTCCTGAAAGTATACAGGGAAGATAAAGATGATGACGAAGTAAATGAAGACGAAACACAGGAAGGCATGCTGCCGCCACTCACGCCAGGTCAGCAATTGCCGCTGCGCGAAATGAAAGCAACAGAACGTTTCACCCGTCCGCTACCGCGCTATACAGAAGCGTCGCTGGTAAAAAAACTGGAAGAACTTGGCATCGGCCGTCCATCCACTTATGCACCCACTATTTCTACTATCCTGAAAAGAGGCTATGTGGAAAAAAGAGATAAAGAAGGTGTAAGAAGAGATTTCCGCGTATTGGTATTGAAGAATGATAAACTTTCAAAAGAAATTGACCAGGAAAATACGGGTGCAGAGAAATCAAAACTGTTCCCTTCCGATCTTGGCCTTGTCGTGACAGACTTCCTCAAACAGTATTTCGATGACATCATGGATTATGGCTTCACCGCCAAGATCGAGGAAGAGTTTGACGATGTGGCTGACGGCAAACTGAAATGGAACAAGATGATCGATGAGTTCTACAATCCTTTCAAAAAGGATGTAGACAATACGATTGAAAAAGCCGAGCGTATCAAAGGCGAAAGAGAACTTGGTATAGATCCTGAATCAGGCAAGCCTGTGGTAGCGCGCATGGGCCGGTATGGGCCGATGGTGCAGATCGGGAGTGCCGAAGATGAAGACAAACCCCGCTTTGCAAAGATCCCTACGGGTCAAAGCATTGAAACGATCACGTATGAAGAGGCGATGGACCTGTTCAAACTGCAGGGTACCTTCGGCCAGTACGAGGATAAAGATATTTCGGTGAATGTCGGACGCTTTGGCCCTTATGTGAAATGGGGTGAAGAATACATCTCTATTCCAAGAGGAACAGATCTTGCGACAGTAGATCTTGACCGCGCGATCGAACTCATCAAAGAAAAGAAACAGGCAGATGCACCGGTTGGTTTTTATGAAGAAAAACCGATCACCAAGGGTAAAGGCCGCTTCGGACCATTTATCAAATGGGATGGCATGTTCATCAACGTACCAAGAAAATACAATTTTGACGCGCTTACGCAGTCAGATATGGATGAACTGATCGATGCCAAAGTGAAGAAAGAGGCGAACCGGTTCATTCAACGCTGGCCGGACGAGAACATTTCCATAGAGAATGGTCGCTGGGGCCCCTTCATCCGCTTTGGCAAGAAGATGCTGAAGATCCCCAAAAAAGCAGATGATACAAAATATACGGCCGAAGAAGCCGCAACATTCAGCCTGGATGATGTGAAGAAATGGATCGAGATCGAAGTACCGGGCGCATTTACAAAAAAGGAAAAGAAGACCGCAGCAAAGAAAACGGCAACGAAAAAAGCAGCCACAAAGAAAGCTGCGCCGAAGAAGGCAGCAAAAAAGAAATAGCACGCCGCTCAAGGGTTTCAGAGGTTTAATAAGTTTAATAAGTTTAATAGGTTTCACAGGTTAACGACTCTAACCTATGAAACCTATTAAACTTATTAAACCTTTGAAACTTTTTTTATTTCCTACTTTTACAAAAAGCCAAACCTCATGGAGCGTTCTTACTGGGAAAAAATTGCACCTGATTACAATGAAGAGATCTTTGATGTTTTATTACAGGACAAAAAAGGCCTGATCAAAAAAGAGATCAGTAAGATCGCCGGTCAGCAGTCATCCATCATTGATATCGGTTGTGCGGTGGGGAAATGGCTGCCTGTTCTATCTCCCATTTTTAAACGCGTGTTGGCTGTAGACATCTCGGCAAAGAACGTTTCGATCGCTAAAAAGAACCATCCCGACCTGAAGAATATTGAATACAAACGGGTGGACATGTCATCCCCATCCTACTCGCTGAATGGTTTTGATGCCGCACTCTGCATCAATGCCATCCTTTCTGATTCATTGCTGAAGCGCCAGCGTTTTTTTCAGAACATCCATAAAACGCTGAAACAAGACGGTCACCTTGTGTTGGTCGTTCCTTCACTCGAATCATGGCTGCTCACCCGCATCATCCAGCACCAGTGGAAGATCGACAAGAAATTATTCAACACGAAGGTAAAACCTTCACAGGCCGTCAAACGCTACGCTGACATACAACAGGGCAATGTCGAGATCGACAACGTCGCCACCAAACACTACCTCGGTGATGAACTCGACCTTCTTCTCCGGCAACATGGCTTCGAAGTCATCACCCGCAAAAAGATCAATTACGATTGGAATACGGAATTCGTTGAAGCGCCCGCCTGGCTGAAAGAACCACAGCCCTGGGACTGGATGACAGTGGCGAGAAAGAAGTAAAAAGTCAAAATTAAAAAGCAAAAAATAGAGACCTCGCGGGTGTAATTAGTTTACGCGCAAGGAGCCTCTATTTTTTACTTTTGAATTTTGACTTTTTACTTTTTGACTTAATCCACCTCTGTGGAAAAGTTTAACTATTTCTTTTCCTCTCCATTCTCCAAATTGCAGCATTGGAGAACACGAAGGAAATAACAGCCCTTTTTCATTTGATTGACGATCCGGACGAAGAAGTTTTTGATGCGGTATCAGAGAAGATCGTTGGTTATGGGAAACCTATCATCCCGAATCTCGAACATCTTTGGGAAACAACACCGGATGAAGGGATACAGGAACGTATCGAGCTGCTGATCCATCGCCTTCACTATCGTGATCTCGCTGAAGATTTCCGTCAATGGAATGTTTCCGGTCACCATGACCTGCTGCTGGGTTCATTGCTTGTTTGCAAATTTCAATACCCCGACCTAGCCACCACACCGGTGCTGCAGGAAATTGAAAAGATCCGCCGCAACATCTGGCTTGAATTAAACAACTACCTCACTCCGCTTGAACAGATAAAAATTGTTACCAGCATTCTTTATAGTTATTACGGGCTGAAGGGCACCGAAACTTCCTATAAAGAACCAACCGAATTTCTGCTGCACAAAACGCTGGAATCAAAAAGAGGCAACCAGATCAGCAATGCCATTCTCTACCTCTTGCTTTGCGAGTTGCTGGACATTCCGGTCAGAGCGGTAAACATTCCACAACAAACCATTATCGCTTACTTCAAACCTGGTTATTCGCAGGAAAATCTGCCTGATCCGTTGGGCAAGATCGAGTTCTTTATAGACCCTACATCCGGCCAGGTATTCACACATGCTGATGTAGAGAACTACTTCAAGCGCGTCTCCGTAACGCCGAGCGAATCATACTTCAAACCGCTCAAGAACAAAGAGGTGATCCGTCAGTTGCTCGAGGAATTCGGCAAATGCTTTACCTCCGATTCAGACGCTTACAAGCAAAGAGAGCTGGCGGAGCTGGCATCACTTTTGGACTGAGGACAGGGTCATCTTTGTCTTCACCCAAAAAATTTCTTTATGAAAATCGACATTGGTATTTCTGAGAAGAACAGGCAAGCCGTTGCCGTAGAGCTCAACAAATTACTTGCAGACGAGCATGTACTCTACAACAAAACGCGTAATTATCACTGGAGCGTGGAAGGCCCAAGCTTTATGGAATTCCACAAACTTTATGAAGGGCAGTATGATCAACTGGCAGAGATCATTGATGAAGTTGCAGAACGTATCCGCACCATCGGTCACTTCGCCGAAGGCCGCTTAAAGGAACTGCTCAAACTTGCCAGCCTCGAAGAGCCTGAAGTACCCGTAGATCAGCCCTCACAGATCGACAACCTCACCCAGGATCACGAAACCATCATTCACCGCCTCCGCGCACTCATCACTGACTTCGACGAAAAATACAAGGACATCGGCAGCAGCGATTTCTGCACCGGCCTCCTGAAGCAGCATGAGAAGATGGCGTGGATGCTGAGAAGCTATAGGCGGCGGTAATGTATTGCGTAATAAAGTAAAAAGTCAAAATTAAAAAGTAAAAAATAGAGTCCTCACAGGTGTAAATAATTCACCCGCAAGAAGTCTTTATTTTTTACTTTTTAATTTTGACTTTTTACTTAAATAAAAGCGTCCGCGGTACAGTAAACGACTTACTTCCCCCGGACGCTATTTTTTACTTTTGACTTTTTACTTTTGACTTACTCACAAGCTCCACCCCTCACGATAATCCCTCTTCACAAACTCATTCGCCTCATCAAAATTCGTGATCTTCATGTTCTTCGCATCCCACAGCAGCTTCTTGCGGCCAAGGTATTTGTCATCCCAGCCTTTACGTGCCGGATTGAGCATCATCCAGCTGCGGATGGCGAGATTACCCATCAGGATACTTTCAGTGAATGGTCCCGCATATTCAAAGGGAGAACTTGTTACCCCTTTGCCATAACCTGCAATACATGCATTCACCCACTGGAGATAGTGACCTTCAGGAACACGTTTGATCGTTTCCTTCGGCATTGTTTTCTCCTTCATCAGTTTGGTTGGCAGCAAACGTGGGTTTGCCCCATAGCAATCAAGCAGCATCTTGCCTTTTGTTCCTACGAATAATACACCTCCATCCCAGTTACCAAATGCTTCACCGGGAAGCAATTCATCAGGACGTGCAGGAAGCAATCCGCCGTCATGCCATGATACTTTGATCTTCTTTGCCTTATTATCTTTTCTTGGATAAACAAGGTGGATGATAGATGATGGAGGGCAGCTATCCACATAGTTACCTTCTGCCCACATGTCCTTCCAGATATTTGCAACACTGCACTCTGCGGATTCAGGGAAATCGATCGGCAGAAGACGGTAGATCGGGTCCATGATATGACAAGCCATATCACCCAATGCACCCGTACCAAATGCCCACCAGCCTCTCCAGTTGAACGGCAGGTATGCAGGATTATAATCGATCTTCTTTGCAGGTCCGAGCCAGAGGTCCCAGTTGAGTTCTTTTGGCACTTCGAATGTTCCCGTTGGCGTAGGAATACCTTGTGGCCATACCGGACGGTTGGTCCATGCATGTGCTTCCGTCACCTCGCCGATCATACCGGCATCGAACATTTCCTTTGCTTTACGAACGCCATCGCCGGAGCCGCCCTGGTTACCCATCTGTGTAACCACTTTGTATTTCTTTGCCGCTTCCGCCAGCATACGCGCTTCATAGATATCATGCGTCAATGGCTTCTGTGTATACACATGTTTGCCAAGTGCCATTGCAGCCATTGTGGCCACGGCGTGTGTATTGTCCGGCGTGGAGATAGAACAAGCGTCGATATTGTTCTTTTCTTTTGCCAGCATTTCCCTGAAGTCATGATAGAAACTGGCTTTAGGAAAATTCTTGCGGGATTTTGCCGCTTGTCTTTCATCAACATCAACAAGAGACACGATATTAACATAAGGGCTCTTTGCAAACTCTTCAAGATCGCCCTGACCTTTACCGCCAACACCAATGCCGGCAATATTCAGTTTATCACTCGGTGCAATAAAACCCTTACCACCAAGAACGTGGCGGGGCACGATCATTACGCCGGCGCCGAACACTGCTGACTGCCGGATAAAACGACGACGTGAATTGTCGTTGTTATGTTGTTTTCCCATCTGACAATTTTTGGGCTTAAGGTAGTAAAAAACTTTATAGCTTGCAGAGCTGAATGTTGCTAATATTATTTAGCAACCAATTTTTCGTTTAACTGCAATAAAAAAATAATAATGGGAAACGGTGTGACCATCGGCTGGGATGATTTTGAGAAAGTAGACATGCGTGCGGGAACGATCATTGAAGTGAATGATTTTCCAAAGGCAAGAAAACCTGCGTTTAAGCTGAGGATCGATTTCGGTGCGGAGATCGGCATCAGGCAATCTTCCGCACAGATCACGAAGTTTTACACAAAAGAAAGTCTGCTCAATAAACAGGTGATTGCCGTGGTGAACTTCCCTCCCAAACAGATCGCCGATTTCATGAGCGAATGTCTTGTACTCGGCGTGTATGATGAAAACAAAGACGTAATTTTATTACAACCCGGTCAGGCTGTGACCAACGGAATGAAAGTTGGATAATACTTTTACAACATATTATCAATCGCCCGTAGGCTTCCTGAGGATCTCCGGCACGCCTGAGTTGATCAGTGAGGTCAGCTTCCGCGACAAAGGTCCCGAACCTGATGAGATTCTCAGCGATGAACTTCCGCCCATGCTGATACAGTGCATAGAGCAACTTATTCAATACTTCAACGGCCAGCGTCGCATATTTGAATTACCGCTTGCCCAAAGCGGCACTGGCTTCCAGCAGCAAACCTGGAACCTGCTTACAGCCATTCCCTTTGGCAAAACGATCAGCTATCTCCAGCTCGCCATCAGCACCGGCGATCCCAAAGCCACCCGCGCCGTCGCCAATGCCAACGGCCGCAACAATATCGCCATTATCGTCCCCTGCCACCGCGTGATCGGCTCCAACAGAGAACTGACAGGCTATGCCGGAGGTTTATGGAGAAAGAAATGGTTGCTGGAACATGAGATGAAGATCATGTATGGGGTGCAGACGTTGTTTTGAGGGAAGAGGTTTCAGAAGTTCCAGAGGTCTTATAGGTTTCAGGAGTTCCAGAGGTTCCAGTGGTTCCAGAGGTTGCTACCGCGACCTGTAAAAGTTTCATTTATTGAATGTGCCACCGTTAGAAGTTAAACCAAGAGATTTCTGATGGTAATCTTTTCATGATCAGGTAGCAATTCGCAGATCGCGGTAGCTACCTCTGGAACCACTGGAACTTCTGGAACCTCTGGAACCTCTGGAACTTATAAGACCTCTGAAACTTCACTCCCCTACTTCAGCTCGTCCTGCGTAAACGCAAACGGCAACAGATCCCCCACACTCTTCAACACGATCACCTCACCTTTCTGTCCGCTCATAATGATCCGCAAGGGCTTTCCGCCCCGGCTTTCGTATTCCAGCAATGCCTGGCGGCACATACCGCAGGGAGAGACGGGACGGTCGCTTGTGCCCTTCTCATTATCGTAGCTTACGGCAATAGTGTCCAGGGCGAGACCCGGGAATATAGAAGACGCTGTAGACAACAAGGTGCGCTCAGCACAGATGCCTACCGGGTATGATGCATTCTCCTGGTTGGTGCCCGTTACAATGCCTTTGGCAGTGCTTGCGGCTGCACCCACGCGAAAGTTGGAATAAGGCGCATAAGCCTGCGCCGTGATCTCACGTGCGGTCTTTAACAGTGCTGCATCCTCTGCAGACAGCTCGCTTATATCATTGTACACCTCGTATTCAATCTGAATTTTCTTGTCGCTCATAACAAATTCTTATAGACAAAAATGCCCCGGCTTTCGCGGGGCATTTAAAGTTAGGTCAATTTTATTTAATGATGTTGAAGAGTCTTTTCCATCTTGGCCCGCCATCCCAGCTGAACCAGATCATCCAGGCTTTACCAACGATCCGGTCTTCCGGTACAAAGCCCCATTTGCGGCTGTCCTGTGAGCCCTGGCGGTTATCCCCCATCATCCAGTAATAATCCATCTGGAATGTATATTGATTGGTCTCTTTTCCATTGATGAAGTACTTGCCGTTTTTTTCTTCCAGTTCATTATGCTCATACTTGCGGATCGCGCGCTCATAAAGGGCAAAGTTTTCCGGGGTAATCGTAAGCGTCGCTCCTTTCTTTGGCACCCAGAACGGACCGAAATTATCCATCGTCCAGTTATGAAGCGAATCATACGGGAAAGTAGCGCGATCACCCTGATCTACCGGCTCAGCGCTTTTTGCCAGGCCGTTCTGCAGCATCTTATCACGCGCAGCGATGGTCAGCAGCATCTCGTAAGTATTCGGCCCGATCGAATGATACTCTTCTTTTTCAAAATCACAATCGTATTCGTTTTTCATCACCTCCATATCCAATGCAGGAACACTTACCACAACTTTGTAATGCAGCTCGGAATATGGTGGAGGATTCTGAATAACGTTATTTGCATAGACAACGTTATGTCTGATCTCAATCGTATCGCCTGCCACACCTACACAACGTTTGATATAGTTATCTGTCTTATCAACCGGGTGTGAGACAACCGGGTAGTTCTCCGGATCAGCCAGTATTTCTTTTGCCTGCGAAACACCCCGCGAAGCCTCGCGTTTGATATCGATATAGGGCACCAGCGATTCAAATCCATCTTTGTGGATCACCGTATCTCCGGCAGGGAAATTGAATACCACCACATCATTTCTCTTCGGTGCGCTTCCAAACCAGCGGATATACGGCAGTTGGATCAGCTCTGAATAGGATTTGCCGTTCGTAACAGGCATATAGTTATGTACAAACGGAACAGACAATGGTGTATTCGGAATCCGCGGTCCGTAGCTAAGCTTGCTTACGAAAAGAAAGTCTTTTACCAGCAGGGTCTTCTCCATCGAACCCGAAGGGATCGTATATGCTTCGAAGATAAAAGTGCGGATCAATGTTGCCGCCACTACTGCAAAGATCGCAGCATCCACCCACTCTCTCCAACCTGGTTTGTGATAGAGCCTTACTGTTTTGGGCCCTACAAAACGCGTATCCGGTCTTGAAGCGATATAAGGGAAATAGATGAACGGCAACAGCGTAGCCATTGTATGCGCTCCAAGCGAATATTTAGCAAACACTTTTGCAAACTCGATGAAAATGCCCGGCGTGATGAACCAGCCTACCACAGGAATGAACTGCCAGAAGACCCAGTGCTTCGGACGTTCCGCGATCTCCTGCATCACCCAGGTATTATAGAATGGAACGTATGCCTTCCAGGCCGGCACTCCCGCTTTCACAAACAACTTCGCCAACCCGAAAGAAGGCAAAAACACATAGAGGGTACCGATAAGATAAATGACAAGTAAATGTTGTAAAGGCATGAGCCTGATTTTATTTAAAGGAAAAAACTACCAATTAGAAGTCAAATGTAAAAAGTCAAAATTCAAAAGTAAAAATTAAAAACTTCGTTAAGAAATATCATTCCTGATTTGAAGCATGACATTTTTACTTTTGACTTTTTACTTATCTCGGCATTACATAACTCTTCACATCCTCTCCCGTAATGCTCTTGGATGAAAGGATCACCAGGCGCTCCACCACGTTACGCAATTCCCGGATATTACCGGTCCAGTTGTACTCCTGCAGCAGTTTAAGCGCATCATCATCGATATTCTTTTTCACAATGCCGTAATCGGCGCAGATATCTTCGAGGAACTGATCCACCAGCATTGGGATATCATCCCTGCGCGCATTCAGCGAAGGCACGTGTATAAGGATCACACTTAAGCGGTGATATAAGTCGAGACGGAACGTTTTCGCATCCACTTCTTCCAGCAGGTCTTTATTGGTTGCGGCGATCACCCGCACATCCACGTTGATGTCCTTATCAGCCCCCACACGCGTGATCTTCCCTTCCTGCAGTGCGCGAAGCACTTTTGCCTGTGCACTGAGGCTCATATCGCCGATCTCGTCAAGGAAAAGTGTACCGCCATTGGCTTGCTCAAATTTGCCGATACGCTGTTTGATCGCGGAAGTGAATGATCCTTTTTCATGACCGAACAATTCACTTTCGATCAGCTCTGTTGGGATCGCTGCGCAGTTTACTTCGACCAATGGCCCTGTATTGCGGTTGCTTTTCTCATGCACCCAGCGGGCGACGAGCTCTTTACCTACACCATTCTCTCCGGTGATGAGAATACGCGCATCTGTAGGCGCTACTTTATCGATCGTGTCTTTGATCTTCTGCATCGGTGCAGATGCGCCGATCATTTCCTGTACGCGGCTTACTTTGCGTTTCAGGACTTTTGTCTCGGTAACAAGACTTGTTCTTTCCATCGCATTACGGATGGTGATCAGCAGGCGGTTCAGATCCGGCGGTTTGGAGATGTAGTCATACGCGCCTTTCTTTACGGCTTCCACGGCTGTTTCAATATTACCGTGACCGGAGATCATGATAATAGGAATGTCGGGATTTATCTCGCTGGCCTTTTGCAGGAATTCAATGCCATCCAGTTTGGGCATTTTGATATCGCAGAGCACCAGGTCAAATGTCTTCTCTTTGAATTTTTTCAATCCTTCTTCTCCATCAGAAGCCTCATCCAGCTTATACCCTTCGAAGGAAAGAATTTCCGTCAATGTCTTCCGGATCGCTTTTTCATCGTCAATGATCAGTATATCAGCCATTCATTCAGGTTTAGTAGGCGCAAAAATAGGGGAAATCCTCTAGGGAAGGGATTTAGAGGGAATCGATGTTCGATGATCGATGGTCGAATGCACGGTTGAAATACTGCTGCTTATCTACCAGCTTCCGGCTTTTATTACCAGATTGCTGAGTTTTCGACTAAAAATCGAGCATCGCGCATCTAACATCGATCATCAATATAATTTGCAGCGTTTAACAATCTATTTAAAAACAAAGAGGCCGGATAGAAATCCAGCCTCGCTTTTAAAATCCAATATCCTATGAAAAACCATTACAAAGATGCAGTTTTAGATGCAAAACGCTGCATTATCTGACAAAAAAATATTAAGCGTAAATCTACGATCTGTGGATAAAGCATAACGGTGAAGATGAGTGCAATTAATTGAAAAAGATATGGCTATACAATGAAAAACCCGTCTTCAAAACAGTTTTCAGACTGATGAAGACGGGCAAAAAAGTATCTTAAAAATGTGGAAAACCTTTATTTCTTCAGGTACATTACTTCTTTTACTAATTTAACTGTACGCTCGATACTTGGCAATGCAGCAGCTACGAGGTTTGGCGCGTAGTGCAGCGGAGCGTCAGCAGCAGTAATGCGGCGGATCGGCGCATCCAGGTAATCAAATCCTTCTTTCTGAATTCTGTAAGTGATCTCTGAAGATACAGAAGCGAATGGCCATTGCTCTTCCACGATCACCAGGCGGTTCGTTTTTTTAACGCTCTCAAGGATCGTCTTCCAGTCGAGCGGACGGATCGTACGCAAATCGATCACTTCAGCGCTGATGCCTTCCTTTTCCAGTTCAGCCGCAGCGCCCAGGGCCACTTTCATCATTTTGTTGAATGAAACGATGGTCACGTCTGTACCCTGTTTCTTCACATCAGCTTTACCTAATTCGATATAATATTCTTCCTCGGGAATTTCCATTTTATCACCGTACATCTGCTCACTTTCCATGAACATTACGGGATCTTCTTCGTAACGGATCGCTTGTTTCAGCAGGCCTTTTGCATCATAACCGTTGCTTGGAGAAACAACTTTGATACCTGGAATATTTGCATATAATGCTTCGAACGCAGTTGAGTGCTGCGCACCCAATTGTCCCGCAGAACCGTTACCACCGCGGAAAACGATCGGACAGGAGATCTGTCCACCGCTCATTGCCAGCATTTTAGAAGCTGTATTTAAGATCTGATCAAGCGCAAGTACAGCGAAGTTCCAGGTCATGAACTCCACTACCGGACGAAGACCATTCTGCGCCGCACCAACACCTACTGCCGTGAAGCCAAGCTCAGCGATCGGCGTATCGATCACGCGTTTAGGACCAAATTCTGCCAGCATGCCCTGGCTTACCTTATAAGCACCATTGTACTCTGCTACTTCCTCACCCATCAGGAAAACCCGGTCATCCCTTCTCATTTCTTCAGACATTGCTTCACGAAGAGCGTCACGGAATGCGATTGATCTTGCCATTTTTTCGGTTAGTTTTTTAAGAGTCGCAAAAATAAGCTAAAAGGGATAAAAAGAGAAAAAGGAGTGAAAGAGATATTTCGGTGGGGGGAAAGAGGAGGCTGTCGATGTTCGATGGTCGATGGTCGGTGGTCGATGCGCGATCTGTAGCATGCGCGTGACCGCCCTGAAACCCGATCTGCTATGACCAATAGCCTTGTCAGGCAAATATATTTAACTCGATCCATCGACCATCGAACATCGATCATCGAACATCCAACATCAATTCCCGACCGCAATTCGCGTAATTTGCGTCTGTAATCCGCGTAAGCCATGAATTATACAGTGATTATTATCGGCGGTGGTCCTATCGGCCTCGCCTGTGCGCTCGCAGCACAAAAAGCAGGACTATCGTACCTTATTTTAGAAAAAGGCGCGCTCGTCAATTCGATCTATCATTATCCCGTTAATATGACTTTTTTCTCCACCTCTGAAAGGCTGGAGATCGGGAATGTTCCGTTTGTCAGCAACAACGCAAAACCTACAAGGCTTGAGGCACTCGAATACTATCGCCGCGTGACAAGTTCATTCCAGTTAAATATTCATTTGTTTGAAGAAGTACTGGCTGTTGCAAAAAATGCAGACAACAAAGGCTTCGAAGTCATCACTGCCAAAACAAAATATTCCGCGCAGCAGATCATTATCGCCACGGGGTTCTATGATATTCCGTATAAGTTGAATGTGCCGGGCGAAGATCTTCCTAAAGTCACGCATTACTATAAAGACCCGCATTTTTATTCTTTCCAGAAAGTGCTGGTGATCGGTGCGCAGAACTCTGCTGTTGATGCCGCACTCGAAACATGGAGAAAGGGCGCTGATGTGACGATGGTCGTCCGCGGAGAAGATATCGGCAAACGTGTGAAATACTGGGTAAGGCCGGACATCATGAACCGCATACAGGAAGGGTCGATCAAAGCCTATTACAATTCCACCATACTTGCTATCAGGGAGCATGAAGTGGATATACAAACGCCTGATGGCGTAGTGACCATTCCCAATGACTGGGTGATCGCAGCCACAGGCTATCAGCCCAATCTTGATTTCTTAAGAAGGATCGGTATTGATCTGTCAGCAGATGAAGTGATGTGTCCTGCAATCAATGAAGAAACGCATGAGACCAATATTAAAGGGATCTACCTCGCAGGTGTGATCTGCGGAGGCATGAATACGCACCGCCTTTTTATAGAAAACTCACGTGAACATGCAGACAAGATCATCAAACATATTCTTTCGACGACCATCAGATGAAATCATAATTTTTTTAGTGCTGGGCATTCCTCACCCAGAATTAAAATTCATTGTCGTTTGGTTAAAGGAAAGCTATTCGCTCTCCTGGCGTAGGGGCCCCTCTAAATTTCCCCCTTCAGGCTGATCGTTACCCAAATTTTCGGACTTGCGTAAGGTTCCCGCTGATTCCGCAGATTTTACGCTTACTGCTGTTGAAGCGTCC
>QFQQ01000006.1 GCA_003243445.1 Citrobacter freundii
TAAAAAGTAAAAAGTAAAAAGTAATTTATTTTAAAAATTTTCTTGTTCTTCCTTTATAAACGACCGGTTTTTTACTTTTGAATTTTGACTTTTTACTTCGCACCGGCCGGATTTTTTACTTTTTACTTTTGATTTTTTACTTTATTTATACGGAATATTGAACATAAACCGCAATCCCTTAAGATTTCTCCTCACGATCAGTTTTTCGTTATAAAGACGATCGATGCGTTCAGCAGTGCTTCTCAGACCAATCCCTTTTGTAAATATTTCATCAAGATCTCCGTCGTATCCCACGCCCGAATCGCTGACAATGATCTGTACCAGTTCTCCCTGCAGCTGGCAGGTGATAGAGACCGAACCGCCTTTTACCAAGGGGCTTATTCCATGATTCAATGCATTTTCGATCAATGGTTGTAAGATCATCGGGGGAACCATTGTTTTCAACACAGATGGCTCGATCAAATATTCTACATTCAGCCGGCTGCCAAAGCGATGGTGCTCAAGCGCAAGCCAGGTTTTAATGAACTCCAGTTCCTCCTCGAGCGTTACCGTTTGCCGTTCACTTACTTTCAATGCATATCTGAATGTATCCGCCAACTGAGCGATCAATACCCTTGTCTTTTCCAATGACGGCGGTACGGATGCACTGATCGAATTCAATGTGTTGAATAAAAAGTGTGGTTCTATCTGAGCCTTCAACGCTTTGATCTCACTTTGATACGCCAGGTCTTTCAGCTCCTGCTCCCTGATCAGTTGTTTTTTTGTCCGCAGATAAAAGTGATAAGCATGGAAAATTGCAAACTGCAAAGAGTAGAACAATGCACAGATGTATATATCATACATCATCGTGGAAAAATCAAATTTTCCAAAACCCAGGTTATTCAGCGCCAAACCAAAACTATAAACAAACGCCAGCGAATAAACAGGCAGGTAGATCAGGTGAAAGACCAACGGAAAAGAAGCCGAGCGGTGCTTCCATAATTTCAATAATACCCACCAGGCGGGCAGGATATACAGTATCTTAAAAGCAATATCCAGTAAGATCACTTTTACCTGTGCCAGCGGATGTTTGACATGGTAAGAAATAATGATCACCAGGAAAAAGAAAGCACCCCAGAAAAAATTGTAAAATAGCCATGCTGAAAATTCAGCTACGCTTACATTCCAAAACAGTCTCCGCTGCCAGAACCCTCGTCGTTTCATGCATAATACACCGGAAATTAAACCGGTGCGCAAATCTAGGCACACCTTCCATTCCCGCTACCGGAATTCAGATGAATTGAGGAATACGGCGACGAACGGAGACCTGGGCCAGGCCAGCTTCATTTTTTCCAGATTTAAAATAAAACTACAAAAATAGTTTAAAAACTAAAGAAGTAGTTATATATTCGTTTTATCATGATTTCTGCATCGGTTAAACCTTAATCAAACGGATGAAAAGCGTTCTTATATATTCGGCCCAGGTTGTGCTTATATCAGGGATCTTATTTGGTTTTTACCATCTTGTTCTGCGGAACCGGCAGTTTCATCAATATAACCGGTTCTATCTCTTGCTTGCATCGGTTGCAAGTTTGTTGATCCCGTTCATCAGGATCCCGCTGTCGTACACTACTGCGACAAAGGAAACAGCTCCCGGCGTTGTGCGGTTACTGGAGACAATATATATAAATGACGCGATAACGCCGACCGATGCGGGTAACTTCATTACCCGGTATACTTCAATAAACTGGTGGATGACCGGGATCATTGCATACTTCATTGTCGCAGCCATCATGATCGCCATTTCATTGATCGGCGTGATAAAGATCAGCAGGCTTGCACGGTTCTATCCTTCGGAGAAAATGGGTAAGATCCGTTTTATAAATACGGATGCGCCCGGTACGCCTTTTTCTTTTTTCAACTGGCTGTTTTGGGATGAGCGTATCCCATTGCATTCACCGAAGGGCCGGCAGATGTTCCGTCATGAACTATTTCATATCCGTCAGAAACATAGCTGGGATATAATGTTTATGCAATTGCTCACGTCCCTATGCTGGATCAATCCATTCTTTTATTTCATCCGCAAAGAGCTTCGCGTGATACATGAGTTTTTAGCAGACGAATATGCATCGGTGGAAGAGGGAGAGCATGCTTATGCAGAGTTATTACTGTTGCATGTGCTCGCATCACGTCAGAAACTTGTTCATCCTTTTTTTCAAACCCAGATAAAAAGAAGAATAGCCATGATCACACAAACAAAAACAAACAGCCGGCGTTATGCCCGCAAATTATCAGCCTTACCTGTTATGCTGCTACTCATTGGACTTGTCGCATTTCGTATTGATCCTTCTGTGAGAGCACACAAAGCAGATAAAGCTGACATCACCATTATCGTTGATGCCGGCCACGGCGGATTTGACCCCGGAGCGAAAAGTCCCGACAACAAATATGACGAAGCTGCAATGACATTGGAGTTTGCCAACCTTACGAAGAAAATTGCTCCCGAGTATGGAATCAATGTAGTGCTGACGCGCGAAACAAGCGATGCCGTAGGTGCTACCAAAAAAGAAGACCTGATCAATCGCGTCGAAAAAACAAAATCAGTCAACCCGGCCTTGTTTCTCAGCTTTCATATAAATGTTTCGGGTAAACCAGGTGAATTCCAGGAACGGCGCTCGGGTTTTGATATCACCGTAGCCGGCAAAAGAGAAGATGCCGCAGCAAAGCTGATCGCCTCGGCCATGCTTCAGAAACTTTCTGATATATATTCAACATCTATGGTGATCAAACAACGCAGGGATGCGGGCGTTTACGTATTGGACAAGAACACCTGCCCTTCGTTACTACTGCAATGCGGTTTTATCAATAACCAGAAAGATCTGGCCTTTTTCACCGATAAAGCAAATCAGGAAAAAGTTGTAAGAACAGTCCTCGAGGTAATAATAGCACAAGCGAAATAGGTTGATCGTTATCCGTTGACCCTTGTTCGTTTTCTCCCGGACAACGGTCAACGGGCAACGAATAATCCTCATTCGATCCATTCCCATTTCGGCGCTTCCATTCCTTTTGACCAGGTCAATCGCAGGATCTTTTTTGCGTCCGTTCTCAGGTAAACATTATTGTTGATGATCCCTCTCAGGTATTTGTCAACATTATCAACCGTAATATAACAGGAAGCGTCAGTAATCGACAAAGGAAAATCTTCTTTCTTTATCACCGATCCATTGGGCAGCAGTTCCAGCAATAATGCATAATGATTAACGGAGTCTGCTGATCTTACATTTCTTCTCGACACAAGCAGCAGGTGATATTTCTCCAATTCACCTTCACCGGCCACTTTTACATAATCCACCGCACGCGGAACGCTTAACACCGCATGCCGTGCAGGTTTGATGTTCAATGATTGCAAGGGAATATGCCATTCCTTTACAGAAGAATGTAGTGATTTGTCAATAAACTCCCTGATGCAAAAAGCGGCTTTGCTGTTGATCGTTTCGTAAGAAGTATTGTAATGATAATCTTTGAAGAGCGAATCATGTTTCAGGAAAACATCTTCCGTTACAAAATACCTGGAAGGGCCATATAAGATCTTTTCCTGTTGGCTGAATTTAAGCCATCCATTCAGCGTATCATGTAAATTGGTAACCGTATCTCCGTATTTGAAATATTTTCTGTATCCGCCTTTGGTAGCGGGGGTGGCGTGAGCGCGGAAGCCGGAAGTGGTGATCACGTAAAGACGGTCCGGGTTTTTATTGTCCGAATGATCATTTGCACCCGCAACATATCTCCACGTGAAATAACCGGCTGCAAGAACCAGTATGACGAGTACCGGGATGATTGCTTTTCTTGAAATTTTTCCGAAAGATCTCTTTCTGTCAAATTCCTTTTTCCATTCGGCGATTTTCCGGTCGATCGTTTCTTTGTCTTCATTCCGCCGCTGGAAAAATTGTTCAAGAAATTCGATGGAGTTCTTATTGCCCGACCTCAATTCGGTAATGGCCAGTGCAAGGTCTTTCTTATTCCCACGATAATAACGCGCGAGGCAATATTCCGCGAATTGTGTTCCCTGATATGTTCCTTCAGCA
The DNA here is from genome assembly GCA_003243445.1 of Citrobacter freundii. Classification (GTDB taxonomy): domain Bacteria; phylum Bacteroidota; class Bacteroidia; order Chitinophagales; family Chitinophagaceae; genus Terrimonas_A. Next base: position 4,065 of record QFQQ01000006.1, read on the forward strand.
GTCATCAGCGGAACAAATATAGCAACAGGTTATTTGGCGTGGTATAGGTGGAATCCTCCGCCTGCAATGGTAAGCTCATTTCCCAGCGACGGTTGCCTTCGTGCACCGGAAGTTCCTGCCATTGAAAATCTGCTTTTGCTGCCAGCGTTTTCACTGCTTCTTCGTTATACGATGGCTTCCACAGCAAATTCAGTTCTTCTTCAAAAAAAAGCAGTTTGATCGTGTTCCCTTCAAAAGAGATCCTGTTGGGTGATAATTTTTGCTGACACCATGTTTTCAAACTATCTCCAACCACATGGCTGAATGCTTCCGTTTGTACAGGTGCTGTTTTTTCCCTGCAGGAAGAAAGCAATAAGCCTGCTAATGAGATAAACACTAATATTTTGATGCTGCCGGTCTTCATACTGATCAATTAAAATAGTTGGTGAACGATGCGGATCTTGCGATCATGGCCATTGATTTACGGATCATTGCTTTGTCGGCTTCAGACCAGACATGCGTTGTATGATTCCGGAGTTGAACATACAGTGCCATACAGCGCGTCGGTTTATCCTGTTTCAATTCACCCTGGTGAAGTTCGCGGCTGGAGATCAGGATCAGCAGGTTTTTACGTCGGGCACTTGTATCGCGGTCTGATTCGTCAGCTGTGCCGGTTTTCGTGTAGAGGTAGTATGTTTTACCATCCACCATCATCGTTCCCTTGCTAAGCGTGATGCCATCCTGTGCCGGCGCGTTCAGTATTGCATAAGCAGTACCGCCAGCTTCCGCATTAGAGAGACGCATGCTTTCAAATATTGTATTGCGTCTGCTGCGGAACAGGGCTTCTGCATTATTGTATCCGTCCTGGTCATAGATCCAGTTGATCGTATCCTTTACCGCCTCATGCTGTATGAATTTCAACTTCAGGTTTCTGTCGAGCCTTGTCATGCTCACCGCCATCTGGCACAAAGTAGCCGGCGATACTTTATAGATCTCGGCACCTACCTGCGATGCCCGGAAGGTCAGATAAGAACCACCAGCCAGATCATTTCTTTTTACCGCGCGCCGGTCTTCTTCATAGGTGGAAAATTGCGGGAGTAGTCCATCTGTGAATAAATTATTGGTCACAAGAGCACTGTCCTGCAGGTTATCAAAATACCATTTCAACCGGCTTTGTCTTGCACCTGTTGAATCGCTGTTGGTGATGGCATGAAAATTCTGCGCAAAACTTTTTGCCAGTATACTTTGAGGATTGCCAAACAGCATATCGCGGTTTACGCCATTCTGCGGCCATTTATCAAGACTGTTATTGAAATGATAGGTGTCGCGGCCGATCCGTACCTGCGGATAAGTTTGTAAAGTTGATGGTCCATTATCTCTTACAAATATTCCGGGATGTTGTGCATCATACCTGAAGCTTGATGAAAGAGGTGTTGACTTCAATTGTTCTTTATCATAGGATCCCAGGTAATTGATCAGGATATGATAACTGTTCCTGGAGAACGCAAGAAAGTTTTTTGCTGGTAACGAACCATGTTCATCCAGCGAGATAGGGAATACCTGGCGCCCGGCGAAATATTTGACGCTTTCGTTTCCGTCTGTGCTCTTTACAATATCTGTTTCGGCAATGCCGGCAGGCATCAGATCCATTTCACTCCATCTCCCTGCAAAGCCATCGACAACGGCTGCCCAGGTAAATGGTTTGATCGTACTGCCTGGTTTTCCATCGCTGATCAGGCTGCGGCGCTGGATCAGGCGATTGGCATTTGCATCAGACAATTTATAGGTTAGCGTAAATAATTCAGACAGCGAACTGAAATAATTCGGATCGACCGGTATATGTATTGTCCGTGATTCCTGGTACAGTTCGTTTTGGGCCATGGCACGGAAGTTGGCATCGCCATCCGTCACGGTAATGCTCGCTTTTACTTTAGTACTGTCGTAAGTGAATGCAAGCAGGCTGTCAAGACTTTTCTGTAAATGCACGTCCAGCGTGAGTTGTACGGCTTCATCAGTTTTATTGTTCTTGAGGTTGTGGCTGAGCATATAAGTATACAGCTTATGATCGCTTTCGGGATAGAGGTATTGATATTTACCATTGATCCAGAAAGGCCGCGCAAGTAACTCATCAGCCAGTATTCCGCCGTGAAAGAAAGTAATATCTCCTTTTTGTGCTGGTGATTCAACCGCAAAGCCGTCTTTCTCCGTGACGCGAACTGCATAGGTTTCCATTGTCTCCGCGCCGTTATTCGGATCGATGTTTACGCCCGGTGCATTTGCAGATACAAAATACTGGTAGGGGTTATCAGCCTCATTTGCCGGCAGGCGCTTGAATGCTGCGGAGGGCAATGCCAGTACATTGACGTTCTCAACCTGTCTTGCCGCCCGCAATACTTCATTTGCAGAAAGGGAAATGCCATTATAATTAAAACCTGCGACAGGGGAGACCTGTTTTCCATTATATCCAAGCACCGCGCCCGGTGCAGTTGTTTCGCGGTTATTCAGCGAAGCTTTTATAAAGAACCATTCATTTACTTTGATTCTCCAGCCTGCTTCACGATCGGATTCAACAAAGAGAAGATTGGTCGGATTATTTTTATCCGTATTTGTTCCAAGAAATTTTTCCATAATATCGCTTGCTGCCGGACTCTGCTGCCGCATTTCCGGAAGCAATGCTGCAATGGACGGGCTGCTCATCAACTCGCGATAAAATGAAGGCGCATCTTTTTTACGCAGTTGCTTTTGCTGCGCTTCGGGCAGGGATTCAACATAAACATTGATGCCTTTATTCAATTTTTCGGAGCAATAGACCAGATCGCCTTTCAGGGTTTCCAGTGCATAATCACCGGCATTTTTCCGGATCAATGAAAACCCAAGTGCGATGACTGCAAAGACCGAAAGCGGTAACAAAAAAGAAAACGACTGCCTGATATGCCAGCGCGCGAGATTCGATTTTTCCTGGCGCTTATATAAAGTACATGCAATGGCCACTGTGCCAAGAAACGCCAGCGTGTAAGAAAGATCATTCACCGCAAAAATGAAATAGCTGATCCCTGTGAAGGGAAAGGCATTGCTGTTGATCAGTATATCTATCCCGCCAAAGCAAACAAGTTGCATAAGGAAATAAATGCTGAATAGATTACCGGCGCTGTAACCAGTCGTCTCATTATGTGCTTCGGCCACCGATCTTATCGGAAAAATGATCAGGAAGAGTAGTAACAATATCGGTAATGCCGTCGCGAAAAAACCATGCTCCGCAATCAGGTATCTGACGGGTAAGGTATCACTGAGCTGTGTGGCGTAGTTACTGCCGACGGAAAAGTGAGGTTTGATCGAGCTGGTCCATCCTTGTTCGGAAGCATAATTATCGATGAACCATTTGTTCTGCTCCGCTCTTTCCATTTCCGCGATACCTGGCGTCTTATCACTGTTCAGTGCGGATGACTTGGCAATAGAAGTTTCCGTTTTGCCAAGAATGCTCAGAAATCTCGAGTGAAAGGTATTGGTGTTTACGGGAAGACTGATCCGTTTTTCACTGCTGCCGAATTCAAAGAAGAGGAATGCATGCATCAGCAAAAGTCCGGCGATCAATATGGCTGTGCTGCCTGCAGGTATAAATCCAAGCAGCCTTTTTCTGTGACGTAACCCTGCAAGTATGACGACGAAGAACCAGGAAAGACAAGAGCTCAGAAAGAATACATAAGCCATTCCCATATCCATTTTTGCAAACAGAATGGTAAACCATAAGAGGATGAGCAGGTGCGTGTATTTTGATCTGTAACCAATGGAGAAAAAATAATTCCTGTAATCAAGCCTGTCGGTTTCTTCTGAATCTTTTTTGATCAGCGGTTGCATCAATAATACGACCAGGGGATAGGAGATCAGTGCGAGGCTGACGATCCAGCGGATCAGGTTATTATCGCTCACCACCAGGCCAACAGCGGGAAGCAGCAACAGGGCAATAACAGCTATCAGGTTTGCTTTTCGCATGTTTTACTTCTTTGATGGTTTGAGAAATTGATATACCAGGAATGTACCGAGTGCCAGGCAGATCAGTACACCGATCAGCAGATTGGTGGAAATGGATATGCCAAGAACAGAAGTTTTCAGATAGGATTTCTCAATAAAATCATTGTATTCATTTTTGGTGATCGCATCTGTGTACGGATAGGAACGGACACGCCAGCTCAGCAATAAACGCAACAGAAAAAAATAAAGAATGATATTCAGCAGCCACCAGAAGAATACCGGTGTGCCACTGTTCTTTTGATCAGAAAACCTTTTTGCATAAATGTAAATGAATGCAAGCGACGCAAAAGCAACCAGCAGCAACGGCAGCAACGTATTCATCACATCCTGTCCAACACTTACCCAGGAATTATGCAGCTTCAGCAGCCAGCCTGTGCTTGTGGAAGAAGGTGAAGCAATAAAACTACTGTCAGCCTGCACCAGTTGCAATTCTCCCAATCTGAATCTTGCACCGGTCACCGGTGTTCCGGCTTCGCCGGTGGTATACTGAAGATCTGCCCAGAAATGATTGTAATTGCTGTCTGTGTTCTCAAAATTCAGCGCGGGCAGGATATAACCCGCATAGCCCGCATGTTGCAAAGCCAGCCTGTTATGTGAAGTGATGAATACTTCATGATTCCTGCCTTTTGTATCTGGTAAAGGGAAGATCTGTGGCTGAAGATATTTCAGGGAAAACTTATCCAGGCCTGTTTGTTCTACACTGAATGCGGGTTGTTGAAGAAACTGTTTTCCGGCAGCAGGTTCATAGCCAAAATAGAACCGGTCTTTATCCTCCAATAAGATCGTTTTGTTGAAATACTGAAGTGATAACAGATCGTAGTTGCCTTGTGACGAAGTGAGCTCCAGTGTTGAAAGTTGCGGCAATACCAGTTTTGTCTGCCAGTATTGATAGGTTGGATCTTTACCATAATACCAGCAAACAGGGCTATCATAATTTTTTGCTGAAATGAACTGGATCGTCGTTTTCAGCAGATACAAACGCTGCAGGGACTGGATCATATCATACGATAGCGGAAGCGTGGTATTTTCCAGCAGATCAGAAAAACGTACACCATAAGCGATCGTTTTATCTTCGAGTGTATCTGTAACGCCTTTATAGTTGATCAGGAATTCAAACTTATTTTTATCCTTTGGTTGCGTTTGGATTTTTATTTCTTCCGCTTCTCCTGTTTCATTCAATCTAACACGCAAAGTCTGCAAACCACTTACTGCGGGAAGGCCGGTTTGCTGCAGTTGCCAGATATTTCTATCTGTTTGTTTGGACACATAAACGGGGTAGGGAATTTGTTTGCACGACAGGGAAAATTGTGAACCTGATTGAGTAAGTGCGATTTCGCCTTCGAGGCCTGCCTGAACATCCTGGTATATATTTCCCGCGATATAGATCGGGTTTGAGCCGGAACTGATAAAACCTTCCTGCACCAGGAAATGATGTCGTGAATTGTTGCCTGGGTCTTTCCAGAAAAATTTACTGCCGGAAAAGCCCAGCATAAAGAGCGCGATGGTCAATGTAAAACTGATCAGCAGCGCAACGCTGAGCCGGGTGATATTCTTGAATGAATGCCATTGATTCACATCCACCGCTGAAAATCCCAGTGATAAATAAACAATACCCCACAATGAAAACAATAACCAGCTTCCGGTGAACAGCCCGGGCAAAAAGAAAAATGCCGCACCCGATAGTAAGGTTGATACGAGTATTGCTAAAAAAAGAATATTTTTTCTCAAGTTCATGTTTGTTGGTTTACTCTGCTGGTTCCAGCGAGTCGAAGATCGGTTGCGTTATTTTTTGATTGATCAGTATCATATAGCTGCCATCCGGTGAAACTTTGGTGATCTTTCTTTTTTTGAGATCGATCAGGAAGTTGATGATCGGCGCATTGCCGGCGAGATTCGTGGTATCCAGTTCGGGATAAGTATGTTCTTCCTTTAGCACCCATTTGGAAAAATTAGGCGTACTCAGCACGCTGAATTCTTTGCTTTTATATCCCTTGATAAATTCCTGCAACAGGAACCACGCATGCAATGTGCTGTTGATATCAGGGAATGAAGTTGGCGGCACAACCGCTTCAAGCCGGGTAATGATCTCCGATATTTTCTTTGCCTGGTCCTCCTGGTCTTTTTGTATGGCAGAAAGTTTATTAAGGTCATCCTGTAGTTTTGCAGACGTTTCTTCGAGCGTTGTCTTTTCCTTTTCTGTTTTTTCCAGTGATGTTGTAGCGGTTTTGTGTGTTGATTCAAGCTCAGCGAGAGACTTTGTCAGCGCTTCATTTTTCTTTGTCAGTGTTTCTTTTTCTTTTTCCAAAGAAGTCTTTTCTTCCTGTAGTTTTTGTTTTTGCTCGTCAACCTGTTTTTTCTCTTCTTTTAATTTCTTCAGATCATCCGCCAGTTTTTTTGTTCTCTTATCTGAACCCGGCTCTGGCTGAGCAGATTGCTTGCTGGCGGAATTTTCTATGATCTCTTCCTGTTCCCTGATCCGTTTTCTTGCGCGGAAAAACAGCAGTAATGCCATAAGAAGTATTGCAGCTGTAGCCGCCAATGCCCAATAGCTATAACGCAGTGTCTCTTTTACTCCTTTCAATTCCTGATTCTCTTTGGTCAATGCGGCATAGGACGAAACAGTCTGTTTTGAGATCAAGGTATCGCCCTGGTTGATCAGTTCATCAACAGCAAAATAAAAAGGCAGTTGATTGCTGATGCCGGCATTGATGAATTGATCATTCATCTTTTTCCTGATCTCTGGTTTCAGCAGTATTGTATCGTCTGTGGCAATACCCAGCAGGCTATCGCGGTAGCGATAGTAAAATTTCTTTTGATCAGCGGTATAGCCATTGAAATGAAGGAACAACAGGCGCTGTCCGTCTTTGATCTTTTGTTCTGGCTTTTCATTTTTCAGAAATGACAGCGTTACCTTTTCAAATAAGCTATCTGGTTTTTCCTGAGCTGATCCGGATCCAACAAGCAGCAGTAACGGTATCGCCGGGAAAATAAAGAATCGTTTGATAACGGAATTTCCCGGTTTGGATAAAAACTTCATATTGGTTTTTTAGTTGTCAATTTCATCTAAGTAATGGACGATGCGTGATATGTCGTTATCATTTACATTGGGAAACTGTGAGATCAGTGTAAATGACTTAGTATGGTCATTTTTCATTTCATGCTCCGGCTCGTATTTGAAATTCTCCTTCGGCGTGTAATTGCCGTTCTGTTTATGGCTGAACCTGTATTGCAATCCATCAAACCAGAGCCGGTATTCTTTCTTATCCAGCTGAACGCCATTCTGTGGCTTTTTTAATTTGTGGCTACCGCAGATGATCGGGTGATCAAAACGGAAAGTCCATTTATCGGACCGCTGGATAAAATCAAAACTGCCCGCGTCAAATCCGTTGTTGAATGATTTAAATGAGCCAGTAAAATTGATCAGTGCTGTATCCAGGATCCCGTTGTTGCTTTTCAACATACCGATATTGCCAACGCCATTGATAGACGCAGACTTCCATGAGATCGGATCATTGATACCGGGATCACTGAAGCTGCTTTCTTTTGCAACAGAACGCCTGATCAGCTCTGATTTCAGAAAGGAACGGAACGGATTGAAGAGCATGCCACGGCCTGAAAGCTTGATCTGGCTGATGGAGAAACCGGACAAACCATAATCCCGGTGATGCGTATTCAATCTTTCTAATGGCGTATACAAACATTCAAAGAAAGCTCTCAGTAAATGATTCGTGTAATACGGCGTAAATGCAACCGCACCTTCTGTTGGGGTACTGTCTGTATTGTAAAATGCATCCGCACTGATCGCCGCGATCAGGTTTTCTGCAAATAGCGATTCGTCTCTTGTGTTCAACACGGCAGCAAATTCAGGAAGCATGAACCGGTCTAATTCATCAAAGCTATATCTCGACATCCGGATCTTTGCCCTTTCGATATAGTTCCAGAAGTTTTCACTTTGGATATAACCATTCCTGATCTCCTTCAGGAATTTTTCCATCAGGGAATTTTTGATCTTTCCTTTCTCGATAAAATTGGGGGCATACTTTAACGTGTAACTATGCAGAATGCCCAGCCCGGCAGCAAACGTGAGGAAGTTTCCGGCAACCGGCAGCCCTGTGCGCATCAAACGAAAGGCCTTCGGTTTATTGTAATAATAAACACCCATATCGGTGGTGCCTTTACCACAATCGATACAAAGCACGATACTTTTATCTTTCAGATTCTCCTCCCGGCTCAGATCAGAAAGATAAGTGGCATCACTTTCCGGCAGTGCATTCAATTCAAAACCTTTGAAGTTCGAAGGCTTTTCTGAAGCTGAAAGATTGATCAGGTTATAATGCAGTTCATTCAGTATATAGGTAATGGTGAACTGACTAAGTGTATTTGGGAAAAGAATGTGTATGGACGTCAGCACTTTCTTTCCCGGATTGTCTCCACAGATCTCTCCGATGAGCACACGGCAATACGAGCAAAGGATCGCGGCCGTGAGCTTCAATAGTGTTTTTCTTAAACCAAGATTGTAACGCCCTGTATCAGGACTATTGATAGAAACATGCGCGCTTTCTGACTGGCTGAGCAGCAATTTGAGATAGGGGAGCAATAGCTGGTAATCTCCCGGATTGCCTGGTGAAGCGGTGATCCTTTTCAAGTAAAGCAGCACATCATTGTCGGTAAAGGTTGATGCCTGCAGGATATTATCATGTTTGCCAAGATTGTTTTCTGAGTAATAGATCCTTGTCTTGATCAGGTTATTGCCACCTCCGTCTCGTTGAAAAAAATCATTATCATTCACACCGGTATGGCCATACATCTTCTTGAAGCTTTGAAAGATATCGCCATGTACAACTTTGGTGACGTTGGAACTTGAATCAAGTATTCCGTATTGCGAAGCTTCGGAGCCAAAGTCAAGCCAGGACTCGAAGAACAGTGTATCTTCTGTATGAAAAAAGAACCGCAGGTTTGAGCTGTAGGTCTGGCCCTGTGCAGAGTAAGTGAGCCTGATATCCAGGAAATCCTGGTCAGGAGCAGCATCGATTGTCAGTTTTTTGCCACTTGCATCCAGGCTTAGTTTGGCTGCGTCTGTATTCAGCGGGTGAACGGTGATCAGCTGACTGGGTTTCGCGGTTGTTTTTGCAGTACTTCCCGCGATCTGCAGTGATGGGTTATCTACTGTTTCCTGCGGACCAACAGGGAAGAGGAAATTACTTTTTTTAGCATGATCAAAGTCGGAGATATCCAGCAATTCCATGGGGCTGCTGGTGTCAGAAGACTGATGGATAAAGCTATACCAGGGAAGCTCCCGGCTTTTTTTGCTGATCTCTTTATCATTGATCAGGAAAATAAAAAAGGGGCGCTGGTTGCAGATCCTCCCGAGGCAGAGCCAATAATCAAATGAACCGTTGAGGCTGTTATCAACGTTATCCTTTAAAATCGAAAGCATTAGCGGTAATTTTCGGTCTCAGTCAACGACTGGAAAATTAGAAATATTGTTTGGAAACTATGGGTAAAAAGGGAAAAAAGAGTTAAAGGTTTTTTCGCCGGAAAAGAGCGGCGCTTTACCGGTAAAATGCGGGGAAGATTGGATTTTATTTAACAGCGCTATGGCTGTGGTGATTGGTTACGTACGATGGGACCAGTTCCTGCAGCTGCCAAAACACGATCGGCCCTGCATCCAAGCCAGTATGATTCATGTTCGCGGATTACCGGTAACGAGCTTTTCCGTTTCATGCGTCTAAAATCGGTAAAAAGAAATCACCAGGAATATAAAAGCCATGATCGGAGAGGAAACGTCTATCAACTGCAAAAATCTCCCGACGAACGTATCTATCGTAGAATTGATTGATGTAAAGGAGCAGAGAATATAGAATGGGCGAAATCTGTTCAGAAGTATCTTGGACATTATTTTTCTTTAGTGCAAAATCCCAGGCCGAGTGGTCCTGTAAGTTTTTGGTCAATTTTCGCAACTTATATATAGCGGGTTTTTCAAGCAGCGGCTATAATGGAAAGCGAATTTTTAAAACCGATCTATCAGCATAAGGCTACGGTCGACAAGGTCTGTTCGTGGCACAAATCTCTTCTGCGCAGGATCAGCAGGACGAAGAGAAGTCTGTCTGTCAATGATTCCTTTTTACTTCTGGTTGTTTTGTTAGCCAATACCTGATATCAGCGGATGAAGAGCTAAATGCGTCACAGATCATGGTGTCTATTTGATTTGGGAGTATGTTGGGCGGCGGGCAATGTAAGCCGATTGATATACGTCGATGAATAGTATTTCAACTGCACCTCATTTGAATATTTGTGCCAGGAGGGTAGGGTTTAAACCAATTCCGAATCCCCACCAGATTTTTTTGTTGTAGATCCATTGTTTCCCCTGGGGACTTGGTGCTACATCGATTGCCGCAGGAACAACAAAAAAGGATATTCCATTGTATGAATAGAAGGCAGACAGACCGAAAGAAATGTAAAATTGCTTTGATTTTTTATCGCCGGTAAGTGAGGTGTCTTTCACGAGCCCTGCACTCAATTCTTCTACTCCAGGTGTTAGAAGGGCTCCGAAACCCCATTTGTGGGTTGCTTTCTTCCCGGTTGCAAAGTAGCGATCGGTGGTGTGTTTGATTATTTCCATGTGAATTCCGAGATTGCTGATCCCGGACATGGCTGTGGCGCCAAACGCTGTATCCTTAGGCAAAATACTTTTTCTCAATGTCACTTTTGCCCGCGGCCGTATTTTGAAAGGAATCGTGACCATGGAGAACGGAGCGCTGTTAAGATATCCATCCCTGAATATGACACTCCACTCGCGTATTGCTAGAGCCTCGTTGTTTTCCAGTAAAACAGATCGCTTTGTAAAACCACTGTCCTTATATCCGGAAACAGTGAGGACATTGTTATTCGCTTCTACCTTACTTACATAGTCCAGCTTGACGGCAGGTTGCTTAAAGTATTGTTTTAGGCTATAAACGATATCACTTGCAGGTTCTATGGTGATCTGTTTGGTCTTAACCTGGTTGTAATTAAGTAATACCTGCAATGTTAACGACTTGTTGGTTGAAATAATTAACGCAGGAGGAATTATCACGTAAACCTTAGCAGCTGCAGATCTTTGCATATTAGTAAAATTGACACTTGTTACGTCAGATTGCCACGATATTTGTGCAAATTCGAGTGCATTAAAAGCGAGACTAACCGGAACGTCGTTCGGTGATAAATTGACGGAGAAGGGAACGGATAATGTTCCTGCCGGAGGAGCCGAATTAGGCGTTATGTCAAATTTTACTTCTATTGGGATTATAAGCCTTTCTGTTGTGTATTTCCTTGCGACGATATTGTCTGATCCGATGGTTACTGCAATATCCTGGGAAATTCCGAAGAAAGTTGAGAGCAGAAAAAGTAAAAGCGGTAGTGTTGACTTCATAACAAAATGATTTTGGGCTTGAGTTTTCACACTGACCGGAGTATAACGATGATCAAAAATAGAATGAAATGCTTTATTAGAAAATGGTGAAAACACCTGAATAGGGACAGGTGTTTACCATGGGTACTTCGGTTTAATTGCTCTCGGTTTATTTCTTTCGGGAAAGGCATTATGTTATCATGCGTATTTGATTGACGGTAGCGAGATCAGAAAGTCAAATGTGTCGTTCCGTAGAAAAGGTTTAATTATGTTGATATCAAACTCATGAGAATGGTGGTTACTTTGCAAAGTGACCTCCATTCTTATTTCGATAAGGATGTTGATCGGCAACACTCGGTGAGACGAATAAGTATAATAGCCATGTTTTTTTAAGTGTTTACACAGTATTTTATTTTTTTTGCTAGAAAAGTTACGAAGTCCTGCTCGTGGTATTTAAAAAATAGTTCTATTTGATCTGTCATCCAAGGACAACCACCAACCGACCACCACCATGCCGAACCGCAATGTCCTTTCCCTCATAGGACTGTTTATATATGCGTATACTTTTGCGCAGCAGGATACTGTTATCACCTCCAAACTCGGTGATAAGTATATTGCACAGGTATCCGACAAGGCCAGCTCTATTGAAAAGAAGCTCAATAAGAAATCTCAAAAAATCATAAAGGCTTTTCAGCAAGAAGAAGACCGGCTCAGGGGAAAGCTCGGACGAAAGGATTCTGCAACAGCAACCATTCTCGAAAATGGAAAAGAGCAGTACGCGCAACTGCAAAGCAAGCTGGATAAGGCTGGCAAGCTACAGCAATACATTCCATCGCTGGACACATTAAGCTCCTCTTTGGCATTCCTGAAAGAACATTCAACATTGATTGCAAGGTTAAAGGATGGCCCGGGTAAACTGGATGCTGCAATTGCCAATGTGAAGGGGCTTGAATCAAGTTTGCGGCAGGCGGAGGAGATCAAACGACTCCTAAAGGAAAGAAGGCAATTACTCAAAGATCAATTGAGTAAGCTTGGGATGACCAGGGAACTCGCTAAACTCAATAAGCAGGCATATTACTACAGTGCCCAGGTAACCGAATACAAGCAATTACTGAAAGATCATCGCAAAGCAGAAAAAAAGGCGCTTGAGCTATTGAGCAAAACACAGCTGTTCAAAGACTTCATGCACAGAAACAGCTTGCTCGCATCCCTGTTCCGTTTGCCGGGCGATCCGAATGATCCTTCTTCCCAGGTAAATCTTTCCGGACTCCAGACACGTGCACAAGTAAACAGCCTGGTACAACAACAACTCTCTGCGGGTGGTCCGAATGCACAAGCGCAATTCAGTCAGAACATGCAACAGGCGCAGGGCCAACTAAACGAAGTAAAAAACAAGCTGGCGAAATACAGCGGTGGCGATAACGAGCTGGATATGCCGGAGGGTTTTAAGCCCAATACACAAAAGACAAAAAGTTTTCTTCAACGGATAGAACTGGGTGCGAATATTCAATCACAACGAAGCAACGGTTTCTTTCCGGTGACGAGTGATCTGGCATTGACGGCAGGTTATAAGCTGAATGATAAAAGCGTGATCGGGGTTGGCGCGGGCTATAAGATGGGGTGGGGGAGGAATATTCAGCATATCAAGGTTACACATGAAGGGATGAGTCTGCGAAGTTTTATAGATGTGAAGTTGAAGGGATCGTTCTGGCTGACGGGTGGATATGAAATGCATTACAGAAGCAGCTTCAAGAATATTGAGGAATTGAAAGACAGAAGTGGATGGCAGGAGAGTGGATTGATTGGAATGAGTAAGGTGATCGATATGCGATCGAAGCTTCTTAAGAAGACGAAGGTACAGTTGCTGTGGGATTTCTTGAGTTACCGGCAGGTACCGAAGCCTGCGGCGGTGCTGTTCAGGATTGGCTATAACTTTTAATTGATTTATAGGATTTATAACTGTAAGAATAATGGGTATTTTTTCAGCACAACGTGCGCAGCAGCTTTTAGCATCGCTGGTCATCTTTTTTCTTTCTGTAAATACAAGTGTTCACGGACAGCTCACAGGGATCGAAAAGCCGCAGATCTTTCCGCCTACTCCGCAAACCCAACTTTTCGAAAAATACCTGAATCACCAGTTGACGGAATATAATGGCCTGCCCGAGATCAATATACCGCTTTATACGGTGGAGATCAAAGGCATGAAGATCCCGATAACGCTCTCGTATCATGCGGGCGGTATTAAATACAAAAGTTACGACGGCGAAATTGCCGCCGGGTGGAGCATTGGTGCAGGCGGCTACCGCGTATCGAGAACAATTAATGGCAAGCCTGACGAATTATATCCGCTATACAATGCCAGCACGGCCTTCGGTTCGCCATCCCTGGAACACAGTGCTTACCTTGCCAGTATAGCTTTCCCCTGGCAGGACCCAGAATTCAATAAAATAGCCGCGATCACGAATGACCTGACGATGAGAGACGGAGAGTATGATCAGTTTAACTATATGTTGCCATCTTCCGCCGGACAATTCATGATCGCTGACCGGTCAACCAGATCCATTGCCATGACGAATGACAGACAGGACAAGATCCTGCTGGATCCGGGCAGTGGTACCTTTAATCTCTCGAACATAAAAATCCTTGACAATGCCGGGTTTGAGTTTCAGGCCGGAGGATTGCAAGGCTCGATGGAACTGGTAGAAAAGTCCAGAAGTAATCCGACATTAAAAACGGCCTGGCCGGTTTCGAAAATCGTTTCACCATACAATGAGGTAGTTGATTTCACTTATGCAAAGTATTCCGTAAGCATGTCAACCGAATCGTATTATACCTATAAGATCATTGACGCCACGAGTTATCAGGCAGCAGCCGGCACCCTTCCGTCAATGACTACGTTCAGGGAACTTCCGGAAAATGAAGAACAGTTCAGGTATTTCGAAGACATGTTCTTTATTGAAAAGATTCAGACCGAAAAAGAAAAAGTGGAATTTCAGCGGCAAGCCAATTCCAATGTACTTGCAAAAATACTGGTGACGAATTTGCTCAATGCCGAAACACTCGAAGTTTTCTTCAATTATGCAGACGTGGAAGGGCATCGGTTACTGACCGGAATTACCGTGAACGGAAAAACTTATGGCTTTACCTATTACGATCCACCAGCTGACATGGCTGATGCATATCCTGATCAATGGGGGTTTTATAAATATCCGTATACCGGAAACGAGTATTGGGGGCTTTTCCTGCATGAAGAGTTCAAGGAACACTACTTTGCAGAGTCTGAAACAATGCCGTCCAATAATAGATCCTGGGTGCAGATCAAAGATCGTTTAAGTCAGATTCTGCCCAGTTTTGTAGACCGCGAGTCAAATAGCAACCCGCACTATTTTTCCTTGAAAACGATCACTTTTCCAACCGGGGGCACCACTACCTATGAATACGAGCCTAACCAGTACAGCAAAGCCACTATTGCTAATCCAACCGGCCCTACGATACAAGGCGCCGGGCAACGGGTGAAAAAAATCATATCGAAAGCCGGCCCAACGGAAACACCGGTCACTACGCTGTTCAAATATGGCCCCGGCGAAAACGGAAATGGAAAAGTGGATGTCGATTATCTGGATAATGTGAAGTATAATTTCTTTAGTGACACATGGTCCTACGACATTACCACTCATTTTTATGACGTTACGCAATGGTGGTATACGCTGCAAAAAATTCATACCTATAGTCCCAAAGCAATGAGTGGCGACATAGATCTCCAACCGCCTGTTGAATACGAAGTGGTTACCACATACCAGCTCGATGCATTAAATAATCAGACATTGGGCAAAACTGTATCAACATACGAAGTCCCGGCCAAATACAGCTTGTCGACAATGCAACACCCTTCCGGCTACCCGGCTAATAACTACTGGTACAATGATCTTTCAGCCCGCTATGTTTCCTATGTGGGAATAGGCATAAAACCAATCCTTAAGAAAAAAGAATTTTTCAAGGACGGTAACACGACACCGGTAATGAAAGAAGAATATACGTATGAAACATTGGGAACGCCGCTCCTGTATGGAATCAAAGTAAAACAACGACTTTTCTTCAACCGGTATCCGGTAAGCATGACCAGTGATATGTATGCACCATTAGTGTCCAGTATTACAAACGGTTACTTTGACTATGGAAGTACATCTGCTAATCTGACCGGCTATCGGCCCTTGACCCATACTGTCACAAATTATGATGGTGCAACGCCGCTTGTGAGTACTACGGCATATGAATACAATGCCAAAGGATTGGTTTCAAAGAAGTCTACCAATACAAGCTTGGGCACTTTGTTAACCGAAGAGTATGCGTATCCCGAAGCCAGTGCCGGAGCAGTGTATGGACAGATGGAAACAAAAAACATTATCTCTCCGGTGATCAGGACTGTGGCAAAAAATAATGGAATCGAGACGCAACGTATACATACCAACTATACCGACAATAATGCGATCACCACCGGGCTGATCCTGCCGGAAACCGTGCAACGTTCATTTACTGGCCAATCAAATTTGCAAACGGAATTAACCTATCAGAAATATGACACAAAGGGAAATTTGACGCAATACGTGGGAAGAGACGGCGTGGTCACCGCTGTTATTTGGGGATATTCGCAAAAATTCCCCATTGCAACCACCGCAGGTGCTGTTGTTTCGGATGTTTTTCATACATCGTTTGAGGATCAGGAAGGGAACAGTACAAATGGAGACGCAAGAACAGGGTTGAAGAGCCGTGTTGGAGGTTATAGTAAGGCTCTTACGGGATTAACCAACGGCAATTACAAACTATCATACTGGCAAAAAAGTGGTGGTACCTGGACACTACAGAGCAACGATATTGTAGTAAGCAGCGGAACTTATACTATTTCATTGACCGGTCAACTCGATGAAATCCGGTTCTATCCGAAAGGTGCACAGATGACGACGGCTACCTATAATCCACATAAGGGAATGATAGGCCAGACCGATGCCAATAACAGGATCTCAACTTTCGAATATGATGCGTATGGCCGTTTATCCCTGATTCGCGATCATGATAGAAATATTGTGAAGAAGATCTGCTATAACTATGCGGGTCAACCGGAGGATTGCGGCCAGACTGTATTTTACAATGTTGCTAAATCAGGGACTTTCACGCGCAATAATTGCGGCACTAATGGCACGGGAGGCTCGGTGACTTATACGGTTGCGGCGGGTACATACAGTTCAACAGTCAGCCAGGCAACAGCAGACCAACTTGCACAGGACGCGGTCAATGCAAACGGGCAGGCCTACTCTAACTCAAACGGTAGTTGCTCCTGGACAAACCAGGCACAAAGCGGCACGTTCACACGTAACAATTGCGGAACGGGTTACACCGGTGGTGCTGTTACGTACACGATTGCCGCCAATACCTACAGTTCCAGTGTCAGTCTCGCCGATGCCAATCAGCAGGCCGTCAATGCCGTAAATGCCGGCGGACAGGCTTATGCCAATGCAAACGGCACCTGTACGTCCACCTGCAACACCGGCAACTGTTCCGGCGCAGGAAAGAAATGCGTCAACGGCGTGTGTGAGACAGGCGTGCAGATCCAGATCAGCTGTGAGTACGATGAAACGCTGCATAAATACAGGCGGGGATATGTGTACCAGTACAGCGACTACTCCTGGTCTAACCCATGGTATACTTATTCACCTGAAGCATGCCCCATCGATTAATACTATTAAAGCAAATGATATATGTTAAAGGCAATCTTGTTTATTTTTTTATTCTGTTGCGAAATGAACCAGGCTTATAGCCAAACCAACGAACCGGTAATACCTTTCGCAGAAAAGGTAGCCAACAGGATGCGCGATTCATTGAGTTTATCATCCATTCAGCGCGACAGCGTCTATGCCATTAACGTCCGCCTGATGCAAGAGAGTCAGGATACGCGGGCAAAAAATCTGCCACCGGTTGAGCTGCAAACTGAGCTGCAACTGATCGAAGGTTCGAGAGACAGATTGTACAGGCAGGTTCTTGGTCAGGAAAAGTTCTTATTGTACAAACCCAGGAAGTTCGCGCTGGTGTTCGCGAATTGAACAATGACCATGCTGCTGTGATGAGGAGGAAACGTGGTTGATCGAAAAAACGTAGGCCGTTTACATTTAATTTTTTTTAATGAGTATTTCGAATCATTACCGGAAAATTCAAAAGACAGTGAAACCAATCATTTTCGCTGGCAAGATCAGTCTTACAGGTATAATGCTGCTGTTCTCTGTATTGGCAGCGGCGCAGGTTGTTCCGTCCAATTACACGGGCCCGCTCAACTATGTCCGCACCTGGGATGCTGTAAGACCTGAGACCAACGCGGCGAACATTCTGACCAGCGCCAATCCGCAGGACTTCCGCATGACCACACAATACCTCGATGGCCTGGGAAGACCCGTGCAAACGGTCATGAAGAAAGGCTCGTTGTATACCGGCTATCCGATCAAGGATATGGTGAGTGCAGTGACGTATGATGAGTTTGGCCGTGAGTCTTATAAATTTCTGCCGTTTGCGGCTACTGGAGGTACGTCTGCGCAGGAAGATGGATCATTCAAACCTAATCCATGGCAGCAGCAGGCTTATTCACTGGGAAACACATTCGTGCTATCGCCACTGATTGGACAGAATGAAAATTATCTGTATTCGCAGACCAAATTTGAAGCATCACCGCTTAATCGCGTCACAGAATCATTTGCACCGGGCAGTAGTTGGGCGGGCACGGCCGCACAACCGCTGGAAGCCGACAGGCGATCCATCAAAATAAAGTATGGAACCAATACCACCACTGATGGCGTCCGCATCTGGAATGTATCAGACGTTGCGGTAGGAAGCTGGGCAAGTTATACATCGCCGGGTTCCTACAACGCGGGAGAATTATCAAAGACGATCACAGTAGACGAACAGAATAAACAGGTGATCGAGTTTAAGGATAAGACCGGACTGGTGATACTGAAGAAAGTGCAGTCGGGAACAACAACTGACGACGGCAGCGGAAGTAATCATGATAATTGGCTTTGTACTTATTATGTGTATGACAAACTGAATAATCTTCGCTGCGTGATCCAGCCGGAAGGGGTAATGCGGGCGCAACTCGCCAGTTGGTCCCTGAATCTGACTGTGCTGGGAGAGCAATGCTTCCGGTATGAATACGATGAGCGTAACAGGATGATCATGAAAAAGGTCCCCGGCTCTTTGGAGGTATTGATGGCTTATGACGCGAGAGACAGGCTGGTGCTGATGCAGGATGGAAACCTTCGCCAGATTAATAAATGGATGTTCACCCGCTACGATGAATTGAACCGCGCCGTAGAAACCGGTCTGTGGGCCAGCTCTGCCAGCTTTGCTACACAGCGCACCAATGTGATGGCTTCGTTCAATTACCCAAACATTACTAACAACTACGAACAGTTATCACTTACTTATTACGATGACTATGATGATCTGTATGGCGGATTGAATAACACGTTCCTGACCACCTGGTCCGCCGAATTCATCAGTTCTTACAACACGGCGCCTTATTATGCCCAACCCCTGACGCCAACAGCACAAACGCAGGGGTTAGTGACATGGACTATGACCAAGGTTCTCGGAACGCTCAATTCAATGGTGTTCACTATTTTTATTTATGATGATAAGGGAAGGGTGATCCAGACAAAGATCAAGAACATCATGGGCAATGAAGACGTGATCACCACACAATATAGCTGGTCGGGTCAGCCGCTGATCGTTGTAACAAAAGGCGCAGAAACGGGTTCCACCTTTGTACAGAGCCTGGTAACCGTAAAAAAAATGCACTATGACGATCTGTGGAGGGTGTACAGAGTGGATCAGAAAACCACTTACACCGGCCAATCGCAAACACCGGTGTCAACGCCTTTTGTAACAATTCTGACACAGGAATATGACGCACTTGGTCAGCTCAGAAAAAAAACGGTAGGGGCCAAAAAAGATCCGGGTACGGGAACTTATTATACCACCCGTCAGCCATTACAGGAACTGGTGTACGACTATAATGTACGCGGATGGACTTTAGGTATGAACCGGGAATACCTGACCACAGAGGGCCAGACGAATGATGGAAATCTTTTCGGTTACGAATTGGCCTATGATAAACTCACCAATAAAGCATCTTCCAACTTTGCAGCCGCTCAGTACAATGGCAACATTACCGGTATGATCTGGAAGAGTGATGGTGATGATAAGCGTCGCAAATATGATTTCGCGTATGATGCGGCCAATCGTTTATTAAAAGCGGATTTCAAAGAAAACAACAGCGGAAGCAGCTGGGATAATTCCATTGTTGACTTTTCCGTGCAGATGGGTATTAGCGGAGCGGATGATAATACTGCTTATGACCGGAACGGGAATATTAAGAGAATGAAACAATGGGGACTGAAGATCACCGGCAAAGCGCAGCTTGATAACCTTACCTATTCCTATTATAATGACGGCAACCGGCTGAGGGGAGTATCGGACGCGGTCTCAACTGATAATAAGCTGGGCGACTTTACTGACAAAAACACCTCAGCAGACGACTATGGTTACGATGTGAACGGGAACATGGTGACGGATCTGAATAAAGGTATCAAGGGATCTACCGGATGGGGACTGACGACCGGTGGCGCGATCGTTTATAATCACCTCAACCTGCCTTCGGAGATCACCATCAAGGCCGATGATGGTGTTACCACAAAAGGAAAGATCACCTACACGTATGATGCGGCAGGTGTTAAGCTCAAAAAGATGGTGGAAGAGTATGCCATTGCCGCGAATGGTAACACCGCTACAACCACGACCACCTTCTATTTGCCGGGCTTTATACTGGAAAGCAAAACAATCAATGGCACCGCCGTTTATACGGAAAAAATGCAATTCGCGCCACAGGAGGAAGGCCGTATCAGGATGGTCTATGGCAATGCCTCAAGTCCGAACCTGGTGACGGGTTTGGAGAATGATTATATGATCAAAGATCACCTGGGCAATGTGCGGATGGTCTTAACAGAAGAACTGAAGACGGACGCTTATCCGGTAGCCAGTATGGAAACAGCACCAGCTACTACAGAAGAAGCGATCTATGGCAACATCTCTGCTACCCGCGTGAACAAACCGTCGGGTTACCCAACGGATACCTATACCAATCCCAACGATAAGGTAGCATTGGTCAGGGGCGACGGCAATAAGATCGGCCCGTCCGTATTGCTGAAAGTAATGGCCGGTGACAAGTTCCATATCCGCGCCAATGCCTGGTGGACGGGAAGCGGCTCTGGCTCCAATACCAGCCCATTAACTTCAATCGTATCCGCCCTGATCGGTAGTGCGCCCGGTGTCAGCGGCGGCAAGATCAGTGCGGGTAATCTGACCAGCACCCTGCTTGATCCGCAGGTAACAACCTTCCTGAACAACCAGCCTGCTGTCATCGGCAAACCGAAAGCGTACCTGAACTGGATCCTGTTTGATGAACAGTTCAAGTATGTGGGCAGCAGTAGCGGGGCAGAAGCGGTGGAAGCCAGTGGTGTGTTCAAGACATTTAACAAGACAAATATGCCGGTGGAGAAGAACGGATATTTGTATATTTATGTGAGTAATGAGACGAGTTACGATGTGTTCTTTGATAATCTGCAGGTGACGCATGTGAGAGGGAGTTTATTGGAGGAGAGTCATTATTATCCGTTTGGGCTTACCATGGCGGGGATATCCAGTAAAGCATTACAGTTTGGAGGGTCTGAGAATAAATACAGATTCGGCGGAAAAGAACTTAATAATAAAGAGTTCAGTGATGGTGCAGGGTTAGAAACCTATGACTTCGGTGCAAGAAATTACGATCCGCAGATAGGAAGATGGCATACGATCGATCCTCTTGCAGAGAAGATGCGGCGATACACTCCGTACAATTATGCCTTTAATAATCCTTTAAGATATATAGATCCGGATGGGATGGCTCCTACGGATTGGGTTCGCTACAATGATCAATATGGCGAACAGCATGTTACTTACGCGGAGAGCGTGACGGATGAAAAGAGTGCCAAACAATGGGCTTCAACGATGAAGTCAAACGGGTTCGGTGAATATAATGATGTTCAGTATATCGGAAAAACAGGCACTGTTGCAAGAGGATGGACCGATGCAGATGTGACAACCAGACCCTATCAACTGAATGAAGATGGTACGATTACAGCAGGAATAGCTGCTAAAGAATCAATGACGGGTAAGGACGTTGCGAATGAGGAACCAGGAAGTCCCGAAGGTAGTATGGGAGGATTGGGTGTTACCGTTCTCGATAAAGGAAATAGCGCAGCTGCTCTTGTAATGGGTATTGAAGGTGCCGGCGTTGACGAAGTTGAAAAGCTTGCTGAAGCAGGTAAGATATCCGGAGTTAGCGCCAACGCGCAGGTTATGAAGAAAGTTGCTCGAGTGGGAGGGCTCGTTACAGCCACTATTGATGCTGGTATTGCTGTAGGTCAAGCGATCGATAATCCAACTGCTGGGAATATTGCGAAAGCTGGAGTGAAAGTTGTCATGGCAGGGTTGGAATGGGCTGGGAAAGCGAATCCTGTTGTTGGAATTTTTGTTTCGATTTTAGATTTATCAGGAGCTACTGATGCTATATTTAATTGGTAAGGCGGTTATTGTAAAAATTGGGGTAGATGAAAAAAATTGCTGCTATTCTATATAGAACATTTGTTGATCGCGGTATTGATTTTCCGCATTTTAGAACTATCGGGCTAATGGGCTTTTGTCTTTTTATCCACTTAGCTGAAGTGTTGCTAATTTTTAACATCAACCTGAGGAAATTTATTATATGGAACCCATCAGCATCTAAAGGTAGCCAATGGGTTTTTGCTGCTCTGTATTTCGGTTTAATCTGGCTTGTTTTGGCTCTTATCTTCAAGGAGCATAAGCTAAAACAACTGCCAGTTACAAATGAAGAAATTAAAAAAGGGAAGCGCATTCTATGGATTTACCTTGCTGCAAATATTACACTGCTAATTGTCTTGCTGTTAAGACTGGGGATAAAACAAGGGACTATTAAGATTTAAAGTCAGCAAACATTAGCCTTCGTCGCAAGTTAATGGATCTTAGCGATTGAGCAGAGTTACGTTATTAAGTCTGGCAAGCGCCGGACTTTTTGTTTTTATGATTTTTTGAGTTTTTTTGTGGTTGTCTGCAGCTGTGCGGTGGTCAGATAGTTAGTAGTAAAAAACTATAAAACGTTCAGGTTACAAATAAACGACTTTGGTTCTCTATTCTCTATAGATATCAAGGTCAACACGGATAAAGCTTTTTCGATAAACAAGCCAGATTTAGTTCTTTTTTTTAAAGAGCCTATTCAATTAGAGATAATTCCTTATCCGATATTTGTCTCTAATATTGATGATGCTTTAAATAGTAGAGCCTTCTATCAAACTAGTAAAGCTATAAGTGATCTGTTGAAGAAAATACAGTTGGCCTCTGATGAAGGTATTTTTATTTCCCGAAATGTAATCAGTTTTGTATTGGAGCCTGATAGAGATTTTGTATTAGTATTGGATGATATTTTCAATGTACTTGAAGAGAATAAAAAGATTTTTAAAAGGATAGTTCCTATCGAAATAAATAACAAAAATATACCCGAGAGTCTTAAGCAGTTGATTCCTTTGTTAAAGAAGTATAGCGTTTCAGATGATGTGGAGAGGACGCAGTTAATAGAAGATATGAGCAAAAAGAAAAAAGCATTGTTGATAGAAGCTGTTAATCCTTGCATGGATGAAATAAACAATTACTTGTCTTCTTTTGATAAACAGCCAATGAATGAGGAAGCTGCGTTGATAGGCACCCTGGCAGAGCTCGTGACCGAGTTGAAGATAAAACAATAAAGAGTTTCTGTCGCTTATTAGTCTTTAAACTATTGAAAGTAATTAGTAACGACAAAATATTTTTTAATGGCAAAGGTAAAGAGCGGCAGAAGGGTAAAATCTATGACAAGTATGGCAGTGCAGGCATGCGATCATGGGATCCGGTTTGCAAAGTAAAGGATATTGAAAAATGAGGGACTTTCTTTAGTCGGTATAAATAATTGGCAGCATTCAAAACATAATTTTATGATCGTTTTGTCTGCATCTAGCATAGCAGTTTATCAAATAGCTGCCATTTAAAG
The DNA here is from genome assembly GCA_003243445.1 of Citrobacter freundii. Classification (GTDB taxonomy): domain Bacteria; phylum Bacteroidota; class Bacteroidia; order Chitinophagales; family Chitinophagaceae; genus Terrimonas_A. Next base: position 27,641 of record QFQQ01000006.1, read on the forward strand.
CCCGCAAGTGGGCGACTTCCCCGAAGCCGGTGAAAACTCGGATACATACGCACACCGAACGCACCGCCTCAGGCAATGATCACGATATCTTTCATAGATGATCAGTCATACGCACCCAACTTATCTTTGATTCATAAACGACATACATGCAAAAGGCCGGTATAGAGATACCAGCCTTTACATGTTCACATGAGAAAAAACAAATTACCAATATTCCAAAAACATATTTGACAAGGTTACATCAATGAAGTAACCAGTATGATCTAGTTGCAGACCCAGCTGTTGGTTCGTTACGTATTTTTCTTTGGGAATAATACGATTTCTTCTTTAGCTGTAGCCATTGGGAAAATATTAACGATGCGAAAGACCGCTTTATTGTCCAATAAGGTCATTGACTGCTTTCAGGAACGCACTTTCCTCCGAAGGCCTTGGCGCTTTGGCTGTTTTGAGTTCTCCGTTTTTATTCAATAACATATAGGTGGGAAAACCTTCCACACGATACATACCCATAAACAGTTTTGATGCGTCTTCGGGCAAAAAATAATTTTCTCCATGGAGATCTTTCTTTTTTACCAGCGCCTTCCAGTTGTCTGCTTCGGATTGAAGACAGAGGTTGATGAAAGTAATTTTACTTGTATCAGCCCTGGCCTTTAACGATGGCACATATTCCATTTCCTGCAAACAGGGGACGCACCAGGTGGCATATATGTCCAGGTAAATGATCCTGCCGGGATAGCTCCTGCCGAAGTATTTGAGCATCTCAACTGCGGGGATCGATGTCAGCGAACCATCGTTGTTCAGATAGACCATGCCATTGATCGGCTTTTCTGTAAAGACCGGATTTCTGGCTACTGCTTCTGCCTTGCTCAGATATCGATAGGTCTGCTTATCGGAGAATAAACCCTGTATATCTTTCAGCGAATCGAGCAACGAAGGTGATTTTGATAAATAGCTATTCAGCAAGCTAAAAAGCATATAATCTCTTGACAAAGTTTTCTTTTCTTTCTTCAGCAATACGAGAGTGCGCTCCGCTGCTTCACGATAACGAAGTTGTTGCTGTAACCTGTAAATATTGCTATCAGTTTTTAATAAAGTGAAAACATAATTGCCCAGATGATAAGGGAACATCATTGAAGCAAAGCCTGACGGTGAATACTGATCAAAAAACGGATCTGCAAATAAAGCATGGTTATAATTTATCTTTCCGGTACTGCTGTCTTTTGTTGTGAGAAGATCTGAAGCCCAGTAGGAGACCGTGTACCTTAGATCGATGGCCGCCCATTTTTTTACTTCAGGTAATAAATGATTAACTGTTGCGTAACTGTCCAGTGTGGCAACACAGTTATTATAAACAAGCTTAACACTATCGAGTAACTGTGCCACTGTTCCCGGTCTGAATGTTTCATTAAAGTGGGTGTTGAAAAATTGATGCCATCGGTTTACCTGCTCACTTTGTCTTGCATTGTCACCGCTGATGGTCAGCCACCGGAAATCTTTTTCTTTTAAACGTGCGCCGTCAATTGTCAGGTGAACGGAATCGCCGGGCTTTACCAGTAGGTTGATGAACATATCATTGTACATCACTGTCATATTCTGTGTAGAGATCATTTCTTCTGAAGAGGAGAGTTTATTGTGTTCATCAAACGCGGCGCTTTTCCTGTTACGGATAAATGGATTGAGAAAGTTGAAGACCATCGCGCGTGGTGTGCTGCTGTCTGCATGTACCAAAGATGCGGTGATAATGACCTGTTTTGGTTTGATCGTTTGTGAAAAAGCTGTGGCATAGCAAAGCCAGGCCACCAGGAAAGCCGGTAGTTTACGTGTCATTTTTTTTGTTTGTATGATCAGGGGTGAATGATATCGTTCAGCGCTTTCCTGATCGTGTCAAGATGTTGTCTTGAGATCGGGATGCGTGTTTTATCCTGCAGCAATAAAGTGCCGCCATCTTCTTTTAAAAAGCTTTTTACAAAACGCATGTTCACCAGGTGTGATTGATGCGTACGTTGAAAGTTATGCGGCTTCAATAGCTCGGCATATTCTTTCAGGGTCCTGCTGACCAGGATCTTCTCCCCGTTGGATAAGAAGAAGCCTGTATAGTTATCAGATGCTTCGCAGCGCACAATGTCTTCCAGTTTTACGTAGTGCGTTTCCTGTAATGTCGGCAACGCTATGCGTGGAGACTCCTGTTTTGGTCTTTGCAGGTAATCAAGAAGATTGCTGATATTCTGATTTTGATGTCTGGCTGAGATCTTTGCCTCTGCTTTTTTTACCGCCTGTATCAGCTCATTCACATCAAGCGGCTTTAACAAATAATCAAGTGCGGAGAATTTGATGGCTTGTATGCCATACTGATCATAAGCCGTTACGAAGATCACTTCAAAGTTGATCTTATCCAGTGAACGTAATACATCAAATCCTGACTTGCCGGGCATTTGTATGTCAAGAAAAACGAGATCGGGGGCGATTTCCTGTATGAGATGCACTGCTTCGATTCCCGAGTTTGCGGAGCCTGCGGAAATAAGTTCAGGGCAATGTGTCTTTAGCAGGAATTGAAGGTTGGCAACATTGTTTGCTTCATCATCAATGATTACGTATCGGATATTCATCAGAGCCAATTGTTTAAGGTGATCGTGATCTGTGTTCCGCTACCGGATGTTTCCAGGTCCATTATAAAAGGATTGCTCGGATAAAGGCTATTCAGCAAACCGATCCGTTCCCGGCTTAATCTCAACCCAAAGCCATCGGCGGGTACTGCGGGGTCGAAGCCCCTGCCGTTATCCTCTATCACCAGTTGAAGGTTTTTTCCCGTTTGTCTGGCCATCAGCCGGATCATCCCGTCTTTCTTACCGGCGATGCCATGTTTCACCGCGTTTTCGATTAACGGTTGCAGCAGCATTGGCGGCACTTCAATATTGGTTGGTTGCAGTGTATGGTCCATCAGCAGTTCATATGAAAAGCCAAATCTAAGCTGTTCCATCTGTAAATAGTTCGCGGCGATCTGCCATTCATCTTCGAGGCTGATCATCTCCTTATCGCTGCTGTCCAACGCGGCGCGTGTAAGTGAGGCGAACTTTGTGAGATAATGATTGGCTTCATTGGTCGCCTGCTGATTCATCAAATGCTGGATGGATGAAAGCGCATTAAAAATAAAATGCGGGTTCAGCTGGGATTGCACGCTTTTCAATTTCAATTGTGCCGTTTCTTTTTGTTGAGCCAGTCTTTTTATCATCCTGCGCGTAGCCCTTCGATAAACCCAAAAGCTGATCAGCAGCGCAAACAGGGTAATGCCCAAACCAAGAAATAATCTTTTTATCAATGCTGTATTGGTGGCAGGCTTTACCGTTTCAAAAGGGATACGTAATAATTGCGATTCATTCCAATCCGGGATCTTTTGTTGTCGCTGATATACGAGTTCATATTTTCCCGGCCGTGCAAAGTTTTCATGATCGATCGAAAAGTATCCGTGATTGTCTACCATTCCCAGCGACAGTGTATCCGTTCTGTCTGCAATATGCCGGATCAGGTGTACTGAATACACGCGCGATTCTTCATTCCTTAACTGGAAAGTAATATAGCGGACACTGTCTGACGGGAAGCGAAAATCTTCAGGAACTCCCGTCTGTTTATTGAATTGGGTGGCATAACCGTGATTGAGTGAAGGATAAGCCAGGTTAAAATAATTGCCGGGAACTGCAAAAATGATCTGCTCCAATTGTGGTTTGAGGTTCGAGCGCCAGTCAAACACCACACCTTCCCTGATCGCATAGTTTTTTACATTGTACACTTCTACAATGATCCATTTCCCGGGATAATTAAACCGTCCAATAAACCCGAACGGTTTCTTTGCACCATAATCTTTCCTGAGATCGGTAACCGGTGACCAGGGAACAAGCTCAACGCTGTCATTCTGCACAACATGATAACGATAGTCGCGATAATTTGAATCATTGATCCCCATTGCCACCAATATTGCATCTGAACTATCCTGTATAAGAAAGGAGTAGTATTGCTGCGAAATGGATGATACCACCGCTGAATGGAAGTGCGTAAGATCAGGGTTCAGTTTTACGCCCAGCATTGCCGCGCTCATGGGCGTAGTGGCAGTTACATCCTCCTTGCTGGTGCTTATCTTGTCGAATATGGTATAAACAGCCGTATCCGGAATGGCTATATACACCGGTTGCCGGACCATATTCGTTTTTTCTGTTGTGTTCATATTGAACAGAAAAGAATGACCGAAGCGGGAGATGCTGCTGTCCTGGGCGTTGGAGACCAGCGGCATCCATTGCAGCATCAGCAGAATGGCGATAAGGAACGCTATATATTTCTGGCGAAGTATCATGATGCAAACATATTCAGAAATCGGGGTTGAAAATTGGTGAACGAGTAGCTGGGGTGTTTGGGTGAGGATTGGTTGAGCGGGGAGAGAGAGGGGCGATGTTCGATGATCGATGGTCGATGGTAGATCGTCGTGGCTGTCTGAAGCCAACCTGGAATATGAGAATGGTTGAATTCCGTTTATAGATTACAGCATGAGGTCGACGATCGACCATCGAACATCGACCATCGAACATCGGTCGATGAAAAGTGAAAGGATTGTCCTATGAAGGATTATCACCTAAGGAATAATATCCTTTTCTTTTTGGCCACTTTCCATAAGCTGTTTTTTCCCACGTGTTGAAAGATAATAATGCCACAGGATCATTGTTGCAACTGTTCGATAGGGCTTCCATTTTGAGGCGAGTCTTATGATCTTCTCCTTTTCCGTGTCTTTCGGAAGTTTCATGACCTGCTTCAATGCGTTCACGGCCGCAAGATCTCCGATAGGGAAGTGGTCAGTTCTTTGCAGAACGAACATCAGGTAAATATCCACCGTCCAGTTGCCTATACCTTTTAATGAAACCAGCTGGGTCCTCACTTCATCATCTTCCAGCTTTTCCAGTTTACTGAGAACGATCTTTTTTGAAGCAAGGGCTTCGGCAAGCGCACGGGCATAGATCGTTTTTTGCCGGCTGAAATAACAGGCTTTCAATTCTTCATCCGTTAGTTTCAGCAAGGCGGCGGGTGTCACTTTCCCTAATTTTTCCTTCAACTTATTTAATGCAGCAAGTGCAGATGCCAGGGACACCTGTTGCTCGAGGATGATATGGATCAGTGATTCAAAACTGTTTGGGCGGGTCCACATCGGCGGATAACCGTATGTTTGGACGATAGACCGCAGTGCGCGGTCTTTGGCGGCCAGCTCATCGCAGATGGAGTGAAAATTGTTTTTGGAGAAGGACGAGATCACGATTTTTTTCGGAAGGTAATTTATTAATCTTTTTCCGTCAGATAAGAGAACTTTTCGCTTGCCACCTCAATTTTGCGATACGGAAGTGCAGGTCAGTCTATATTTGTGTTATCAGAAATATTCCGAAGATCAGAATGAGATAACAGATCTTATACTGTCTTCCCGTTCTTCCCGGCTTCCCGGTAAAAATTAAGCCGGGAAGAACAGCATGCCGGTAAATCCCGATATCTGCTTCAGTTGTTCCCGAATGAGAAGCGGACTTACAGAATTGAATGTTTCAGAAGAAACATATCAGGAATTAAAAACCATTTTACGATCAGTTGGTCATCCTATCGAAGAATAAATGCTTTTATGGAACGATTTCCTTCAATAGAAACGGAGAGATTATTGCTGAACAGGTTGACGGCAGAAGATGTTCCTGCAATAACACAATTTGCCGATAATCCTAACATCGCCAGCCGGACATTGAATCTTCCGCATCCGTATGCAGAAAAAGATGCGTTATTCTGGATCAGTATGGCGGAACATGGATTTAAGTCAGGTAGCAATTTCATCTTCGCGATCCGGTTAAGGAAAACCGGCGGATTCATTGGTGGTATGGGATTGGCGCCGGAGCCGGAATTCTCGCGTGCCGAGATCGGCTACTGGCTTGCCGAACCGTTCTGGAATCAGGGATTTGCAACAGAAGCTCTCGCAGCGATGATCCGTTTTGGTTTTGAACAATTGCAGCTGAATAAATTGTGCGCATCGCATTTCAAAACAAATCCAGCTTCAGGAAGGGTGATGGAGAAGTGTGGAATGATAAAGGAAGGAGAACTAAAAGAGCATGTGAAGAAGAAGGATGTGTATCACGATATGGTGGTGTACGGGCTGACGAGGAAGGATTATTTCAACTGGGATCATTTAGGGAAGTAAAAAGTTGGTGCCAGGCTTCGGTTTCTCAGACCTTGAACTGCCTCAAATATTCACAACATATCAATAAAAAAGGGAAGGTTTTGAAACCTTCCCTTCCGAGTTGACCCATAAGGATTCGAACCTTAAAAAACTGAACCAAAATCAGTTGTGTTACCATTACACCATGGGTCAATCCGTTTTCCCAGTCCTTTCAGATTTGGGAGTGCAAAAATAGGGTTTAGTGTTATTTCTCCCAAAAGGTTTTTGAGAAAAATTAAAACTTAGTCCTGGCGGCTGAAACTTCCCGCTGAGGCATTTTCCCGTTCCTTCAGCTCCCTGATCTTATCCAGGGCGCCTGCCACCACATCGCACATGATCGTGTAAAGCGCGCCCTGCCTTGGATGGGCATAAATATATTCAAGCGCCTCGTTCTCATCGGCGATCACCATCACCGGTAGTGATGGATTGATAGATTCGATCCCTTCTTTCAGGAGGGCGATGATCTCCTCGGCGGTGCGGCCACGCAGATTTTTGTCGCAGCGGATAATGATCTCATCAAAATATTGCGCTGAGATCTCACCCAGTTCGCGGATATCGCTATCCCGGCGATCACCCGTGCCTGAGATCACGCCGACCCGCGTCTGGTAATCGAGTTTGCTGACAAAATCACATAGTAATTTTAATCCATGTGGATTATGTGCAAAGTCAGCCAGTATACTGTAATTCCTGAAATGGAAAAAATTCAACCTGCCCGGCGTTTGCGAAGAGGAAGGAATAAATGTGCTCAGCGCGGCGCGGATATCTTCGATCGTGATATCCCGGAATAAATAAGTTGCCAGCACAGATGGCAGACAATTCTGCACATTATGGATCGCTTTTCCTTCAAATGTCAGCGGGATATCTTTTACCGGCATCACCCGGATCTTCCAGGTGCCTTTCATGATGCTTACATACCCGTTCTCAAACACAGCCGCCAGCCCGCCTTTTGCGCAATGTTTTTTTATACGCGGATTATTTTCATCCATGCTGAACAGGGCAACATTGCAATCAAGCCCTTCCTTCATTTTATAGACAAGGTCATCATCCGCATTCAGGATCGCATAGCCATGCGGGAAAACTGTTTCCGGCAGCACCGCTTTCACTTTCGCCATTTGCTCCAGTGTATGAATACCGCCAAGCCCCATGTGATCAGCGGCGACATTCGTGACGATCGCCACATCGCAATGCTGGAATGCAAGACCCGATTTTAAAATCCCGCCTCTAGCACATTCAAGCACTGCGAAATCGACCGTTGGATCTTTTAATACAAAAGATGAACTGACAGGACCGGTGCAATCACCTTTCATCATCAGTTGATTTTGTATATAAACCCCGTCACTGGTGGTGTAACCAACTTTCTTGCCCGCGTTTTTAGCGATATGTGCCGTTAACCTGGTCGTGGTTGTTTTCCCATTCGTACCTGTTATTGCGATGATCGGGATCCTGCCGGCACTGCCTTTTGGAAATAACATATCCACCACAGGCTCGGCTACATTTCTTGGCAGGCCTTCGGATGGTTCGATATGCATGCGGAAGCCTGGCGCTGCATTTACCTCAAGTATTGCACCGCCATTTTCCGTAACGGGCGTGCGGAGATCGGCGGCCATAATATCGATACCGCAGATATCCAATCCGATGATCCGTGCAATTCTCTCACACATAAAAATATTCGCCGGGTGCACTTCATCTGTTACGTCTGTAGAAGTTCCGCCGGTAGAGAGATTGGCTGTTGGTTTTAGTAAGACCAATTCGCCTTTTGGCGGAACGGTGTCAAGCGTATAATTCTTTTCATCCAGCATTTTCTGGGTGAAATCGTCGATCGTGATCTGGGTCAGTACTTTTTCATGGCCATAGCCGCGGCGGGGGTCCTGATTGGTCGTATCGATCAGTGTGCGGATCGTATTCACCCCATCACCCACTACAGACGCAGGCGTGCGCAATGCTGCGCAAACAAATTTGTAATTGATCACGAGGCAACGGAAATCGAAGCCGGTGATAAATTTTTCAACGATCACTGTGCGGCCATATTGTTTTGCCGCTTCAAGCGCTTTCACTGCCTGTTCCCAGGTGGTGATATTCGTCGTATTGCCTTTTCCATGATTGCCATCGATGGGTTTGATCACAAGCGGGTAGCCAAATTTTTCTACGGCTTCTTTCAATCCTTCTTCGGTCCTGATCACCGTTCCTCTTGGCACGGGGATCTCCGCAGCGCCAAGCAGGTTTTTTGTTTCTTCCTTATCGCATGCAATATCCACTGCAATATTGGATGTGGTGGACGCAATCGTTGCCCTGATCCTTTTCTGGTGCACGCCATAACCAAGTTGTACAAGACTTTGTTTGTTCAAACGGATATAGGGAATGCCACGTTTTGCTGCTTCATCCACAATACAACCGGTGGATGGGCCAAGCCTGGTATCTTCCCTGATCTCGCGCATTGCCTGTATATCCGGAATTATATCATAAGGATGATCATTGATCAATGCTTCTGCGATCCGTACAGCGGCTTTCGCCGCATAGATGCCCGCATCTTCTTCTATATAATCAAATACTACGGAGTATACACCTTCACGTTCGCCTGTGCTGCGTGTCCGGCCGAAGCCGCAATCCATGCCTGCCAGCGTTTGGATCTCCAGTGCGATATGTTCGATCACATGTCCCATCCAGGTGCCTTCTTCCACGCGGCTGAAAAAACCGCCGGGTACGCCCTCACTGCACCGGTGTTCATGCAGGCTCGGCAACAATTTCTCCAGTCTTTCCCTGAATCCCGGGATCGTATTGGTAGGCCGCTGTTCCATTTCTTCCAGGTCCAGCTTCATCTGTATCAGCTTCGGGCGGCGCACACTCCAGTAATTTGGCCCGCGAAGCACTTTTATTTCAAGAATTTTCATGCGTGGTGATTGTTTGTCGGAAGTTAGTTGTTTTTAGGGAGACCACCGACAATGGGATCGGTGGTCGATGTTCGATGGTCGAAGGTCGATAGCAGTCCGTCATTCGGAAACATCTGTCGACCATCGAACATCGAACATCGCTGTGCCAAACCGCTCGCGACTCCCAACTAAATTGTACATTAGCAAAAACCATACAGCCATGACTGACCGCCGCAAATTTCTTCAGAAAGCAACTGCGCTTTCTTCAGCTGCATTGATCTCATCTATTCCTTCCTGGGCCAGGGACCTGGAGAATGCATTGCATTCGGCAAAGGGTGTGGGCGCGGAGAGACTGGCCGCCGAAGAGGAGTTCTGGTATTACATCCAACAGGCTTTCACTGTTTCGCCGGGGATCATCAACCTCAATAACGGAGGCGTTTCACCCGCGCCAAAAACGGTGCAGGATGCAATGAAACGGTATTATGATCTCTCCAATGAAGCACCGAGTTATTATATGTGGCGTATCCTCGATCAGGGACGTGAACCGCTGCGGACAAATCTTGCAAACCTTGCCGGTTGCAGTCCGGAAGAAATTGCGATCAACAGGAATTCTTCCGAGGGATTGGAGACTGTCATCTTTGGCCTGCAATTGAAAGCCGGAGATGAAGTGGTGTTGTCAAAACAGGATTATCCCAATGTGATCAATGCATACAAGCAAAGGGAAAAACGTGACGGGATCAAACTTGTGTGGGTGAATCTTGAACTGCCCAGCGAAAATGAAGATTACCTGGTGAGCCAGTATGTGAAAGCATTTACACCAAAAACAAAACTGGTGAATGTGACACATGTGATCAACTGGAATGGTCAGGTCCTGCCGGCGAAAAAGATCGCCGCGGAAGCGCATAAAAAGAATATAGAGGTATTGGTAGATGGAGCACACAGCTTCGCCCACCTTGATTATAAAGTGCCGGATCTGGGAGCTGATTATTTTGCCACCAGTCTTCATAAATGGCTGTATGCACCGATCGGAAGCGGCATGCTGTATGTAAAAAAAGAAAAGATCAAATCGATCTATCCCCTGTTTGCCACAGCAGATGATCCGCTGAAAGATGATATCAGGAAATTTGAAACCCTGGGCACGCGGCCGTTCTTTATCGAACAGGCCATCGGCAAAGCCGTAGAGTTCCATGAAATGGTCGGCAGTGAACGAAAGTTCAAGCGCCTTCATTACCTGAAGAACTACTGGATGGAAAAAGTAAAAGACCTGCCCGGCGTAAAGCTCAACACTGCCATGTCCCCGCAATGGAGCGGCGCCATCGGCAATATCGGTTTCGACGGCAAAAAGCCCGGCGAACTGGATGCTTTTCTCATGGACAAATACAAGATCCACACCACAACGGTTGTTTGGGAAAATATCAATGGCGTAAGGATCACGCCCAATATCTATACAACAATTAAGAACCTTGATGTGTTAGTAGAGGGCATCAGGGCATTCGCCAGGAAATAGGATGTTCGATGTTCGATGATCGATGTCCGGTAGACATCGCACACAAGGCTTTCATCGATCATCGGACATCGATCATCGAACATCGAACATCGAAATACACGCGCATTGACCACACAAGAAAACCGCAAGATCACTCTACTCCAGGCTACTTCTATAAATATGATAGATATGGTCGGTATCGGGCCATTTGTGGTGATGCCGTTGGTGGTTAGTCAGTTTCATGACGGATTGTTTTTATGGGCATGGATCTTCGGTGCGTTTACGGCATTTGTGGATGCGATGATCTGGAGTGAGCTGGGAGCGAAATATCCGCTGGCGGGTGGCACCTATAATTTTAACCGGATCGCGTTCGGGGAAAAGAATGGCCGGTTGATGAGTTTTCTATTTGTGTGGCAGACCGCGATCCAGGCGCCGCTGGTGGTTGCATCCGCGGCAATCGGTTTTGCCCAGTATCTCACTTATATAGTCGACCTCGAAGTATGGCAGCAGAAAATGGTTTCAGGAGGATTGGTCGTCTTTATCTTCTTTTTGCTTTATCGCCGTATCGAAGCGATCGGTAAGATCTCGGTGGCCATGTGGTCCGTGGTGATATTGACCGTATCATGGATCATCTTCAGCGGACTCTCGCATGGTACCAGGGAAGTAAAATTTCTTCCTGATAACGGAGTATCCACTTTCTTTTCATTTGCATTCTGGGCAGCGGTGGGTCAGGGGTCATTGCAGACCGTCTATAGTTACCTGGGTTATTATAACGTTTGTCATTTGGGTGGTGAGATCAAAAATCCGGGAAGGAATATTCCACGCAGTATTTTTATTTCAGTTTTTGGCATCGCCATATTATACCTGTTGATGAATACGAGTGTGATGCGTGTGGTCGACTGGCATGCTGTCCGTGAAGATGAGAAGTACCTCGTGAGTCATTTCATGCAGCTGATCTATGGAAAAACTGCGGCGATTGTAGTCACCATATTGATCCTTTGCATTGCACTTTCTTCTTTGTTTGCGATCGTACTTGGCTACTCACGCGTGCCTTATGCGGCAGCCGTGGATGGCAACTTCTTCAAGATATTTGCAAAGCTCCATCCTACCAAAAACTTTCCTTATGTCTCACTGATCGTGCTTTGCTCGATCGGCTTTGTGTTCAGCTTGTTCATGAAGCTGAGTGATGTGATCAAGGCGATACTGGCTATGCGGATCCTTGTGCAGTTCATTGCGCAGGCGGTGGGTGTGGTATTGCTTCGCAAAAAACATGGAACGGAAGGATTGCCGTTCAGGATGTGGCTGTTTCCCGTTCCGGTGATCCTTTCCATCCTGATCTGGTTGTTCCTGTTTTACTCAACCGGTAAATTCGCATTGTGGGGAATGCTGATCACATTGATTGGAGTTGTGGTGTATCGTATTATTAATACGAGAAAAAAGGAGAGGATGTCTTTTGATTGATTGGCGTGGGGCCCCCTCTAAATCTCCCCCTTCAGGGGAGACTTGACAATCCGAGAACAGAAATATCCGATCCTATTGAATCTTGATATTCGATATGATCGGATATTTCTGTTATACTGACTGCACGAAGTCTCCCCTGAAGGGGGAGATTTAGAGGGGGGCCCTCACGCCGATCGAATCAAGTCATTCCCCAAAAAACAGCACTCTCCGCATACAACTCCATCCCATTTAAACGTTCAATACACAAATCATTAGCACAATAATCCTTCCGATGATGGCTGCCACTGCAATCAATGGTCTTTATTGAAAGCCTTATTATCGGTTTTGATTATTTTTGCAGCACATCAAACCCCAATGAATGAGTCATCCTAAGGGAAAACTGATCGCTGTAGGCGGTGCGGAAGATAAAGGCACCGACCTGGAAAAAGGAGAGATACACCGAAGTAACCTCAATTTCTTTGAGCTCGGCATTCTTCGGCGTATTGTAGAGGAGATCGGCGGTCCTTCATCGCGTATTGAAATTATCACCACAGCATCAATGATCCCCACCGAAGTAGGCAACCATTATATGGATGCTTTTGGTAAAATGAGCTGTACCAATGTAGATCTGATGCATATCCGCAACAGGCAGGATGCAGCACGTCCGGATTTTATCGAACGTATCCGCCGTTGCGATGGTGTGATGTTCTCCGGCGGTAACCAATTGCGGTTAAGCGCTATTTTCGGAGGAACGGAGATCCTGCGCGTGATGCTCAACCGTTATGCGGATGAGAACTTCACCATAGCCGGTACCAGTGCCGGCGCCATGGCCATGAGCAACACCATGATCTATGAGGGTAATGCCATGCGTGCACACCTGAAAGGCGAAGTGAAAATGACAACTGGCCTTGGTTTTATTGATGATGTGATCATCGATTCGCACTTTGAAAAACGCGGCCGCTTCGGCAGACTGGCGCAGGCCATTGCCACCAATCCCCAGGCAATCGGCATTGGCCTTGGTGAAGATACCGGCATGCTCATTACCGAAGGCGGCAACAAAATGGAAGCCATCGGCAGCGGTCTTGTAGTGATCATTGACGGCTTCGATATCCGCCACTGCAATATCGCCGACATTCCCGACGGCAACCCCATCAGTATAGAAAACCTCAAGGTTCACTTCTGTGAAAAAGGCAACGGCTATCTGTTGAACGAGCGGAAGTTTCTGCCGGAGGCAAGGGAAGGAGCGGTGATAAGGAAGCAGGTGAGTGTGGAGTGAGGAAGACCGCCGACGGCCGACCGCGGACCGCAGACGGTCGTTTTGGAATGAACAACCTTCAGCATAGAACTTTAAAATCTCTGATAAAAGAAAACGCCTTCCGTTAATGGAGGCGTTTTCTTTTACCGTAAAGCGGTTATTCAGTTATTTCAGGTTGCTCATCTCCAAGCGACCGTCTGCGGTCGGCGGTCGGCCGTCGGCGGTCAGTTGTCCGCGGTCTGTCGTCCGTGGTAGTAGTCTGTTCATTTCCAAACGACCGTCTGCGGTCGGCCGTCGGCGGTCCCTCCTCAAAAATCAGTCTCTTCAAAATCGCAGATACCTCCACATGCTTATCCATCGTCATCGTATGACTCCCACCTTCAATGATATAATCAGGCCTCGTATTGCTGACGCGGAAGAGCCGGTCGCCGGTGCCGTGTATCTGCACAATGTTGGAGGATGATACAGTGTTGTCCCAATGCATGATCGCGCCAATGGCCCAGCGGACAAAGGGAATATCAGCATCTTTAATGATATCGTACAGCACCTTTTTTTGAACCGGATCCTTTACGCCGAAAGAATAGGTGTAAAGACTTTGCATGTTCTTCATTACAGTACCCGGGATCCATTTGTAGAGAGGTACATACTTGAACACTTTGAAATAACCGGGGAATTCGAGATATGTCCTGTTACTGGAGATCAGTATCGCTTTTAATTTCGGATCGGCTTTGGCCATTTCTGAAGCAAGCATTCCACCGAGCGATAGTCCAACTACATAAGGCGCTTCCTCGGGGATCAATGCACGCAATTTCGCGGCATAGGAGCAAAGCGTATCCGTTGGATCAGGCTTTACCCAATCGATGAACACGGGCTCGCAGAATGAAAGATCCAGCAGGGAAAACACCCTCCTGTCTGCACCCAGTCCACTGATAAAATAAAGCTTCATCATGACGTGATTTTGTTTGCCTGATGTCTTAAACGCTGAAGCCGGTACGACAGCAGGCAAAGACTTATACAGATCTTACAAGAAAATAATTCTTCTTACCTTTTTGCACAAGAATATACGTTTCGTGCAGCAGGGATGACGTATCGACAACTTGCTGGGCTGCTTCAACCTTTTTGCGGTTGATACTGATCCCGCCGCCCTGTACCAGCTTTCTTGCTTCGCCTTTACTTGGAGCGATGCCGGTTTCAGCCAGAAATGATACAACGTCAATACCTGCGGAAATCTTGTCTTTTGAAAAATCTGTATTCACAATTCCTTCCATTCCTTCCAGGTCTTCGATACTCAGGCTTTCCGCCGGCGCATTGGCATTCGCAAAAAGTTTGGCGGTTGTATCGATCGCTTTCTGGTATTCTTCTTTGCCATGTACAAAAACGGTGATCTCTTCCGCCAGTTTCTTTTGCAGTAACCGCTGACCCGGATCCTTTGTATGTTCAGCGATCAGCTGATCGATCTCTTCTTTTCCGAGAAAGGTAAAGATCCTGATCCAGCTGGTGGCATCGGCATCAGTTGCATTGAGCCAGAACTGGTAGAACTGGTAAGACGTGGTCCTGTTCAGATCAAGCCAGACATTGCCGCTTTCAGTTTTGCCAAACTTGGTGCCGTCCGCCTTTTTGATCAACGGGCAGGTGAATGCGAATGCCTCGCCGCCGGCTTTACGACGGACGAGCTCAGTGCCGGTGGTAATATTACCCCACTGGTCGCTTCCTCCCATCTGGAGCTTACAGTTTTTATTTTTGTATAACCAGTAGAAATCGTAGCCCTGCATCAGTTGGTATGCAAATTCTGTATAACTGATCCCTGTATCTCCTTCGATCCTTTTTTTCACGCTGTCTTTTGCCATCATGTAGTTCACGGTAATATGTTTACCGGTGTCCCGCAGGAATTCGATAAAGGAAATGGTCTTGAACCAGTCGTAATTATTCGCCATTTCTGCGGCGTTCGGTTTTGCCGGGTCGAAATCGAGGAACTTTTCCAGCTGACCTTTCACGCCTGCCACGTTGCGGTTCAGTGTGGCTTCGTCAAGCAGGTTGCGTTCTTCGCTTTTCATGCTCGGGTCGCCGATCATACCGGTGGCGCCGCCGACCAGGGCAATGGGTTTGTGACCGGCTTTCTGCAGGTGTACCAGCAGCAGGATCGGAACCAGGCTGCCGATATGCAGGCTGTCCGCCGTCGGGTCAAACCCGATATAGGCTGTGGTCATTTCCTTTTTCAGTTGTTCTTCTGTGCCGGGCATCATATCCTGGATCATGCCTCTCCAGCGTAATTCCTCTATAAGATTCATCCTTTATCTTTTTATGGCTTCCAAACTTTGACCGGACCGGGTATAACGAAATACCGGCTTCGGTTTCATCGCTTTATGCCGCGATGAGGTGGGCAAAATTAAGCCAGAACCCGTAAGCTTGGGTGTTAAAGCAATATTTTTCTAATTCGCTCGTTTTCAGCAATGCGCGGAGAAAAGTTTAAAAGTTTATACGTTTAATGGTTTAAAAGTTTTGAGAAGAGGAGTCAAGGATAACTTCTGAACTATCAAACCTTTAAACTTTCAAACTATGATTTCAGAGTCTAAATGCTATTTTTACGTGGCCGTCTTCCCTGAAATCGAGCAGCCGTTTTAATTGCTTATTTGAAAACAATCTATCCTGATGAAATCGTGCCGTCTATACCTCCTGGTGACCCTGATCTCCGTGTCTTCTGCTGCATCTGCTCAGTTCCGCAAGTATTCAAATGAGTTCCTGAATATCGGCGCCGGTGCCCGCGGACTTGCTATGGGCAGCGCACAGATCGCCTCCGTCACAGATGGTACCGCAGGTTACTGGAACCCCGCCGGTCTTGTTGGTGTAAAAGATCAGCCGCAGATCAACCTGATGCACGCCGAATATTTTGCCGGTATCGGTAAATATGATTTCGCCAGCGTTGCCTTTCCTTCCGCCAACAATAAACGCACTTTTGCAGTAACCGGTCTTCGCTTTGCCGTGGACGATATCATGAACACACTGTTCCTGGTTGAACCGGACGGCTCTATCAACTACAATAATATCCAGGCTTTCTCTTCTGCTGACTATGCATTTCTTTTATCCTTTGCCCAACGGTTGAAGGATACAGAAAAAAAGAAAGTACAGTTTGGGATCAATGCAAAAGTGATCCATCGTAATGTTGGCAAATTCGCCAAAGCCTGGGGTTTTGGCGTGGATGCAGGTATTCAGATCCATCAGGGCAAATGGAGATTTGGCATCACCGGCCGCGATATCACCACCACTTTCAACGCATGGACATTCAACTTCACAGAAAGGGAAAAAGAAGCACTTTACCTCACCAATAACGAGATCCCCGTTAAATCGACCGAAATGACTGCACCAAGACTTGTGCTTGGCATTGGCCGTGAATTCAAAGTCGGCCGCAAATCAAGTATCCTCGCGGAAACAAATATTGATCTCACATTCGATGGCAAACGAAATACCCTTATCAGCGCCGACCCTGTCAGCGCCGATCCCAAAATCGGGCTGGAGTATAACATGAATAATGTTTTCTTCCTCCGCGCAGGTATCAACAACTTCCAGCGCGCACTGGCTGATGAAGACACCCTGAATCAGAAAAAAGTATGGATCTATCAACCCAGCGCAGGCGCAGGTTTCAAGATCCAGAGCGTGACGATAGATTATGCTTTCACTAACCTGGCAAACCAGTCGAACCCGCTGTTCACTCACGTGTTCTCCCTGCGGCTCGATCTCACCAACAGTGACAAGCATAAGAACAAAACCAAAAAGAAAAAGTAACCGTACCACTACATAAACATCTTTCAATGAAGCGAATTTTACTTGTCTGGTTAACGATTTTGTCGCTGGCTGCAAGTGCACAGACTT
Organism: Citrobacter freundii; assembly: GCA_003243445.1. Classification (GTDB taxonomy): domain Bacteria; phylum Bacteroidota; class Bacteroidia; order Chitinophagales; family Chitinophagaceae; genus Terrimonas_A. Next base: position 44,779 of record QFQQ01000006.1, read on the forward strand.
ATAACAACGAATGGATCGATTATTCCAAAACGTATTATAAGTTCAATGTGGCTGCTAATGGCGTTTACCGCATACCGCAATCATTGCTGGCATCCATCAATCTCGGTAGCACCAATGCCGATCATTTTCAGCTCTGGAGAAACGGAAAACAGATCCCTATCTATACTTCAGTACAGGGCACCGCACTCGGAACTTCCGACTATATAGAATTCTGGGGAGAAATGAATGATGGTAAACCCGATAATGCTTTGTACAGGGAGCCGGATTATCAGCTCAATGATCGCTGGAGCCTTCAGACAGATACAGCCGCATACTTCCTTACTGTGAATACTGCGGGAGCAAATTTCCGCCTTACCACAACTGCCAATAACGTAACAGGTAATACACTTCCTGCAGAACCTTATTTTATTCATACAGAAGGTAATTATAAAAAGGTACAGATCAATGCAGGCCGTGCAGAGCAGGTATTGACCTCACTTGTTTATTCGTCTTCTTATGATTATGGTGAAGGTTGGACGGGTTCTTATATCATCAACGGACAAACTGAATCAAACGTGTTCAGCGGCCTTGCCACCTATACAGGAACAGGCGCACCGGCAGCCACGATCCGGCTGAATATGTGCGGAGCCGCCATGCAGGCACGTCGGTATCGTGTACGGATGAATGGCGATTCAATCCTCGGCGCATCACTCGATTATTATGAATATACCAAAACGGGAAAGCAGTTCCCTGTATCGTCCATTGCAGGTAATACGGCCAATGTTGAAGTGACAAATCTGGGTACGGAAGGGAATGACCGGATGGCCATTGCGCAGATCGAGCTGACTTACCCGCGCCGCTTTGATTTTAACGGACAGACAAATTTCGTTTTTCAGTTGCCCGCCAATGCCGCCGGAAATTATCTTGAGATCTCTAATTTCAATTATAGTGGCGCAACGCCGGTGTTATACGATCTTACAAACGGACGCCGCTATGAAATGAATACTTCCAATCCTTCGCTGCTGCGGGTTGTATTGCAACCATCCGCTGCAGAAAGACGGCTTGTGCTGGTCAGCGAAGTGGCAAGCAATATCAAAACCATCACCGGAATGGAACAACGCAATTTCGTTGATTACTCATTGCCGGGAAACCAGGGCGATTTCCTGATCATCACGAATGCATTGCTTACAGCAGCATCCGGTAATGGTGATCCTGTTGAAGACTACCGCCAATACAGAAGCTCTGCTGCCGGTGGTGGATTTAATGCAAAAGTTTATCTCATCGATCAGTTGGTGGATCAGTATGCGTTTGGTATAAAAATGCACCCGCTGTCAATCCGCAATTTCCTCAGAAGCGCAAGAGACAAGAATACGACTAAGCCGAAATATGCCATGCTGATTGGTAAGGCAGTGATCTACACCTCGTATAATCAGTACCAGTCGATGCCGAATATGACGCGTCTGCAACTGGTGCCTACATTCGGGAACCCGGCTTCTGATAACCTCCTGTCTGCACAGGGAAACAGCTCGGTACCGCTTACTCCCATCGGAAGGCTTTCCGTTGTAAATAAAGCAGAGATCACCGCTTATCTCGATAAGGTAAAAGCATACGAAGTACAGGCTAAAACAACAGCACCGGGCGTAAGTGATGCAGGATGGAAAAAGAATGTCATACACGTTACAGGGGCAAGTGATAAAGAAACTGCTGAGCTGCTTGCAAATGCATTGAACGGGCATAAGAGGATCATTGAAGACACCTCTTATGGGGGTATTGTAAGCACATTTACCAAAACAACTACGGACGCAGTAGAGCAGGTGAGCGCCACACAGATCGGTAATCTGTTCAGGGCCGGTGTGGGAATTCTTACTTATTTCGGGCACTCATCCGCCACAACACTTGAATTTAATCTTGATAACCCGGAAGCATACGACAATGCGGGTAAATATCCCGTGTTCATTGTAATGGGTTGTAATGCGGGTAACTTTTATCTCTATAATGAAGCAAGGCTCGCCATTAAAGAAACGATCTCTGAGAATTATATTCTTACACCAAACAGGGGAGCAGTTGCTTTCCTGGCGAGTACACACCTTGGTGTGGTGCACTATCTGGATATTTATAATTCGCGTTTCTATCGCGCCATGTCCACCACTAAATATGGTGGATCGATCGGTCAGATCATGGATGAAGCAATAGCGCAAATGCTTACGCTTACCTCGACAGAAGATTTTTATGCGCGTTTCCAGTGCGAGCAATTCACACTACATGGGGATCCGTCAGTAAGACCATATAGTTTTGAAAAACCGGATTATGCGATCGAAGCACCGATGATCAAAGTGACGCCTGCTTTTATCCCAATTTCTGAAACGAGTTTCAAGGTGGTTGCGCAGTATGTGAATATGGGTAAGTCAATCAACAAAAGCTTTGTGATCTCGATGAAAAGAACCTTCCCTGACAACACATCAGAGATCGTCAGGAAAGATACCGTTACGCTTCGCGGATATATGGATTCGCTTACCTATATCATGCCTATCGTTGCGAGCCGTGACGTTGGTTTGAACAAGCTGACCGTTACGCTGGATGAAGCAGGAGAGATAGATGAATTGTATGAAACAAACAATACGGTCACAAAGGATGTATACATTATCGAAGATGATGTGCGCCCTGTGTCTCCCTATAATTACACCATCCTGAATGAACAGAATCCGAAATTGGTTGCATCGTCAGCAAATCCGTTTGCTCCTGTTCGTAACTATCGTGTGGAAGTGGATACAACACAGGCATTCAATTCTCCGCTGATGGCTTCAAGCAGCGCAACATCTGCCGGCGGTGTGTTTGAATTCTCCCCGTCATTCAATATGACAGACAGCACGGTGTATTACTGGAGAGTTGCTCCAACCGCGGTCACTGGCGAACCGGTATGGAATTATTCATCGTTCCAGTATATCGCCAATGGCCAGCCCGGATTTTCGCAGGCACATTATTATCAGTTTCTGAAAAATAAATACGACAGGCTGATACTTGGTGATGACCGTAAATATCATTTCACCGAATCAGTCAGTGATATCGATGTGACCACGGCAATTTATACGGGCAGCCAGGAGACGGGCAACTTTGCCTTATCCATTAACGGAGTGCGCGCGCAGGCGGGATTCTATTCACCGCTTTCTACCAATATCAACTCGCTTCGTTTTTATGTGATCGACCAAAAAACGAGCAAACCATGGAAGAATGTGCAGGTCGGCAGCACCGGCATGTACGGTAGCTATGCACCTGTTCCGATCAATTCAACGGTACTGACGGGCTTCTATCTCTTCGATATTTCCACTACCGCTGCACGTAAGACGGTCATGGACTTCATCGACCTCGTGCCCGATGGTGATTATATCATTATTGCAAACAGTTCCTATGCATCAACTGTATTGCCGTCTGTGTGGTTGAATGATACCGCAACACTTGGTCATGGCAATTCGCTTTATCATAAAATTGAATCTTTAGGCATCACGCAATTATCATCGATCAATTCTTTTGTACCGTTCATTTTTGCGGTAGAGAAAGGCAACCAGACGCCGATCAAGCAGATCGTAGCCACATTCCCCTCGGAGGGACCAAAAGCGATCTTTGAGATCCGGGGTATACATCCGATCGGTCATATGGAGTCTGAGCCGATCGGTCCGTCAAAAAGATGGGACGTGTTGAAATGGAAGGGAACAACGATCGAGCCTTCGTCAACCGATCACCCCGAGATCAAAGTGCTTGGCGTTCGGAGCAATGGTCAGGTTGACACGCTCTTAACCGTACCGGAAAATCAAACGGAAGTATCACTGTCGTCAATAGATGCTGCGCTTTACCCGAATCTCAAGTTGCGCCTCGAAACGGTCGACTCCGTGCACTTCACGCCATTCCAGTTGAAGTACTGGATGGTGACCTATGAACAGGTTCCGGAAGGTGCTATTGCATCCAACGTATTCCTGAATATCAAGGATACGGTGGACGTGGGTGAACCGCTGAATATCGGTATAGGCTTCAAGAACGTAAGCAATGTACCGTTTGACAGCGTGGCGGTGAAAGTTGTACTGACGGACAGGAATAACGTCGATCATGTGATCCCTGTTCCGAAACAAAAACCATTACAGAAAAATGAAGTAGCGCAGGTAACGGTACCGATCGATACTAAGACCTATGCGGGATCAAATACATTGTATATCGATTTCAATCCTGATAAAGATCAGCCTGAGCATTATACATTCAATAACTATGCGTTCAAAACGATCTATGTAAGGCCGGATACATTACAGCCATTGCTGGATATTACCTTCGATGGAGTGCATATTCTTAATAATGATATCGTGTCAGCAAAACCGGCGATCCTGGTAAAGCTGAGGGATGAAGCGAAATGGATGCCGCTTGATGATCCAAGCCTTGTATCTGTGCAGGTGAAATTCCCGAATGGTACCACGCGTAACTATTCATTTGCGAATACAGATACGCTGCAATTCCATGCGGCCAGCCAGCCGCCGAATACAGATAACTCGGCAAGTATCGATTTCAAACCGCTTTTTGACCAGGATGGTGATTATGAACTGATCATTACCGGTAAGGATAAAAGTGATAATACAGCAGGCAATGTTGCTTATCGCGTTAATTTCAAAGTGATCAACAAACCGATGATCTCGAATATGCTGAACTATCCGAACCCGTTCACTACATCAACCGCGTTTGTGTTCACCCTTACCGGTTCGGAAGTGCCGCAGAATATCCGCATACAGATCCTGACCATTACTGGTAAGATCGTCCGCGATATTACCAAGCAGGAACTGGGACCACTTCATATCGGCAGGAACATCACCGAGTTCAAATGGGATGGTACCGACCAGTACGGTCAGAAATTGGCAAACGGCGTTTATCTGTACAGGGTTATTACCAACCAGAACGGCAAAGCACTGGACAAGTATAAAGCCGCGAATGATAACACAGATAAGTACTTTAATAATGGATATGGAAAAATGTATTTGATGAGATAGGGGTAAAGGTTCCATAAGTTCCAGAAGTTTCAGAGGTTCCGTAGGTTAGTGAGTTTAACCTTTGGAACCTCTGAAACTTCTGGAACCTTTGAAACCTTAACTTTGCACCCTAACCATCGCCCGCTGATGACCAGAACCAACTACTACCCCCAACTTGATTCAGTAAGAGGCTTATCTTTCCTGGCGATCTTTTTTTTTCACGCGGCTCATCCGGAATTTGGAGAGAGTGTTACAGGAAAACTTGTCGGGTTTTATTACGAACAATTGCCGCTGGCCATCGATGTATTCTTTATCCTTTCTTCTTTTTTGCTTACCTGGCTCGGTATAAAAGAATATGCAAAACAGCAAAAGGTATCACTGGGAAAATTTTTTCAGCGAAGGATTCTCCGGATCTGGCCATTGTATTTTGTATTTCTGACGCTTTGCTTCCTGCTATTCCCGGCGCTTGCGGCAAAAGCAGGACACCAGCTTACATTACCCGACCCGGTCTATTACTATTTCTTTGCCGCAAATTTTTATGAACAGGAGCATGTTTTCTTTTTGCAGATCTTATGGACGATCTCGGTAGAAGAGCAATTCTATATTTTCCTGGGATTGATGATGCGTTTCTTTTTCAGGTACCTGACGGGGATCTTTATTGTACTGGTATTATGCAGCCTGGCATTTACCATTTACGCCAAAGAAAATGATCTGCCGTTTTATTTTCACACGCTCACTTACTGCGTTGATTTTGCAATGGGAGGACTGGCGGCTTTATTGCTTTCCAAAAGATCATCCTTAACAGCGTGGACAGCAAAACTGAGCGGTTCAAAAGCCGCTATATTCTATTGCTGGCCGTTGATACAACTAACTGCTTTCTTCTTGCTCAACGAAGCGATCCATCATTATCTCATACTGTTATTGAACAGGTATTTGTTTATCGTCTATATCTGTCTTCTGCTGACGGAGCAACTGAGTAATTCCAATCGTATTCGTTTTTATGAAAGGAACAGATTTCTGATACTGACCGGCCGGATCTCATTCGGTCTTTATTGCTTTCATGGTCTTTCCATCACTGCATTCAATATGATCAACGGGCGTTTCAGTTCACCACTTTCGGCCTGGTTGCTCGTCCCGCTGATATTTGGTTTCAACTTTGGATTGGCCTTTCTGAGCTATCGTTATTTCGAGAGTCCGTTTTTGCGTTTGAAGGATAGGTTGAGGGTGGTGTGAGGCAGAGAAGGTTTGGAAGGTTTGGGAGGTTTGAAAAAGTTCCAGGGGTTCCAGTGGTTCCATGAGTTCCAAACGTTGGTAACAAACTTGTGAGTTCACATATGCCAAAGCTCTGCGATGTGAAGAACCTCTGGAACCTCTGGAACTCATGAAACCCCTGGAACCTTTCTTAGAAACCCTTCTGCAGCCTCATCTGCCTCTCGATATATTTCCCCAATACATCAAACTCCAAATTCACCGTGCTGCCAGGCTCTACTGATTGTATATCTGTATGCTCGTAGGTATAGGGAATGATCGCAACGGTAAAATGATCCTTTCCGACGTTGAAGATGGTGAGGCTGATGCCATTCAGGCTGATGGATCCTTTTTCGATCACCAGGCCGGCAAATTCTTCGGGGAAAGCGATCTCATATTCCCAGCTTCCCAGCTTATCGGTTTTGCTGATACAGGTGCCGGTAGTATCCACATGCCCTTGTACAAAATGACCGTCGAGCCGCCCATTAAAAGGCAGGCACCTCTCGATATTCACCAGCGAACCGACCACCCATTGATTCATGTTTGTCTTTTCAAGCGTCTCCGCAATGGCCGTCACGCGGTGCATTCCTCCTTTTATTTCCTCCACAGTCAGGCAAACTCCGCTATGGCTGACACTCTGATCCACCTTAAACTCTTCTGAAAGAGGCGATTCTACCCAATAGGTCTTATTTGAGCCATTGCTCAGTACTTCCCTGATCACTGCTTTTGCTTCAACGATTCCTGTAAACATGGTGCAAAGGTGAGTTGTGGGGGGAGAAATTCCAAATTGACGGCCGACCGCCGACGGCCGACCACGGTATGGTCGCCGATAAAACGGGAATCAAGCAGATCCGGATTCAGCAAGCGTCGCCTGTATCCCGTTTTAATAGAAATGACCAATCTTAATCGACCGTCGGCGGTCGGCCGTCGGTGGTCGGTGGTCCATCATCCCCCGCCCCCAACTTTTTCTTTTTTCCAAAACTTTCCCTATCTTCGCGTTCCTAAAAAACATACCAAGGAGGTATTAAACATGCTTATTATTGATTCTAAAGATTGCGAAAACATCGACAAGGCGCTGAAGAAGTACAAGAAGAAATTCGAGAAATCGAAGACTTTGTTGCAACTGCGTGAGCGTCAGAGCTACACGAAGCCTTCCGTAGTGCGTCGTGGCCAGGTGCTTAAAGCGATCTACAAGCAGAGCATTGCGAGCGGAAAGATCGAAGGATAATCTCTTTTGATTTCATCATAATGAGCATAGCTGCCGGACTCTGGTCTAGCAGCTATTTTTATTTTAAGGCATTTCCCAGCGTGATTTTTTATTGTACCAACGCTGTACTGTTTCCCTATGATAACCCCGGCGTTAGTGTACCAGTAGTGTACCAAAACACCACAATCTCCATACAGTCTATACCTGCTCTCTACGGTTTCCCAGCCTTTTCTCTTCGGTCCACAGGTCGTTCAGCCATCTTCCTGCAGCCTGCCTGCAAGACTCACGGATATCATCGTACATCACTAACAATTAACTTAACCACATTGGTGCCCAAACACTCCTCCCTTGCAGCCAAATAAACCGCAAACTCTTCTATCCCAAAGCCGGCCATCGGCCATCGACCATCCAACATCCAACATCGATCATCGACCATCCAACATCCCGATCCAACTTTGTCGTAAATTCGAACCATGCAGGCAACCGATCCCCGTATTCAATCCTTTCTTGACTATCTCAAATTTGAGAAACGGTATTCGCCTCATACCCTTCTTTCCTATCAGACGGACCTGCTGGATTTTTTTGCTTACCTGGACAAAGATTATGGTGAGTTGAGACTGAATGAGATCACGCATGGTTTTATCCGAAGCTGGCTCGCGGGATTGAAGGAACAGCAACTGAGTTCGAGATCGATCAACAGGAAGATCTCCAGTCTGCGCTCCTTCTTTAAATATCATCTGAGAAGGGGAGAGATAGAGGTATTGCCTACGGCGAATGTCATTTCCCCGAAGGTCAGTAAGCGGTTACCGGTCTTTATCAAGGAATCGGAGACAAAGGAGCTTATTACAAGCCTGAACCAGGCGGCGGAAGACTGGAAGAGTTTGAATGCAAAAATGCTGATCACCATGTTCTATGCAACGGGTATGCGGTTGAGCGAACTGATAGGGTTGAAGGAAAAACAACTTGACCTGGGGCGGCTTCGCATAAAGGTGCTGGGGAAGGGAAATAAGGAGCGGATCATCCCTGTAAGTGAGGACGTGGTGGCCTGTATCCGGGATTACCAGGGCTGGAAAAAGAAGGAGTTCGAAGCACCGGAGGAGGGTATCCTGCTTGTAACGGAGAAGGGAAAGAAGATGTACCCTAAATATGCCTATCTGCTGGTAAAAAAATATCTCTCGCAGGCAAGTACGCTTGATAAAAAAAGCCCACACGTCCTTAGGCATACGTTTGCGACACACCTGATGAACAACGGGGCGGACCTGAATGCGGTAAAGGAACTGCTGGGCCACGCCAGTCTTGCGGCCACGCAGGTTTATACCCATACCACGATCGAGAAGCTGAAAGATGTGTATAAAAAAGCCCACCCGAAAGCATGAGAAAAATCATGTCTGACACAATATTTTTTTAGCAAAAATTTGTTGCAAAAGCTTTCGTTTTACAGTAACTTCATAGCAGTCACCGGGGTTGACTTAGGTGATGAACAGTTCTTTATTTAATTGTTTCACTGTTTTAAAAAAAGACGACTATGAACGTAAACATTCAGACAGTTCGCTTTGATGCGGATTCAGCATTAATCGAGTACATCAACCGAAAATTACAAAAGCTGAATACCTTTCATGACCGCATCATACAGGTACAGGTGTTTCTGAAATTAGATAACGTGGTTCATACGATCAAAGACAAGATTGCAGAGATCAGGATTCATGTTCCGCGCCACGAATTTTTTGTTAAGTCAACCAGTAAATCATTTGAAGGCTCATTCGACAATGCATTCGACTCAATCGTAACACAAATAAAAAGAAAGAAAGAAAAGCAAGCAGCTTAACAGCAAAGACCCGGGTAACCCCGGGTTTTTGTTTTTTATAACGGAAAGAGCCAGACCATTGCTGGCCGGTAAAACAATGATCATATCCTCTCCAGGCAGCCCGGTGCGTAGCCGGATCGCGCATTCCTCCAACCACAATAAAAATTCAATGTCGTTTAGTTAACGTGAAGCTATTCGCTCGGCTGGCGTTAGGCCCCCTCTAAATCTCTCCGCCGCGGCGGAAGACTTACCACCGCCTGAAATAAGAGATGTTAAATCGTATGAATACTTATATTCTATGCGATTTGACTTCTCTTTCATGATAACTGTTCAAAGTCTCCCCCTTGGGGGGAGATTTAGAGGGGGCCCTACGCCAGTCAATTCAGGCAGGTTTTGCTAACTAAACGACATTGAATTTCAATTGTGGGTGGAGGACATTGCAAATGAAAAGCAATCGTAAGGGATTTGCAAGCAATAGACCGCAGGCGATCGTTCTAATTAGCTGTCATTTCCAGACAATCATTCAGTCTGTTTGATTCCCTGAAACTTCCTCTTTTCTTCCCCGGGTTCCGCGGACGAACAGAGGAGCTTTCGAGGAGGTTTCGAGGAGGCAAAGAGAAGAATCCGGGGAGAAATTACCGAACGCCACTGAGTTTTGAGGAGCCCGCCCGGGATTTTGACGCCTCCCGCAAAATAGTTGGCAGATTTGAAAGACACAATGCGTATATATCCTTGCTGTTCTTCGATAGAAAACTAAACCGGTAAGACGCTAAGAGCGGGAAGAACACCGGAGAAAAAGTATTTAGCAGGTTGAGTTAATTGGAAGAAATAATAAAAGACCATCGATAAATCAACTGCAAAATTTATACGGCAGACAGGCCGCTCAAAACAAATATCAAATGTCTTTACTTTCCGCAGTGCTCGTCTGCGGTCTGCCGTCCGTGGCCCGCGGTCTATGATCTCCGGATTTTTCAAAAAAAAGTTGATTTTCAATAGAAATTTCTTTCTCAAAATTTTTACAATATCCAAATTCCCTTACCTTTGCCTTCCCAAAAACGAACGGGGTAGTTCTTTATCACGGATCTGTCTTCATCCAGCAGGCAGAATATTTTTGGAATAAGCCACCTTAGCTCAGCTGGTAGAGCAACTGATTTGTAATCAGTAGGTCGCCAGTTCGATTCTGGCAGGTGGCTCACGGATGGGCAGATGGCCGAGTGGCTAAAGGCGACAGACTGTAAATCTGTTCTCTCACGAGTACGGAGGTTCGAATCCTTCTCTGCCCACCACCCTTCGGGGTAAGAGTTTTAGGTTTAAAGTTTAAAGGTTTAAAAGTTTAATCGTTTTAACAGGAAGAACATTTAAACTTTTAAACCTTTGAACGCTTAAACGACGGTTCTTGAGTTGACAAGTTCTTTAAGGTTAAAATAAGCGGGAGTAGCTCATTTGGTAGTCCGCCGCGGCGGATCCAAGCAGTTATTACTGGCGGGTTCTTTAAAATTAAATAAGCGGGAGTAGCTCATTTGGTAGAGCGATAGCCTTCCAAGCTATAGGTGGCGAGTTCGAGCCTCGTCTCCCGCTCCACAGAGATAACAGACAAGAAACGAAAGCTGGTCAGCCAGCTAACAACGGCTTGTCTCTTTCGATGCGAGCAGCCGTTGTAGCTCAGTGGTAGAGCACTTCCTTGGTAGGGAAGAGGTCGTGAGTTCGATTCTCACTAACGGCTCTTAAGCCTGGCGAATGAATGTGGAAGAAAGATCAGAAGATGGCAAGAAAGCGGAGAATAGTGATATTACCGCTCATTATAGAAAACAATAATTGGGTAAACACAACTAAAAACAGATAACAATGTCAAAAGAGACCTTTAAGAGGGACAAACCCCACGTAAACATTGGTACGATTGGTCACGTTGACCATGGTAAGACCACTTTGACTGCTGCGATTACCGAGATCCTTGCTAAAAAAGGTCTGGCGCAAGCAAAAAAATATGACGAAATCGACGGTGCTCCTGAAGAAAAAGAAAGGGGTATCACGATCAATACTGCACACGTAGAATATCAGACTGACACTCGTCACTACGCACACGTAGATTGCCCAGGTCACGCTGACTACGTAAAAAACATGATCACTGGTGCTGCTCAGATGGATGGTGCAATCCTCGTAGTAGCTGCTACCGACGGTCCTATGCCACAAACAAAAGAGCACATCCTCCTCGCTCGTCAGGTAGGTGTTCCTCGTATCGTGGTATTCATGAACAAGGTTGACCTTGTTGATGATCCTGAACTGTTGGATCTCGTTGAAATGGAAATCCGTGATGAGCTGACTAAACGCGGCTTTGACGGTGACAATACTCCAATCATCAAAGGTTCTGCTACCGGTGCTCTCGCTGGTGACGAAAAATGGGTTGGTGCTATCACTGAACTGATGGATGCTGTAGATACTTATATCCCACTGCCTCCACGTCCGGTTGATCTTCCGTTCCTGATGTCAGTTGAAGACGTATTCTCTATCACTGGTCGTGGTACTGTTGCTACAGGCCGTATCGAAAGAGGTCGCGTTAAAACTGGTGAAGGCGTTGAGATCGTAGGTCTGATCGAAGCTCCTCTTACTTCTACAGTAACTGGTGTTGAGATGTTCCGTAAGATCCTTGACGAAGGTGAAGCTGGTGACAACGCAGGTCTGCTCCTCCGCGGTATTGAGAAAACTCAGATCCGTCGCGGTATGGTAATCTGCAAACCAGGTTCTATCACTCCTCACACTGAGTTCCGTTGCGAAGTATACGTACTGAGCAAAGACGAAGGTGGCCGTCACACTCCATTCTTCAACAAATACCGCCCTCAGTTCTACTTCCGTACAACTGACGTAACCGGTGAAGTTGAACTGAATGCAGGTACTGAGATGGTTATGCCTGGTGATAACACCTCTCTGAAAGTAAAACTGATCCAGCCTATCGCGATGGAAAAAGGTCTGAAATTCGCGATCCGCGAAGGTGGCCGTACAGTAGGCGCAGGTCAGGTTACTGAGATCCTGAAATAAGCAATCTATTTCCTCCCAAAAAGAGGACTTACGACAAGCTTTATATACATTTACAAAGTACTTGGGTACACCCCGGGTACTTTGTATTATACGGGCATAGTTCAACGGCAGAATAGCGGTCTCCAAAACCGTTGATGGGAGTTCGAATCTCTCTGCCCGTGCAAACCAAAGGTTTAAAAGTTCAAAAGTTTAAAGGTTTAAAGTTTTTTTGAACCTGGAAATTAAACTCTTAAACTTTTAAACCTTTAAACTTTAAACTCTTAACTTTAAGAGCATGAACAAAATCACAACTTACTTCAGAGAATCCTACAAGGAGCTGACAGAAAAAGTGACCTGGCCAAACTGGGCTCAACTGCAACAATCTACCATGATCGTGCTGGTTGCAACCCTGGTGATCACTGCACTTGTTTCTCTGATGGACTTCGGAGCAGGAAGCCTGCTGAAATTAGTTTACAACGAACTGTTTAAATAACAACATGGAAGCTACTACGACAAATACAGACAATGCGCAGCAGAAGGAGACAAAGTGGTTTGTGCTTCGTGTCGTGAGCGGAAAGGAAAGAAAGGTAAAAGAATACCTCGACAGGGAAATCTCTCGCGGCGGTTGGAGCGAAGTAGTTAAACAGGTATTCCTTCCTGTTGAAAAAGTATACAAAGTTGCTAACGGAAAGAAAGTAGTGCGTGAGCGTAACTACTATCCCGGATATGTAATGATCGAAGTCATCGACGGTAAACTCAACGACGATCTTCGCGATACGATCAAAAACACCAATAGCGTTATCCACTTCCTCGGAAAGGATAACCCTATCGCTCTCCGCAAAGCCGAAGTAAATAAAATGCTCGGCAAAATGGACGAAATGGCTGAAGCCGGCGGCGTTAGCGTCAGCGAACCATTTATCGTTGGCGAAACCATCAAGATCATTGAAGGCGCATTCAATGACTTCAATGGCGTGATTGAAGAAGTGAACGACGAAAAGAAAAAACTGAAAGTTACCGTTAAGATCTTCGGACGCTCAACACCTGTTGAACTCAACTACATGCAGGTTGAAAAGATCAGCTAAGGAAGACAAACGGTCACTGCAGAGAAGATATTTTTTTAATGAACCAAAGCCATTCCTTTAAAAGGGAGTGGCTTTTATTTTACCACCGGTAAAAAGTAAAAAGTAAAAATTCACTCAAATACGAAGGAACACTTCTATGAGCGGGTTGACATTTTTACTTTTTAATTTTGACTTTTGACTTCCAGAATGGCTGCCAAATTCAAATTCATCCTGCTTTATTTCTTAAGCTGGGTCATTTTCTTTGACCTTATGCGGGTCGTTTTCCTGTTATATCATTTCAGTAAAACGAAGCAACTGCCTTTCCATACAGTGCTTGGAAGCTTGTGCTACGGATTGAAAATGGATATGTCGGTGGCGGCATATATAACTGCACCCATATGCCTGTTCGTACTGCTCAGCCTGTGGGTCCGCTTTTTCAAACGGCTTCCTGTTTACAGAATATATACCGTTGTCATTCTCCTGATCATCGCTATCATCTGCCTCGCAGACCTCGAGATCTATTCTTCCTGGGGCGTACGGCTTGATATGACACCGCTGCGGTTTGTCGTAACTCCCAAAGAAGCATACGCGTCCATCAGCCATATCCCGCTTGTATTTGTAGGATTGATCTTTGCCGCAGCCTATGCATTGTTCTATTTCTGTTTTGTATTTATCCTGAAACGGATCTTTTTCCAGGAGCAGAATAATTACAAACCACAAACTGCTGTGTTGTTACTGCTTTTTACCGGCGCACTGATCATCCCGATCCGTGGCGGTCTGCAGCAAACACCATTGAATCAAAGCAGCGTTTATTTTTCTATACACAACTATGCTAACCAGGCCGCCATCAATCCCGTATGGAACCTCTTGCACAGCGCGATGAGTAAAGGAGCCTCCACCCACAATCCATACCTCTACCTCACAGAAGAAAAAGTAAAACACGTTACAGATAGCCTTTATACTGCAAGCAACACAACGGATTCCGTTCTGCGGAAATCAGACACACCGGTCAATGTACTGGTAGTCGTTTGGGAAAGTTTTACTGAAAAAGCCATACACGTCAAGATCAAAGACCAGGAAGTAACGCCTCGCTTTAATCAGTTGCGAAAAGAAGGGATTTACTTTAATAATATGTATGCGAGTGGCGACAGGACGTATAAAGGTCTTCCCGCCATCTTCAGTGGTTATCCGGCTATGCCGAACGGCACGATCATCCATTCTCCGGCAAAGTCCATCAAATTGGAGGTCTTATCCCATCTCTTCAAGCAAAAAGGATATGCTACCCCATTCTTTTACGGGGGTGAACCGGAATTTGCAAACATCAAATCATACCTGCTGCAAGGCGGTTTCGATCCGATCGTTGGTAAAAATGATTTTGATGCAAAGGATATGAATTCAAAATGGGGCGCGCATGATGGAGTGGTGGCCAATCGCGTACTCCATGATATCGATAAAGAAAAAGGTCCCTTCTTTGCTGCATGGCTTACCCTCACCAGTCATGAACCATTTGAAACGCCTGTGCCCGTAGTATTTGATGGCATGGACACCAAAAGTAAATTCCTGAACTCATTACATTATACCGACGCAGTGATCGGTGAGTTCATTGATTCATGCAAAGCTCAGCCGTGGTGGAATAATACATTGATCATTATCACCGGTGATCACGGACATATATTGCCTGACTCAGATCATCGGGCAGATGATTTCCGCACACCAATGCTGTGGCTGGGCGGTGCACTGAACAGAAATGGCTTGGTCATCGAAAAAAATGTTTCCCAACTGGATATTGCTGCCACTTTATCTGCTCAGTTTGGTTTGGATAGAACAAAATTTCCTTTCAGTAAAAATGTCTTTGATCCGGCAGAAAAGCCCTGGGCCTTCTTCACATATAACGATGCATTTGGCTTTGTAGATAGTTCAGGGCGACTGGTCTTTGATAATATCGGTAAGCGCCCGATCGAACGCGAAGGCGCTACCGGCGCTAAACAGGTAGAGGCAGGAAAATCAATGATGCAATGGGTGTATGATGATTTTCTGAAGAAATGACGATATTCGGTGATCGTTGATAAATGATCTGCGGCTCAGTGCCACACCGGATTTTTAAACTTTAGTAGCAAATGAATTTTTCCTGCAGGCAGATACCGGTCAACAATCGCCGGGCAATAGGTGATTGCTTACGCCTGCATACTACTCTTACCTTTTTCTGTTTACTTCTTTTCTGTTTCACATTGCAGGCTCAACGCATCACACATATCGGTGCCGCGCAGGGTATCAATGGTCAGCAGACATTCAACATCGTTCAGGATAAAAAAGGATTTCTCTGGATCTCCACGCGCTTCGGGGTTGACAGATTTGATGGATTGAACGTCAAGAACTATTTCATGGACATTCTTTACAATGGTACCATGCCCATCCGTACCATAAGAGTTGAATTGGACAGGAATGCTGATCTCTGGGCTTATACTGACAGAGGTACGATCTATAAATACAATAATGATCGTGACGAATTTATTGTCCACAAAGATCTTAAAACATATATCCGCTGGCTTTGCTTCGACAGTAATAACAATATATGGGTTACTACAGGAAGAGAGATCGGAATATTAAAAGACAGCACGCTTCAACTGTTACCGGCATTACAAAAAGAAGGAACGGGATACAGACGCATTTTCTTATTCGATAAAGAAGATCTCTTGCTGATCAATAATGAACAGATCCTGCTTTATAATACCCGCACCAAACAATCATCTCCGTTTATCGACAGCAAATTGCTGAAGGAAAAAGGAATGACCCCTGAAACCTGTTTGTATGAGCCGGCAACAGGCAAGGCCTGGATCGGTACCATCAATAAAGGATTGTTTCTGTATGATATAAACAGTAAAACATTGTCTCCCGTTGGTGATTCAAGGCTTTGGTATCACCCGGTATTGTCCATGGCGCGTTTTGATAAAGATCATATTCTTGTCGGCACCGAAGGCATGGGCGCATATCTTTTTAATACCAATGATCTTCGGATTGAGAAATTCTACAACCAGCAAAGCGAAGAGAAAACACGTATCAGTGGTAATGCTGTTTACGATGTATATAAAGATGCGGAAGGAAAGGTATGGCTGTCTACATTTTCGGATGGAGTAAGTATTCTTGATTTCAACGACCGGGGTTTTCAAACGATACAACATGAAAAGAACAACCCGAACTCATTAAGCCGAGATATCGTTTGTGACATACTGGAGGATTCAGATGGCATTCTTTGGTTTGCTACCAATAATGATCTTTGTTTCTGGAACAGGAAAACCAATCAATGGAAAAAAGTATTGAATGAAACGAATGTACTGACACTTTATGAAGACAGCCGTCATGATATATGGGTTGGCACTTATTCTTCCGGTGTTTATCAACTGAATAAACAGGGAGCCGTCATAGCGCACTACATGGTTGAAGCGGGTTCAGAGAACAGCATCGGTACGAATTTCGTTTATGCGATAGCCGAAGATGCAGAGGGCAACCTTTGGTTTGGCGGTAAAAGGGGAAACGTTTCGAAATTTGTTCCTTCATCCGGGAGGTTTACCACGATCGCGGTTACACAGGCGAATCATATCATACGGAAGGATGCGCATACCATGCTTGTATCGACAGAGTCTGGAGTATACGAAGTCTCAACCGATACAAAGAGCCGGAAAGATTGCGCCTTCAATGCAAAACTGAAAAGCAGGTATATCAGTGATATGTATCTGCAATCTGATTCCATCATCTGGATCGGTACTTATGGAAACGGGTTGAACAGGTGTAACCTGCAGACAGGAGCGGTAACAGTCTTTTCACAAAAGAACGGACTACCCTCTGATATTATTTATGCTATAGAAAAAGATGAGGCAAACAATCTTTGGTTCAGTTCCGAAAATGGTATCAGCCGTTTTGATCTCTCCACATTCCAGGTAGAGAATTTTTCTGCTGCCGATGGTATCTCGGGCAACAGGTTCCGCCAGTTATCCAAAGCAAAAAGCGCCAACGGTGATCTTTACTTTGGATCATATTCAGGCGCTACATTTTTTAATCCAAAGACGATTGCCAGGAAAAAAGATGAAGCACATCTTTCACTCCAAAACTTCTGGCTTTTTAATCAGATCATTAAGCCAGGTGACCCGCATTCGCCATTATCACACGCAATGGATGATACAAAAAGTATCACGCTTGATCATAACCAGCATTCGTTCTCAATAGACTTCGTCGGTATCGATTATTCGTTGGGAAAGACACGGCGTTATTTATGGAAGCTGGAGAACCTCGATCAGAATTGGGTGGGACCAACTTCGGAACACATCGCCAACTATACCAACCTTAGCCCGAATGAGTATGTTTTCCGCGTAAAATACCTGGATGAGAACAATAACCTGCTTGATGAGAAAGCGGTGACTATAAAAGTACTTCCGCCATTCTGGGATACTATCTGGGCGAGGATACTCATTGCAATCATTCTGCTTGTTATTGCATGGTTGGTTTACCGCTATGTAAGACAAAAAGTGCAGGAAAGGCAAACAGCAGAAAAGATCCGGTTCTTTATCAATACTGCTCATGACATACGCACACCACTTACCCTGATAGGCGCACCGATCTATGAATTGAAAGAACAGATACAACCATCAGCCAAGAACAACTACCTGATGAAGCTGGTTACGGAGAATCTTGATAAGCTGAACAGGATGTTCTCCCAATTGCTGGATTTTCAAAAGGCATACGAATCACGCGATCAACTGGTGATCCAGCAGCGTGATATTAAAAAATACCTTACGAAGAAACTGGAAGACTGGCAGGCGGCCGCTCATACAAAGCGCATCATGCTTTCGCTTGAATTGCCCTTACAGGAAATAGCGGAATGGTTTGATGCGGAGAAAATGGATAAGATCCTGGATAATCTTATCTCCAATGCCATTAAATATACACCGGAAGGAGGGAAGGTGAATATCGTTCTGTCTGCCGATCAGAACTTCTGGCAGATCGCTGTTGCAGATAATGGTATCGGCATTTCAAGACAGGATCGTAAGAACCTGTTCAAACGTTTTTACCGTGCCGGCAATGCAGTGAACAAACAGATCGCCGGTTCCGGGCTTGGACTGATGCTGGTGGAAAAATATGTGGCGCTGCACAAAGGCAATATCACGGTAGATAGTACGGAAAACCAGGGAACCACGTTCCGCTTGCAATTCCGCCGTGGTAATAAACACTATCGCAATAATATTATCCTCGATGATCAGAACCTGCCGGTGATAGATGAAAAAGACATGACAGATGAAGAAGCACCGGCAAATACGTTGAAGGTAAAGATCCTGGTGGTGGAAGATAATCCCGAGCTGCGTTCGTTCATGGAGGTCTCGCTGGGCCATTATTACCAGGTGTTCACAGCGGAAAATGGAGTGAAAGCCTGGGAAGAGATCGGCCGTGTTCATCCGGATATCATCATCTCAGATCTGAACATGCCGGAAATGGACGGACTGCAACTGTGTGAAAAGGTGAAAACGACGTTTGAAACCTCGCACCTGCCGGTGATCCTGCTCACCGTGGAAACGGATAAAGCTTCTGTGAAAAAGGGGCTTCATTCGGGTGCCGACGATTACATTGAAAAACCATTCGATACCGGCTATTTGCGGCTGAAGGTGGACACCATCATCCAGAACAGGAAATTACTCCGCCAGAAGTTCCTGAATACGGACGAGAATCCTACCGGCGAATCACCGGTTTCCGGAAATGAGCTGAATGATGATTTTATTGAAAAGGCAACGGCTATTATCGAAAAGAACATGTCAAATACGGCTTTTTCTGTATCTGATTTCTCCAAAGAAATGGCGGTAAGCAGGACCCTGCTTTACACGAAGTTCAACGCGATAACCGGTTTTACACCGAACGACTTTACAAAGATCGTCCGCATGAAAAAAGCGATCGCATACTTTAAAGAAAAAAAGCATAGTATAAATGAAGTGGCGCTGATGGTTGGGTTTGATGAACCGGCGTATTTCAGTACCTGCTTTAAAAAGATATATGGGAAGTCGCCGAGGAAGTTTATTGAAGAGGATCTGTCATGATAACTGGCGTAGGGCCCCCTCTAAATCTCCCCCTTCAGGGGAGACTTATGAACAGTTCAAAAAACCGAAAAGTCATATTATATGGAATACTTTGTTCTATATAATATGACTTTCTTCACATAGAGTGTTAAGTCTCCCCTGAAGGGGGAGATTTAGAGGGGGCCCTACGCCCCTCAAAAACAACCCATTGTACAATTTTATAACTTAAATGAACGCATTTATAAGCCACTAACTCCCATCCCTCGCTTTATTTGTCCCCTAATTAAAGCGATTAAACTGCCATGGGTAAAAAACTTGCATTGCTGCCTTTGCTGCTGTTATCATCCCTGATAATACATGCGCAAAAACTACTTGTAACCGGCAAGGTCTCCGACGAAACCGGAGCCGCCATCGCCGGTGTGAACGTCAGTCTCTCCGGCCAATCATCCGGAACTACCACCAACGCCGAGGGACATTATTCAATCGAAGTCAATTCCGGGTCAGATTCACTCATTTTCACCCACACATCTTTTACCAGGACTGTTATGGCCGTCGGGTCAAAAACGGTGATCGACGTGGTAATGACCGGTAAGAACACGGTTCTTGACCAGGTGGTGGTCGTTGGTTATGGTACACAGCGGAGGCGCGACGTGACCGGCGCCGTTGTTTCCATCAAACCTGCCGACCTGGAAAACATGCCGAACGTGAACATTGTACAGTCGCTCCAGGGTAAATTGCCCGGTCTCAGCGTGATCAACACCGGGACCAGCGCTGAAGGCAGCACAAAAATGCGTGTCCGCGCCCAGAACTCGATCAGTGCCGATGCCGGTCCCTTGATCATCCTCGATGGGATCCAGTATGAAGGCTTCCTTTCTGAGATCAATCCTTCCGATATAGAATCCATAGAGGTGCTGAAAGACGCTTCTTCCGCAGCGATCTATGGTGCCCGCGCCGCAGGTGGTGTAATACTCGTGACCACCAAAAAAGGAAAGGCCGGCAAAACCAGCATCACGTTCAACTCGACCTGGGGTGTAAGCAAGATCATCAACCGCCCGGATATGATGGATGGCACACAGTTCTACAATTTCAAAAATGCCCGCCTTGGCGCCAGCTCTTTTGAAACCGCACAGTTTCAAAAAGGGATCAACACTGACTGGCTTACCCTTGCGATGCAAAACGGTTTCAGCCAGGAATACAATCTTTCTATTTCCGGCGGCACGGATAGAACCAAATACTTTGTTTCCGGCAATGCTACGCGCGTAAGCGGTGTGGCAAAGAATGATAATTTCAGACGCTATAACGTCCGCATCAATCTTGATACGAAGATCACCGATTGGCTTACCTATGGTACCAATACCTTACTTGGATATTACGACAGACCAGGCGTAAGTGCCAACATCAGCAATGCCACCCGCATGAACCCGCTGACGGAAGCGTATGATGCGAATGGCAATATCGCACTTCAGCCAAACCCTGATGATATGGGTGTGTCCAACCCGCTTGAAGGATTGAATATCCAGAAAGAAGATGTGGCGCGCAGCATCAATACGATCAATTATTTCCAGATCAAATTCCCTTTCCTGAAAGGTCTATCTTTCAAAACCATCGCTGGTTATAATTTCCGTACGCGTTTGATCGAAACATACGAATCTTCTACTGCAACGCTTGCCGGCCGCAGTAAGAATGGTATCGCAACAGTGAATAACCAGTACAAACAGGACTGGTCAAGTGAGAATATCCTGAACTACACACAAAAATTCGGCGTGCATAATATTGACCTGACTGCAGTTTATACCGGCAGGGAATATGTGACCAAATATCATGATAACAGCGGTGTCGGTTTCATCGGTGATTACATGAGCTATTATCAGTTCCGTTTGGCAACCACCCTTACGCCAAGTGATCTGTATGAAAAACAAACAGCTGTTTCGCAGTTGTTCCGTGCTAACTATAATTACGATAGCAAATACCTGCTCACTTTCTCTGTTCGCCGCGACGGTTTCTCCGCATTCGGCGCGAACAATAAATATGGAGTATTCCCATCCGTTGCATTAGGCTGGAATATGGAGCGCGAGGAGTTCATGGATTTCACCTCCGGCTGGCTTGACCGTTCAAAACTGAGATTGTCTTATGGTGAGAACGGAAACCAGGCGATCAATGCTTACGCCACCATGCCTACCATGTCTGCAGATTATTACCTGAATAACAGCAATACAACACTGGTGGGTTTTTATCCAAACAAACTTGCTGATCCGACACTGGGATGGGAAACAACACGCCAGATCAATATCGGCTGGGACTTTTCCATGCTGAAAGGCCGTATCACGGGTTCAGTTGATTATTTCAATGCAAACACATTTGATCTGTTGCTGAATAAAAATATTCCACAGATCAATGGTGTGGGTTCGATCCGCCAGAATACAGGTAAAACAAAAAGCAAGGGTATAGAGATCGCGCTGTCTACTGTGAACATCCAAAAACAGGATTTTACCTGGAGAACGGATGTTAATTTCAGCAGTAACAGGAATCGCATTGTGAATGTTGGTCTGTTCGATGCATCAGGCCGTGCGCTGGATAACCTTGGTAACCGCTGGTTCATCGGTCAGCCGATCAATGTGGTGTACGCGTATACATTTGACGGCATCTGGCAGGAATCGGATGATATCCTTCACTCGCATATGCCTGAAGCACGCCCCGGTGACGTGAAGGTAAAAGACGTCAATGGAGACGGAAAGATCACCGTAGCGGATATGTCAGTGATCGGTAGAAGTGATCCGAAGTTCACTGTTGGTCTGATGAATACTTTCACGTATAAGAATTTTGCACTGAGCTTCTTTATCAATGCAGTGAAAGGTGTAACACGTTACACCGAATACATGAATACTTATTTCGATGGTAAAACCAATATCCGCCAGCGGGAATGGTGGACGTCTGAAAATAAGCTGAACACTTATCCGGCAAACCGCGATAATTCCAATCCTTATAGCCTTAATTATTTCGGAGATCCGAATGATGCCTCCTATATCAGGATCAATGATCTCTCCCTGAGTTATAAACTTTCCCAGGGCATTGTAAAGAAACTGAAAATGGACCGGGTGGAATTCTTTGGTAATGTGAAGAACATCCTTACCATCACCAATTTCATCGGCCTGGATCCGGAATTCTCTTCTGATTATGGCATTCCGCAGATCAGAACATTCCAGTTTGGTTTCAGAGCTGCGTTTTGATGCAGTCAATCATACTTAAACGATTTTTTGTCTACTCAATAATATTCTGATGAAACATACAACATACTTCGCAGCGTTGATCATTGCTTTCGGACTTGTGCTGTCAGGATGCAGCAAAGATTTCCTGGAAGAAAAAGCAAAGGATGAAACCTATGCTGATAATCTTTTCAATGACTACAATGGTTTCCTTTCCGCGAAATACGCATTACTGAATTTTCCAAGGCAGGAACGCCGTGAACCGATCCAGTCTGCTGAGCTTGGTGTGATCTGGAAGATCGGAACCGATGTGGCCTGGGCAAATACAGAACTCTCCTGGACAAGAGGGTTGAACCGCTATACAACCGCGGATCTGACTCCAACCATGCAATTCCTGAATGGAGATGTCAGTACTTCTGATAAACCGGGCATCTTCCTGATCTTATACAGATGTATCAACTCGGCAAACCTGATGATCTCGCGCGCGAAGAACCCTGCCGTGAACTGGCTGGGCGGTTCTGCGGAAAAAGATACAGCGAATAAGAACGAGATCATCGGTCATGCGAAACTGATCCGTGCCTGGGCTTACCGCCACCTGGTGATGACCTTTGGCGCGGTACCAAAAAGCGTGGATGAGGTGACAGGAGAAAATTATAAAGATGATTGGACAAGGGCATCTGTTCCTGAGATCCAGGCATTGATCGAAGAGGATCTGTTGTTCGCGGAGCAATGGCTGCCTGATAATTCCAGCGATGTAACACGTCTTTCCAAAGCGATCGCGCAGCACTATCTCGCTGAGTTATATCTCTGGGAAAACCGTCCCGCTGATGCTGAAGCAAAAGCAAGAGCAGTGGTGAACAATCCGAACTATAAACTGATCACAGCACGCTACGGAACGAAAAGAAATGAACCCGGTTGCGCATTCATGGATCAGTTCTATGATGGCAATATCAGGCCTTCCCAGGGAAATACAGAAGCATTGTGGGTATTCCCGAATTCTGCGGTAGATAACCAGCTGGGGCAGTATACAAACGTAATGCGCCGTACCTGGGTGTCTGCCTATAACAACCTCAATATCGCTTATTCACCGGAGTATGGTGGCCGCGGTATCGGCCGCGCCGGCATCACTGCATGGGTGTTCTCTATCTATGAACCGCAGGATGATCGCTTCAGCGAATACGCGATCCGTAAAAAATATGTGACCCGTACCGGCAGTACAGTCGTTTGTGATATGGGCGAAGCACAGATGACCACCAACAATCACAAATGGGCAAGCACGCGCAAATGGGATTGGACCTTCAGCGACCCAAACCGCTATGGCGAAAACTATTCTTATGCTGATCAGGCATACCTGAGACTGGCAGATACATACCTCTTGCTGGCTGAAGCATTGTTCAGGCAAGGAAAAACCAGCGAAGCTGATGGCGCAGCCTATTATATCAATCTCGTAAGAACACGCTCCCACGCCACACCGATCACCGCAGGTGATGTAACGCTGGATTATATTCTTGATGAAAGAGCAAGGGAACTGGTAACAGAAGAAGATCGCCGCGAGACACTGATGCGTACAGGCAAACTGATCGAACGTACACGCAAGTACAATCGCATTGCATCGGGCGTGCGTGATGGTGTGCCAGGTATCCAGGATTATCACGTGCTGCTGCCTTTCCCGCAGATCGTGATCGATGCGAACGTGGGTAATGTATTGCAGCAAAACCCCGGCTATTAAGCAAAGCAGGAAACCAGTTTATCAATCATCAACACAAAACAATGAAATCATTATATCGGCATATATCCATCACGTTCGCATTGGGCGTGATGATCTTCTCCTGTAAAAAGGAAGATTTTAATTCGGATAACAGCGCGCCTGAATATCCCTCGGCAGCTATCACAAGTTTAAAGCAAGCGCCTTACCTGATCGGTGCAGCGATCAATGTCAATACATTGAAGAATAATGCAAACTACCGCGCCACCGTGATAAATGAAATGAGCAGTGTAACAGCGGAGAATGCCATGAAGATGAATGTGATCAGCCTTGGCAGAAAGAATTATTTCTGGGATGATGCGGATTACCTGGTTGATTTCGCGATAACGAACAAAATGCGCGTTCATGGCCACACATTGGTTTGGTATAAGAACATTCCCTCCTGGGTGACCTCATTTTCCGGTACAGCAGAAGACTGGAAGACGATCTACAAGGAATACATACAGGATGTTGTTGGACGATACAAAGGTAAGATCACCTCATGGGATGTGGTGAATGAGATCATCAATGATGACGGATCACTGCGCGATTGCATCTGGTTGCAAAAGATCGGCCCGCAATATATCGAGCTCGCATTTCAATATGCACATGAAGCCGATCCGCAGGCAGTATTATTCTATAATGATTACGGTCACGAATACAGCCATGCGCGCCGCCTGAAAGCGTTCAACATTGCGGACAGCCTGGCAAAGAAAGGTGTACCGATCCATGGTATCGGTTTACAAATGCATACTAATATCAATCGTTCGCTGGACGATCTGCGTTATGCGATCACTGCTGCGGCAGTTACCAAATTAAAGATCCATGTGTCTGAACTGGATGTGGCAGTTAACCCTGATAAAACACTCAGTGCTTTCAATAACACTGTTGCGCTGAAACAGCAGAACAGCTACAGGACTGTTGCAAAAGCAATGCTTGATATCCCGGAGGAGCAGCGGTTTGGGATAACCATGTGGGGCGTGCATGATCCGAGTTCATGGCTGAGTGCAAATCCTGATTGGGCGCTTCCGTTCAACAGCAGTTTTGAAAAGAAGCCTGCCTATGAAGGCTTGCTGCAGGGATTTTATAAAAAATAATAATTGGTCTGCGGAATGTTTTACATAGACGCAAGAATTGTCTCTATGTGAAACATTTACTGCGGATGATCTGTATCACAAATCAGCACAATGATGAAAACGGTATTATCGCTTTTGCTGACTGCTTGTTGCTTTTATCAATGTACAGCACAGGCACCGAAGTACGAGATGGTGGAAGCGAGAACAGATAATAAGGATACTGTCTGGAAAAAGTACAAAGCAAGAACGGTCAATGCTCTTCCTGATTTTGTACAAAAAAAAGAAAGCTCCTTTTCTCCTTATGGTGGATGGACCACTTGGAAAACCGATGCTACCGGTTTTTTCCGCACACAAAAAATCAATGGAAGATGGTGGCTGATCGATCCGGACGGATATCCATATATCCATCGCGCTGTAGTAGCAATGAACCCGGGAAGATCTGAAAAGCAGAGACAAGTCTTTGCCAGGGAATTCGGGTCAACAGATAAATGGCTGGAGAATTCTTCCTCCATTCTCAGGAGCAATGGCTTTAACGGAACCGGGGCGTGGACTGAGGTTGATCTTTTACGGAAACAAAAAGCTCCACTTGTTTACACACTGATCATTTCGCCAATGGGATCGTATAAGAAAGATCATCTGAAAAAGTTTGGTGGCAAATATGAAGAGGCAGGCTGGCAGGGATATCGCTATGACCTGGCGATGGTGTTTGATAAAGCATTCGATCATTATATTGAAGAGGCGGTGAAACCGATCGCTCAGTATAAAGACGATAAATACCTGCTTGGTTATTTTTCAGACAATGAATTGCCCTGGGTATTTGATGCGCTTGACAGGCATCTCACAAAACTCGGAAAGAATGAGGAGGGATATATAGCAGCAGAAAAATGGCTCCACGCACGTAAAGGAAGTAATGCAACAGTAGCCGACATTACCGATGAGGACAGGTCTGCATTCACTGCTTTTTATTTCGAAACATACCTTCAGAAAATAACCACCGCATTACGCAAAGCTGATCCGAACCATTTATACCTGGGGTGCCGTTTCAACCAGGATAAGAACAGGCAGGAGCTAAGCAATCCTGCCATCTTCAGGATCGCGGGCAAGTACATGGATGTTGTATCCATCAATCATTACCGCAAGTGGGAACCTGATCAGCAGATCATGGACAAATGGGCTGAATGGTCAGGTAAACCTTTTCTTATCACAGAATGGTATACCAAGGCGGAAGACTCTGGTCTGCCTAACAATACAGGCGCCGGCTGGCTGGTGCATACACAACATGACAGGGGATTGTTCTACCAGAATTTCACCATTGGCCTGATCGAAAATAAAAATTGTGTGGGCTGGCATTGGTTCAAATATATGGATAATGATCCCGAAGATCTGACAACTGATCCGTCAAACCGTGATTCAAACAAGGGGATGGTGGATCGTTATTTCAAACCATATCAGCCATTGCTGGATCAGATGAAAATGGTGAATACGAATACGTTTAACCTTATAGAGTATTTTGATAAGAAGGGGTGAGGAAAGGTTCCAGGGGTTTCAGGAGTTTCAGAGGTTCCAGAGGTTGCTACCGCAGTTTGAAAAATAACTTCGTCATTAGAAGTATTATAAACTCCGGGCTGTTTTTCAGACCTAGTTAACCTAAGCTGTTCAAATCGCGGTAGCAACCTCTGGAACCTCTGAAACTTCTGGAACCTCTGGAACCTTTAGTTCTTTTGAAACCTCTGTTTTTTTTACTTAAAAGTGATAAGATGAGATCTATGCCGAAAGCCATTCTGTTAGTGCTATTGTCAGTATTGTTGAATACGGTTCGTGCGCAGGAAGTTCCATTGGTTGCGAATGTATATGCGCGTGAGCACATCACACTGGATGGAAAGTGGAACTATATCATTGATCCGCTGGAGAATGGTTATTATGATTACAGGTTGCAGCCGTTCAGGGAAAATGGTTTTTTTGAAAATAAGAAAGCAACAAAGCCGGGAGATCTGGTGGAGTATGATTTTGACAGATCGCCGGTGATGAATATTCCGGGTGATTGGAATATGCAGGACAAGCAGTTGTTTGTGTATGAAGGAACGGTTTGGTTCAAGCATGATTTTCTTTATACAAAAAAAGCAGGAACAAGAGATATCATTTATTTCGGTGCAGTGAACTATGACGCGAAAGTGTATGTGAACGGGAAACTCGTGGGTTCGCATATTGGTGGATACACACCTTTCAATTTTGACATAACAGATGTAGTGGTGAACGGAAACAATTTTGTGGTGGTGAAAGTGGATAACAAACGCGCAAAAGACAATGTGCCGACAGTGAACATGGATTGGTGGAATTATGGTGGCATCACGCGTGATGTGTTGCTGGCGAAAGTTCCGGATACCTATGTAGAAGATTATTTTATCCAGTTAAAAAAAGGAACAAAAGATCAGATTCCCGGCTGGATCAAATTGAATACAGCGAAACAGGGACAGACGGTTTTGGTGGAGATCCCCGAATTGAAAGTAAATCTCAAACTGACTACAGATGCGGAAGGTAAGGCATCATTTGACATCAAAGCCAAGCCTGCATTATGGTCGCCGGAAAATCCGAAAGTGTATGATGTGGTGATTACAAAAGATGGAGAAACGATCCGGGATCAGATCGGTTTCCGTACAATTGAGACAAAAGAGAAGGATATTTTATTGAACGGGAAAAAGGTCTTTCTGCGTGGCATCAGCATTCATGAAGAAGCGCCCTTTGGCCGTGGCCGCGCATGGTCAAAAGAAGATGCGGTGACCTTGCTGACATGGGCGAAGGAAATGGGATGTAATTATGTTCGCCTCGCGCATTACCCGCATAACGAACTAATGGTCCGCGAAGCGCAGAAAATGGGCATCATGGTTTGGTCGGAGATCCCCGTTTACTGGACGATCTCATGGGAAAACGAAAATACTTACCAGAATGCGCAGCGTCAGCTGACGGATATGATCCGCCGCGATAAGAACCGTTGCAATATCATGATCTGGTCGATCGCCAATGAAACACCGCATAGCGATGCTCGTGATAAATTTCTCAGCAGGCTTGCTACCTATGCACGTACGCAGGATAACACGCGCCTGATCAGCATGGCCATGGAAGTGACCAAGGCAAACAATAATGTGAACAGGTTAAATGATAACATGAATGAACTGGTGGATGTGATCAGTTTCAACCAGTATATCGGCTGGTATCGCGGTACGAATGAAACCGCCAGCCTGATGAAATGGGATATCCCCTACAACAAACCTGTTATCATCAGTGAATTTGGCGGTGAAGCTTTGCAGGGTCTGCATGGAGATAAGATCCAGAAATGGAATGAAGAATACCAGGAGGAATTATACATTCAGAACCTGGCGATGCTGGAAAAGATCGAAGGTTTGTCGGGCATGTCACCATGGATCTTAGTTGATTTCAGATCACCGCGCAGGCAGTTGCCGGGGATCCAGGACTTCTTTAACCGGAAGGGATTGATCTCTGACAGGGGGATCAAAAAGAAAGCATTCTTTGTGATGCAGGAATATTATAGGAAGAAGGCAGAGCAGTTCAAATGATCTTTTCCTTCCCGTTCTTTCCGCCTTACCGGTAAAAAAACGGTAAGGCGGAAAGGACGGGAAGAAAGAAATTGAGATCGATGTTTACAGTTAGATCCTGGGAGTACCCGGCGATGTTCTCATTGCTGGTCCGCTCCCTTTGTTTTTTCGCGGATTCAGAGGCGCGGATTTCGCGAATGGGTGTCTTGAATTAGGAGACAATCTGCCAGATCTGCGGGAAGCTTATACGCCTCCTGAAGAGCGAGTTTCTTTCTAAAATCAAGATTTGCAATTACTTTTAGGGTCCAGGGGGCGCCGTATAAGATTTTTCAGGTAATTCTTCCGAAAATCCCCTTATATACCTACCTTTGCAGCCCCAAAGAGTTCTTTATTTGTCCCGGGCATTGATCCGGGAAGAGAATTCCGGTTTAAAGCCGGGATCCCGGATCACAAGTCCGGGACAAGCATTGGGAGACCAAGTAGTCCGCCGGAGCTTTAGCGTAAGCGGAAGAACAGTCGTTAACACCAAAAAGTATTTTAAAATGGCAAAAGAAATCTCAGGCTTTGTAAAGCTTCAGTGCAAAGGTGGCCAGGCCAACCCTGCACCTCCGATCGGTCCGGCATTGGGTTCCAAAGGTGTGAACATCATGGAATTCTGCAAACAGTTCAATGCCCGCACACAGGACAAAATGGGAAAAGTTCTCCCAGTATTGATCACAGTTTATTCTGACAAGAGTTTTGAGTTCGTAATTAAAACTCCTCCCGCTGCTATCCAGTTGATGGAAGCTGCTAAGATCCAGAAAGGTTCAAAAGAAAGCAATCGTGCTAAAGTTGGTAAAGTAACCTGGGCTCAGGTTGAAGTTATCGCTAAAGACAAGATGCCTGATCTGAACTGCTTCACTGTAGAAAGCGCTATGAAAATGGTAGCTGGTACAGCCCGCAGCATGGGCCTGAACGTGGAAGGTAAAGCTCCATGGGAGAATTAATCCCGGCCAAGCAAATTTAATTCACTCCGGCCTATAAGCCGGGACCTCTAAACTCGAATCAAAATGGCATTCATCCCTAAAAAAAGAAAAGTTGCCAACACAAAAGTTGATGGCAACAAACAATATAGCTTAAAAGATGCGTCTGCACTGGTAAAATCAATCACTACCTGCAAATTCGATGCATCTGTTGACCTGCACGTTCGCCTTGGTGTAGATCCAAAGAAAGCTGACCAGGCTATCCGTGGTACGGTTACATTACCTCATGGTACAGGTAAAACCAAAAGAGTGTTGGTGCTCTGCACTCCTGATAAAGAAGCTGAAGCAAAGAACGCAGGTGCTGACTATGTTGGCCTCGACGAGTTCGTTGCAAAGATCGAAGGTGGCTGGGTAGATGTTGATGTGATCATCGCTACTCCATCTGTAATGCCTAAGATCGGTAAGCTGGGTAAAGTATTAGGTCCACGTAACCTGATGCCAAACCCTAAAACAGGTACAGTTACCAACGATGTGGCAACTGCTATCAACGATGTAAAAGGTGGTAAGATCGCTTTCAAGGTTGACAAAGTGGGTATCATCCACGCTTCAATCGGCCGCGTAAGCTTTACTCCGGAAAAAATTGCTGAGAACAGCCAGGAATTGCTGAATGCGATCATCAAAGCGAAACCTGCTACAGCAAAAGGAACTTACCTGAAAGGCATCAGCATGGCAAGCTCTATGAGCCCAGGCGTTGCAATCGACACAAAAGCATTTGTTCATTAATCTTAAGTGGTTTAAAAACTTATTATCATGACTAAAGATCAAAAAAACGAAGTGATTGAACTGCTGAAAGGTAAGTTCTCCCAATATAATAACTTCTATATCGCCGATACAGAATCACTGACTGTTGAGCAGGTTGGCAAACTCCGCCGTGCATGCTTCGACAAGCAAGTGGAAATGAAAGTAGCAAAGAACACCCTGATCAAAAAAGCACTGGAGTCCCTGGATGCTGAAAAATACTCAGGCGTGTACGAAGCACTGAATAAAGTAACAGCACTGATGTTCTCTGAGAACCCTAAAGAACCAGCGCTGATCATCAGCTCTTTCCGCAAGGCGAGCAACGGTGAAAAACCAGTGCTGAAAGCTGCGTTCATCAACGGTGATATTTACACTGGCGATAACCAACTGAAAGCCCTGACCCAGATCAAGACGAAGAACGAGCTCATCGGCGAAGTTATCGGCTTGCTGCAATCTCCTGCAAAACGTGTACTGGCTGCGTTGTTGCACCATCACGAGCAGAAAGCGGGTGGAGCAGAAGCTACTCATGCTGCTGCAGAATAATTATTGAATTAAAAAGTCAAAAGCAACCCCGCTATCCAGCGGAAGTAGCTTTCGATTGTTAAGCGGGGTGCATTTTGACTTTTTACTTATAACGATCAATTTTTTTAATCATCCGTCGGAGCGACTTAGCTTTGAAGACGGGAAAAATTCAAAACAATGGCAGACATTAAAGCATTAGCAGAAAGCCTCGTGGCTTTGACTGTAAAAGACGTACAAGAATTAGCAGATTTCCTGAAATCTGAATATGGTATCGAGCCAGCTGCAGCAGCAGTAGTAGTTGCTGGTGACGGCGGTGGTGCAGCGAAAGCAGAAGAAAAAACTGCATTCGACGTTATCCTGAAAAGCGGTGGTGCTTCTAAACTGAACGTAGTTAAGATCGTTAAAGATCTGACTGGTCTCGGTCTGAAAGAAGCGAAAGACCTCGTTGACGGTGCTCCAAAACCAGTGAAAGAAGGTGTTTCTAAAGCTGAAGCTGATGAGATCGCAGCTAAACTGAAAGAAGCAGGTGCAGATGTTGAAGTTGCTTAATTCTTACAATAAAGCATAATAAAGGACCCCGGCTTTTGCCGGGGTTTTTTATTGTCAGTTTCTCTCCTTTAATACGTCATCAACTCGCGGCAGGATGCGCGATATACTTCCCTTCACTCACAGTTAGCCTTCATTTCGCTCCGCATTCTTCGCACTCCTTCAGCTGTATAACCCGATGTAAAGTTCAGTGCCTGTAAAACCGGATACCAGGTAACCAGGATACCATCCTGGTCAGGTTTACTGGCCTTTGCAATGCATCATAAATAGTATCACCAACCGAAAATCTGTTAACGGATTCCGTTAACATGAAGCAGACAAAATATTGAAACTCATAAGTGTTTACCCTAAGAGAAATAATGACTGAAGACAATCAGGCAGAGAGAAAATATTTTTTGGCATTAAAAATTTTCTAATCCCATATTTTTAACGCAAATTGAATAATCATAAAAGGGCACAAAAAATTGGCTGTAATCTCTCGAAAAAGTAAATAAAAAGACGAATTGATCTGTTTTCAGGGGAAAGCAAGCATAAAGAGACACATTCGATTAATATAAAATACAACGAACGGTATGCAAACGTTTGATTTCTCATTCCAAACTAATGACCGTTTTGCTTTCTTGCCGGATTTTAACTTTTTTGGAAAATTTTTGCAATTAATTAACCCTAGTTAAGCATTTGTTAAGTGAATCCCATAACTTAGTCCGAAAGGTTAAGGCAAAGACCATTTTCCCGAGTGTTCTTTGTCCATCTCAAGAAAATCCCAAGATCTTATGGACAGCGATCAATAATCCGCTTTCATAGAAAACCACCTTATCCTGCTTCATTTCTAACAATCAAAACTAACGTTCAACATGAGAAAACTTCTTGTGATGTTTTCGTTGCTGCTGTGTGCGCTCGCCACATTTGCACAACAAAGACAAATTACCGGTAAGATCGTCGACAAGACCGGTGCTCCGATCAGTGGTGCCACGATTACCGTTAAAGGCACTTCTTCAGGAACTTCAGCCGGACCGGATGGTTCCTTTTCAGTTTCAGCAAAGACAGGTGATGTATTGGAAGTATCAGCAGTGAACTTCGGTTCGCTTACCGTAAAGATCGGCAGCCATAATGATATGGGCAGCATTGAGCTTGAGGTACGCGAAAACGTAATGGACGAAGTAGTCGTAACTGCTGGTGGTATCCAGCGTAAAAAACGTGAAGAAGGTTATGCGGCAACTCGTGTTACGGGAGCACAGTTGACTGCAGCAAAACCTGTAAACGTTGCGGCTGGTCTTAGCGGTAAAGTAGCGGGTCTTCAGGTGAATGCCATCAATGGTGGTGTTAACCCAACTGTAAGACTTGTACTCAGAGGTAACCGTTCACTCCTTGGTAACAACACGGCATTGATCGTTGTTGACAACGTGATCGTGCCAAGTGAGATCCTGGGTAATATTAACCCTGAAGATATCGAAGATATCAACGTACTGAATGGTGCAGGTGCTGCGGCCTTGTATGGTTCAGATGCGTCTAACGGTGCCGTGATCATCACTACCAAGAAAGGTGCAAAAGGTGGCAACGGAACAGTGAAGATCTCTAACACAACAACGCTGGAAAAAACCAGCTTCTATCCAAAATTGCAAAAGGAGTTTGGTTCAGGTTGGGAAACCGGTGCATTCGTTCCTTATGAGAACCAACAATACGGTCCACGTTTCGACGGAAGCCTTCGTCAGCTTGGCCGTGCAGATATCGATGGCAGCATCCAGGAATATCCTTATGTGGCCAATAATGACCGCGAAGATTTCTGGGTAAATGGTCTCACTAATCAGTCTGATCTTTCATTGTCTAACGCAGACGATAAAAGTTCTTACTATGTATCTGCTCAATTTGCAACGATCAAGGGAACTACTCCTAAAGATAAATTCAACCGCGCTCAATTGCGTTTCAATGGTAGCCGCAAGATCACAAAAGCGTTGAATGTAAACTATAGCGTTAACTATATCCAGAACAGGTATGACCGTACTACTCAAACAAGCACGATCTACAACAACCTGTTGAATACTCCGGCCTGGGCTCCGCTGAAGTCTTTCCAGAACTGGCAGACTGATAAATGGGCAAGCCCCGAGTTGTATTACAACGACTACTACCTGAACCCATATTTCTATATCGATAACTACCGTGAGAAAATCCGTAACGATTATCTCACCGGTAATCTTGAGCTTTCTTTCAAACCGGCTCCATGGTTGGATGTAGTTTACCGTGTTGGTCTGACCACTCGTAATAACAGTGGTAAATCATATGTTGGCATGTATTCGTTTAAAGACAACTTCTACAAACGTGGCGGTAAAGCAAGCTGGAACTGGCCTGGTAGCGTATCGGATGATATGTACTATTCTACCCAGATCAACTCAGACCTCCTGGTCACTGTAAGAAAACGCATCAATGATGTGGGTCTTGAGCTGACTGCCGGTCAGAGCCTGCGTAACAACGTTGCGAAATCTACCAATACCAACATCAACGGTATGGTAATTCCAGGTTTGTATAACGTTTCTAACAGAACTGCTGCGCAACCTTTCTCTTCTGAAAGTAACTCAACTGCACGCCAGCTGGGTGTATTCGGTAAATTCAAAGTTTCTTATAAAAACTGGTTATTCCTTGATGTAACAGGCCGTAACGACTGGCGCTCTGTACTGGATCCTGACCACTGGTCTTTCTTCTATCCGGCTGCTGACCTTTCTTTCGTTGCTTCTGATGCGATCGAGGCGATCAAAAACAGCAAGATCATCAACAACATGAAGATCAGGGGTGGCGTTTCCAAAGTTGGTAACGTAAACCTCGGCGCATATTCATTGTTGAACACATTCGATAACGCCAGCGGTTATCCCTATGCGTTGACAGGTCCTGGTTACAGCGTAAGCGGTCTTACCGTGAACCCGTCTCTCGAGCCAGAGATCACTAAAGGCTGGGAAGTTGGAGTTGATATGGATCTCCTGGATTCAAGGATCAACTTCGGCGCAACTTACTATTTCACTACAACAGATGCGCAGACTGTTAACACACAGATCTCTCAGGCTTCTGGTTTCTCCACTTATAAAACAAACACCGGTGAAGTTACCAACAAAGGTCTTGAAGTATTACTGCACTACACACCGATCCGCACACGTGACTGGAGTGTAACTGTTGGTGGTAACTATACTTACAACAAGAACCTCGTAGTTTCAATCAGCGACGATCTCGAGAAACTGAACCTTTCTTCAGGTGCTGCTGCACAAACTATCGCTAAAGCCGGCTATCTGTTCCCGATCCTTGAAGGAACTGATTACCTGCGCGATGATCAGGGCCGTATCATTGTTGACCGTGTTACTGGTTATCCAACAAAAGATCCTGTTCCGAAATTGCTGGGCAATACAAACCCTAAACAACGTTTGGGTCTGGACGCAGAAATTCGTTTCAAAAACTTCAGACTCTGGGCACTGGCTGAATACCGTGGCGGATTCGTTGTATATCACAATGGTGGCGGTACAATGGACTTCTCTGGTTCTTCTGCACGCACCGTTGCATTCAACCGTGAGCGTTTCGTAATGCCGAACTCATCTTATTGGGATGGTTCTAAATATGTAGAGAATACTTCTATTCAGGTTCGTGACGGTGGTTCAGGTTTCTGGGCAAACGGTGAGGGTTCTTACAATACCGATATCGCAACAAACTATATCATCAAAGGTGATTACTGGAAGATCCGTGAGGTTTCGCTTACTTACGAGTTCCCTAAGAGCTTCATTTCAAAAGCAAAATTCCTGAAAGCAGCATCACTCAGCGTTCAGGGACGTAACCTGTTCATCTTTACAGCTAAATCAAATATCTATACCGATCCTGAGTATAACTTCTCTGACGGTAATGCTATCGGTATCACAACGCTGGGCCAAACACCTCCTTCAAGATACATGGGTGCTACGCTCAACTTAACATTCTAATTACCAGTTTAAATTCTTGATATGAGAAAAATATTTGTTCCGGTAGTCATACTCCTAATGACAATGGGATCATGTAAGAAATATTTGGATGTAAATAGTCCAAACCCAAACTCACCAACGACGTCCACTCCTGAGCTGGTATTGGGACAGAGTATGTCCCGTACCGCTTCAAACCTGATCCAGTTCAATAACTATGGAGGCTGGATGGTAGGTTACCAGGCGAACGCTGGCGGATACGGTGGCTGGGGTGCTGCACTTACCTACAACTACGGCACGAGTGATTACACCGGCCTGTGGGGTACATATGATATCCTGACGGATCTTCAGTGGGTACTGGATAAAACAAACGGAAGTGATCCGTATTCGTACTACAACGCGATCGCACGCATCCTCAAAGTGTTTAACTATAAGCTGATGGTAGATGAATATGATGCCATCCCTTATTTTGATGCATTGAAAGGTTCGGGTAATACCACTCCTGCCTATACACCCGCTGCAGATATCTACAAAGACCTGTATAAAGAGATCGATGCCGCTATCGCAACGATCCGTAATGCAGTTCAACCGGTATCCCTGACTTATAACCTTGGAAAAGCTGATCCGATGTTCAATGGTGACATGACCAAATGGCTTCAGTTTGCCAACACAATGAAACTCAAATTGCTGGTGCGCGCATCGAAAACGAATATTTTCTCTGGCGTTACACCAACGTTTGATGCGGCTGGCTTCCTCACAACAGATGCCATGGTTAACCCGGGATATGGTAAAGTGGACGGACAGCAGAACCCACACTGGAGCAGCTACCACAGTAGCGTAACAGGTGGCGGGGCTGCAAGATCCATCATCGCTACTTTCTACGTGTCTACTTTCTACAACGGTATCAAGATCTCTGACAGCGCAAGAAGAAGAGCGATCTACAGACCTCTCTCTGCTACAGATTATGATCCGGTAAGAAATCAGCAAGGTGAAGTTGGTCCTATCGTTGACGGCCGTCTCGCTCCGACAGGAAGCTCTGTATGGTACAGTGGTAACGGATCTTCTTATGCGTTCACAGATGATCCTTCCAACGCGATCGGTATCCTGAAGGGACGTGGTCAGAGCCAGTTGGTACTGACTGCAGCTGAAAGCTATTTCCTGCAGGCTGAAGCCCGTATGAAAGGGATCATCACTACCGGTACAGTTACAGATCTTTTCAACAAAGGAATCGAAGCTTCTTTCAAATATCTGTATACTGCTGCTGACGGTACTTACAAACCAAACAGCTATATCACAGGCAGCGCTACCGCAAACCCTGACCCTGTTGCCGCAGCCGCGAAATACAAATCAGAAAGCAATTCTCTGACAAACAACGCAACCAACTACCTCGTTAATATTGATCTTGCGACAACTGATGAGCAACGTCTGGAGGCGATCATTACCCAGAAATACATTGCGCTGAATAACATCCATGGCCAGGAAGCCTGGGATGAATACAAAAGAACAGGTTATCCTAAAATCGATAACGCAGGTCTCGATCAGAACAAAACTTTTGTATCCAAAGCTTCTCAGGCTACAACCACAGATAAAACAATCGGCCGCATCTGGTATCCTTCTACAGAGTATTCTCTGAACCCCAAGAATGCACCGACAAATATCTCTGTGTTTGGTTCATTTGTTTTCTATGACCGCAGGAAATAATAATTCTAAGAAGTAACAAAAAATATTATGAAAAGATATATTGGTTTTTTAGCAATAGCAGGGATACTGGGTTTGTCTTCCTGCGTTAAGGAAGATCCGCCACTGGGAAGTAAAGGGACAACAAACGTGATCGAATTCTACAATCAGGTGCCCGATCTTATTTCTTCACTCATTACCAGTACGCATCCTTCATACAATATTGACCTCGTATTCACAGGAGATACACAACCGGTTGATATCGTAGTCAGCTATTCCGGCGCGGAAACTGCCGCTCCTCAGGATATCACGGTCAACGTAGCGATTGATCCTACAATGATCCCTACTTTCAACACTCAGAATGCAACAAGCCTGGTGGCAATGGACGCAACAGTTTTCCAGGCTGATACCTGGACTGTAACGATCCCTAAAGGACAAAAACAAGCAACCATTCATGGTAAGGTCTTGAAAGCTACTTATGACTTCGGCAAGAGCTATGGTCTGCCTTTGAAAATAACGTCGGCCAGCTTTGGTAAGGTGAGCACAAACTACGGCACAATGATCTTTAGGATCCAGGCACGTAATGGCTATGATGGTGTCTACAAGATCATTTCAGGCAACGTTCAGCGTTACAGTGCCCCCGGTGTACCTACAAGCGGTGATGCATTGAACGGAAGCCTTGCAGGCAATCCTAACCTGAGCCTGGTTACTGTCGACGCTACAACCGTTGAATTGCAGAATATGACATGGCATGGTGGAACATCAGGTATCGGTGGTATTAACAATACCCGTGCGAAGGTAGATCCGACCACGAATCTCGTTACCATGTCTTCCGTAGGCAATACAACGCTTGCCAACACGCTGGGTAAGGATAATAAGTACGATCCTGCTACTAAAACCTACACGATTAATTTTAACTGGAACCCTGCAACTACACCGCGTGAAGTAAGCTACGTGTTGCAGTATGTAGGTCCAAGATAATCGGCTTAACGGCCAATCGACAAGCGTGTTCCTGCTCCGGTAGTCTTGCCGGGAAAAGAACAGGCAGTAACCGTTAATCTCTTAGTTCTTTTTGTTTATTATAATCGAGGGCCATCCTTTAACCAGGGTGGCCTTTTTTATTGTTACTATTGATCGATAGCACATCCGTATTACGGATGACAGATTTTTTCCGGGCATAGTATTTGCCCCTGATCGCCACCAAAAACAAAACGTTTTTTAATGAAAAAATCCGTCATCATGTTGTCGTTCTTGCTGACAACATTTTTTGCCAAAGCAGACCAGTTAGCCGCCTTAACCCGTGAACAGGCCGAAAAAGCAGTTGCCTACCTGAAAAAAGAATCTTCCGTTATCTTATGGTGCAGCTGTTGCGAAACTGAACCCATGTCCCGCGTTACCATTAATGAAGTATTTCTGAAAGCTGACAAGAATGGAAAATATTTCTCCGTCATAGTGAAAGGCCGTGACGATAATGGAAAAGAAGTGGAAGAGTATGTTGACCTCGCTTATGTTTTTGTAAAGAAAGGGAAGAAGGCGCATTCTCTCGGGAAGGTGTTGAAATTTAAATGTGATCCATGCACCGATCCGTTTGACTGGAATCCGAAAGTTGCTGTAAGCTGATTGTATAGATCAAAAAAAGGCAGTCATTTTTTTGACTGCCTTTTTTATTGATATTGTCCCACCCGTTTGACTTTAATAATTCCCTCGATCCTGGAAGTTTCAGCGAACAGGATGTATAAATGATACGAAAAAGTGTAAACGGGTTCTTTGATAGAATTGCTCGTGTGGGTTTTTGCCCCCTGAAGTGATAGATAAATCTGTTGAATAAATTAACCAAAGGAGAATTTACTATGTCTCTGAGAGAATATTCAATGAGCTCTTTTGAGGAAAAAACATTGAAATAGGGTGAAAACTGGTTGTTATTTTGAGTTGGGTTGAGTGGATGTTTTTTAGCTTTGAAAAAATGACTTTATGAAAAATGATCAGCATAAACATTCGACTTCTCCAGATAAAAAATCTTCAACCGTGCAATCCGATTCATCGATAGAGGGAAAGAAGAATACTACGACAGAATGGAAGACGAATACTACCACCCACCCTAAAATGCTTGCTCTGCATGATGGATTTGGTAGTAAAGATTTTGACCGGTTTTATAAAAATATTAAAGTAGTGATTGAAGATCACTAAGAGAGTAAGAAGCCAAGTACCATTCCTATCGGAAGCAACAGCAGCGATTTCAGTAAATTATTATAACGCTTCCACCTAAGACGGTTTATTCCAATATTTGTCTCTATGCGGAATTGATAATTTTCAAATTCGTTGATATAAAAGGTCCTTAATTGGTCGTAATTTGCTATTTCGTAATCTGGTAAAAATTGATCTACCAGTATTTCCGGAAGTGAACCCGAAGATATATATACTGCTGGCTTGATATTTTCAAAGCCATAATATACCAATACGAATAAGTATATCGTAGTAATTACCCCAATAAAGAAAAGACTATCAAATGCGAGGTTCCTGATTGTAGTAATAAGATAACTGATCGTAGCAATTAATGATCCTGAACTTATAGTGATAAGTGTATTCGTTCTGGTCGCAATGATATTGCCAATCTCAATGGTTTCCCTGAGCATTTTATCCGCCTGTTCAAATATAAATCTGGTATCATCCAGCCTAAGCCTGTTCTTCTGCTCTTTGTTAATTGTCCACACTTTGATAGGTGTTGTATGATTATTGTGATTCGATAACATATCTCCTGTTTTATAGGATACAAATTCATTTAGCGACAAAAAAATAAGGACGTATTTTTTCATAGATAGCATCATCAATCACCGCGATCTTCTTCAAATCCTCCACCGACACAAACGGCCCATGCTGATTTCGATACTGCACAATCACACTTGCGATCTTATACCGCACATAAGGATGCGCTTTTAATTCTTCCATTCCAGCTTTATTCAGATCAACCTTTCTAAGTTCCCCGCTTTCATTTCGCAGATACCGCCTGATCTTTTGAAAAACAGAATCCGCCAGGCCGAAAGTTTCCTTTACCTGCTCTATACTGTAAAACCCGCCGAGCTTTTCCCTGAAACGGATGATGCGCATTGCCAGCGTAGGGCCAATGCCAGGCAGTCGCTCAAACAAGTCGCTGTCGGCTGTATTGATCTCTACCTCGACAGGCGCCCCCGATGTGGTAAGGGGCTTTTCAGCAAGATCCTTGTGCTGCTGTTGACCGGGCGGGAGGGTGGCCGTTGTTCCTGTTATTAATATATAAGGTCTGAGCTGTGCGTATTGAGCAGCAGGCAGGCCGTAGATCCGCTGGAGATCTTCAGGCTTTCTGAATTGTCCTCCCTTGTCGCGGTATTTCAGAATGGTGGCAATGGTTTTTTCCCTGATTCCGAGCCTTTTCCAGCCGGCGGCATCGAGGGTGTTTGGGTCGAAATTGAACAATTCAGCTCTTACTCCGTTATTATATTCGTCTGCCGCCCGGTCGCGGGCGTAATTTTCACCACTTATATTTTCATTTTCCGCTGGTTGACTAAAGTTTGTCTTTGGTCCGGTAGTTTTTTCCAGCCGGTGAAGGGCTGTCATCCAGGCTGTATCTGCGGCAGGAGGGGCGACTGGATCTCGTTGTTCGAGAGCTGAGGGAAGCAGGAATGCAGTTAATAATATAAGTGCAATAATGATGATCGCGATCCGGTCTTTACGGGTAAATTGAAGGTATTCGCCAGGATTTTGCTTTGCTTTCATGAGTCTCCGATTTATCCTCAAATTATTTTGCCGTGAAAACATAACAGCGTGTTTTTCACAGCTTTTTGGCGGGGTTTTTGTCGGGTCATTTTTTTTGTCGGATCGGTTTTTATCCTTACTTTTGCAGTCCTTTATTTTGGCCAAATATATTTTGACATCCCAGATCATGTTTAACTAGTTGAAACACACAGTCTTTCGTTTTTTCCAAAATGAGAGCTGGACGTGATTTGTATGTCATTACCTTTTTTAAACCGGTTATTATACATATGTCTTCAACAAAATTGAATCCAAGGGTAAGTTTTGGTAAGATCAAGCATCTGGCTGAGACTCCCGATCTCCTTGAAGTCCAGATTCAGTCTTTTAAAGAGTTTTTCCAATTAGAAACAACTCCGGACAAGCGTAATATCGAAGGTTTGTTCCGGGTGTTCAAAGACAACTTCCCGATCACTGATACGCGGAACATCTTTGTATTGGAATTCCTGGATTACTTCATCGACCCGCCCCGTTATACTATCGAAGAGTGTATGGAGCGTGGTCTTACCTATGCTGTTCCTCTTAAAGCGAAATTGCGTCTGAGCTGTAACGATGAGGAGCACGTGGATTTCCAAACTATCGTTCAGGACGTATTCCTGGGTAACATTCCTTATATGACTCCCCGTGGTACGTTCGTGATCAATGGAGCGGAGCGTGTGGTTGTTTCCCAGCTTCACCGTTCTCCTGGCGTGTTCTTCGGAC
Source organism: Citrobacter freundii (assembly GCA_003243445.1). Taxonomy (GTDB): domain Bacteria; phylum Bacteroidota; class Bacteroidia; order Chitinophagales; family Chitinophagaceae; genus Terrimonas_A. Next base: position 86,636 of record QFQQ01000006.1, read on the forward strand.
AGTCAGTTCACCCTAACGGAACCAAGATCTACTCTGCCCGTGTAATTCCTTTCAAAGGAGCATGGATGGAGTTTGCTACTGATATCAATAACGTGATGTACGCGTACATCGACCGTAAGAAGAAATTCCCGGTGACTACCCTGCTTCGTTCTATCGGATACGAAACAGATAAAGACATCCTGGAACTTTTCGGTATGGCTGATGAAGTGAACACCGACAAGAAAACACTGGAAAAATACCTCGGCCGCCGTCTGGCTGCACGTGTTCTCAGAACATGGGTGGAAGACTTCGTGGATGAGGATACCGGTGAAGTGGTGTCCATCGAGCGTAACGAGATCGTGATGGAGCGGGATACTGTTCTCGATGACGAAGCAGTTGAAACGATCTCTGAAATGGATGTAAAAAGCGTATTCATCCAGCGTGAAGACGTGGGTGGTGACTATGCGATCATCTATAACACACTTAATAAAGATACTTCGAACTCCGAGCTGGAAGCGGTTCAGTTCATCTACCGCCAGCTGCGCGGTGCTGATGCTCCTGATAACGAAACAGCACGTGGTATCATCGATAAATTATTCTTCAGCGACAAGCGTTATGATCTCGGCGAAGTTGGCCGTTACAAGATCAACCGCAAGCTGAACCGTGATGCGCCACTCGATCAGAAAACACTGACCCGTGATGACATCATTCTCATCATTAAATACCTGGTAAAACTTACCAACGGTAAAGCAGAGATCGATGATATCGATCACCTGTCCAACCGTCGTGTACGTACTGTGGGCGAACAGCTCTATGCTCAATTCGGTGTGGGTCTTGCGCGTATGGCGCGTACCATCCGTGAGCGTATGAACGTACGTGACAACGAGGTATTTACCCCCGTTGACCTGATCAATGCAAGAACCCTGTCTTCTGTGATCAACTCGTTCTTCGGAACATCACAGTTATCCCAGTTCCTTGATCAGACCAACCCGCTTTCTGAGATCACCCACAAACGCCGTATCTCCGCACTCGGACCAGGCGGTCTGAGCCGTGAGCGTGCAGGCTTTGAGGTTCGTGACGTACACTATTCCCACTATGGCCGTCTGTGTACCATCGAAACACCGGAAGGACCGAACATCGGTCTGATCTCCACTCTTTGCGTACACGCGAAGATCAATGACATGGGCTTTATCGAAACTCCTTACCGCAAGGTAACAGAAGGTAAAGTGAACATGAAAGAACTGGAGTTCCTGAGTGCGGAAGAAGAAGATCTGGCGAAGATCGCGCAGGCGAATACGCCGATCGATGAAAAAGGAAACTTCGTTGAAGAGAAGATCGTAAGCCGCGAAACAGGTGACTTCCCGATCCTCGATAAAAGCGATGTGGAATTCATGGACGTTGCACCAAACCAGATCGTAGGTCTGAGTGCTTCCCTGATCCCATTCCTTGAGCATGATGACGCCAACCGTGCACTCATGGGATCAAACATGCAACGCCAGGCTGTACCATTGATCCGTCCTGACGAACCAATCGTTGGTACCGGTCTTGAAGGAAAAGCAGCGCGCGATGCACGTATCCAGATCCACGCTGAAGGTAAAGGAGTGGTTGAGTTTGTTGACGCAAATGAGATCCACGTACGTTACGAGCGTGATGAAGCAGAAAAACTGGTAAGCTTTGAAGAAGACCTGCGTGTGTACAGACTCACCAAGTTCATCAAAACAAACCAGGAAACCTGTATCAACCTGAAGCCTGCAGTGAAGAAAGGCCAGAACGTTGTAAAAGGCGATTTCTTAACTGAAGGTTATGCTACGCAAAATGGCGAGCTCGCTCTCGGTAAAAACCTGAAAGTGGCATTCATGCCATGGAAAGGTTACAACTTCGAGGATGCGATCGTGATCAGCGAAAGGGTTGTAAAAGAAGATATGTTTACTTCAGTTCACATCTCTGAATATGAACTGGAAGTACGCGATACAAAACTGGGTGAAGAAGAACTGACTCCTGATATCCCTAACGTTTCTGAAGAAGCGACCAAAGATCTGGACGAGAACGGTATCATCCGTATCGGCGCCAACATCAAGGAAGGTGATATCCTGATCGGTAAGATCACTCCAAAAGGCGAAAGCGATCCTACTCCGGAAGAGAAACTCCTCCGCGCGATCTTCGGTGATAAAGCCGGCGACGCAAAAGACGCTTCTCTGAAAGCACCAAACGGTGTGGAAGGTATCGTGATCGGTAAAAAACTTTTCCAACGCGCGAAGAAAGATAAGAACGCGAAAGTGCGCGAGAAGGCCGCGATCGAGAAGCTCGAGAAAGTTCACGAGAAGAACGAATCAGACCTGCTTGAAGTACTGCTGGAGAAACTGACTACACTGTTGAGAGACCATGTTTCTACAGGTGTAAGCAACAACTTCGGAGAAGTGCAGATCGGTAAAGGCGCGAAATTCACCAATAAAAACCTGGCTGGTCTGGATTATGCAAATATCAACCCGCTTGGCTGGACTGGTGATGCGAAAGTTGACAGTCAGATCAACATCCTGCTGCACAATTATAACATCAAGTACAACGAAGAACTCGGACGTTACAAGCGCGAGAAGTTCAATATCTCTATCGGTGACGAGCTGCCAGCTGGTGTATTGAAACTGGCTAAAGTTTATCTCGCAGTGAAGCGTAAGCTGAAAGTGGGTGATAAAATGGCGGGCCGCCACGGTAACAAAGGTATCGTTGCGAAGATCGTTCGCCAGGAAGATATGCCGTTCCTTGAGGATGGAACTCCGGTGGACGTGGTATTGAATCCGCTTGGTGTACCTTCCCGTATGAACCTCGGACAGATCTATGAAACTGTTCTTGGCTGGGCAGGTGAAAAGCTGAAGCTGAAATTCGCTACGCCGATCTTCGATGGTGCCTCTACTGAGGAAATTGAGAAATTCTGTGCTGATGCGGGTATTCCTAAATTCGGTCACACATACCTGTATGATGGTGAGACCGGTGAACGTTTCCACCAGAGAGCAACCGTGGGTATCATCTATATCATCAAACTGCACCACATGGTGGATGATAAGATGCACGCACGTTCTATCGGACCATACAGCTTGATCACCCAGCAACCGCTTGGTGGTAAAGCTCAGTTCGGTGGTCAGCGTTTCGGTGAGATGGAGGTTTGGGCACTTGAAGCATATGGTGCATCCAACATCCTGCAGGAATTGCTCACGATCAAATCGGATGATATTATCGGCCGTGCTAAAACATACGAATCGATCGTGAAAGGTGATAACGTTCCAAGAGCGGGTATCCCTGAATCGTTCAACGTATTGGTGCACGAGCTGCGTGGTCTCGGTCTGGATCTGAAGTTCGAATAAGTTTAAAAGTTTAAAGGTTTAAAAGTTTAAAAGTTGATCCGGTGAAAGCCACAGCTTTTAAACTTTTAAACTCTTAAACTTTAAAACCTTTAAACTTCTAACTCATTCAACTTAAAAATTTAGAAACTCAAATATGGCTATCAAAAAAGACAATCGTCCCCGGCCAGCTTTCTCCAAGATCACTATTGGTCTGGCTTCTCCGGATACCATCCTGGAAAGAAGTTATGGTGAGGTGCTGAAGCCTGAAACGATTAACTACCGGACTTACAAACCGGAGCGTGATGGTTTATTCTGCGAAAGGATCTTCGGTCCTGTGAAAGATTACGAGTGTGCTTGTGGTAAATACAAGCGTATCCGTTACAAGGGCATCGTGTGCGACCGTTGCGGTGTGGAAGTAACGGAGAAAAAAGTTCGTCGTGAAAGAATGGGCCACATCAAACTGGTGGTGCCTGTTGTACATATCTGGTATTTCAAATCTCTTCCTAACAAGATCGGTTACCTCCTGGGCGTAAGCTCGAAGAAACTGGAAACGATCATCTACTACGAAAGATTTGTGGTGATCCAGTCTGGTATCCGTGCTGATAAAGGACAGAATGTGGGTGATCTTCTGACAGAAGAAGAATATCTCGACATCCTTGATGCATTGCCAAAAGATAACCAGTACCTCCCTGATGATGATCCGAACAAGTTCATCGCGAAGATGGGTGCTGAAGCAGTGCATGACATGCTGCAACGCATCGATCTTGACCAGCTGTCATTCGATCTGCGTAATGCCGCTGCTACTGAAACATCTCAGCAACGTAAAGCTGATGCCCTGAAACGTCTTTCAGTGGTAGAAGCTTTCCGTGATGCAAATACACGCATCAATAACCGCCCTGAGTGGATGGTGATGCAATATATCCCTGTTATTCCACCGGAACTGCGTCCGCTTGTTCCCCTGGATGGCGGCCGTTTTGCGTCTTCTGACCTGAATGACCTCTATCGCCGTGTGATCATCCGTAACAACCGTCTGAAACGTTTGCTGGAGATCAAAGCGCCAGAGGTGATCCTGCGTAACGAAAAACGTATGTTGCAGGAAGCGATCGACAGCTTGTTTGATAACAGCCGTAAATCAAATGCCGTTAAAGCAGAAGGTGGACGTGCGTTGAAATCACTGTCTGATGTACTGAAAGGTAAACAAGGTCGTTTCCGTCAGAACCTCCTCGGTAAACGTGTTGACTACTCTGGTCGTTCCGTTATCGTGGTTGGTCCTGAAATGAAACTGCATGAGTGCGGTCTGCCGAAAGATATGGCTGCCGAGCTCTTCAAGCCGTTCATCATCCGTAAGCTGATCGAAAGAGGTATTGTTAAAACCGTGAAGTCTGCACGTAAACTGGTAGACAAGAAGGAATCAGTGGTTTGGGATATCCTTGAGAATATTCTGAAAGGTCACCCGATCCTCCTGAACCGGGCCCCAACGCTTCACCGTCTTTCTATCCAGGCCTTCCAGCCTAAGCTGATCGAAGGTAAAGCGATCCAGCTGCACCCACTTGTTACTTCTGCGTTCAACGCCGACTTTGACGGTGACCAGATGGCGGTGCACGTACCACTCAGCAACGCTGCGGTTCTCGAAGCGCAACTGCTGATGCTGGCTTCTCATAACATTCTGAACCCGCAGAATGGTACACCAATTACCCTGCCTTCACAGGACATGGTACTCGGTCTGTATTACATCACCAAGGGTAAGAAAACAAACGATAAGGAAACGATCCGTGGAGAAGGAAAAGCATTCTATTCTTCTGAGGAAGTTATTATCGCGTATAACGAAGGAAAAGTTGACCTGCATGCATGGATCAAGGTGAAAGCCAACATCCGTAACAATGATGGTCTGCTTGAACATAAACTGATCGACACAACTGTAGGCCGTGTGATCTTCAACCAGCACGTTCCTGCTGAAGTAGGATTCGTGAATGCATTGCTGACCAAAAAGAACCTGCGTGATATCATCGGTGACATCATCGAGATCACCAACGTTCCAAAAACAGCGAAGTTCCTGGATGATATCAAACAACTCGGTTTCCGCACAGCGTTCCAGGGTGGTCTTTCATTCAACATCAATGACCTGATCATCCCTGATGTGAAAGAAGAACTGCTGGAAAATGCAAAAGGTGAAGTAGAAGAGGTGTGGGATAACTACAACATGGGTCTGATCACGAACAACGAACGTTATAACCAGATCGTTGATATCTGGAGCCGTGTGGATACCCGTATCACAGAAACATTGATCCGTGAGTTGAGCAGCGATAAGCAGGGCTTTAACTCCGTATACATGATGCTTGATTCAGGTGCACGTGGTTCTAAGCAACAGATCAAACAGCTGGCAGGTATCAGGGGTCTGATGGCGAAGCCAAGGAAATCAGGTTCTACAGGATCTGAGATCATCGAGAACCCGATCCTTTCCAACTTTAAAGGTGGTCTTAACGTATTGGACTACTTTATCTCTACGCACGGTGCGCGTAAAGGTCTTGCGGATACCGCCCTTAAAACAGCGGATGCCGGTTACCTTACACGTCGTCTCGTAGACGTTGCTCAAGACGTGGTGATCACTGAAGAAGATTGCGGAACACTCCGTGGTATTGCAACTTCTGCATTGAAAGATAATGAAGACATTATCGAACCATTGGCAGATCGTATCATGGGTCGTACTTCACTGCACGATATCTACAATCCTGCAACAGAGGAATTGATCATCGCTGCCGGTGAAGAGATCTCTGAAACACTCGCTAAGCGTATCGAAGCAGCAGGTATCGAAACGGTTGAGATCCGTTCCGTACTGACCTGCGAAAGCAAACGCGGATGTTGCGTGAAGTGTTACGGTAAAAACCTGGCGAGCGGTATACTTGCACAAAGAGGTGATGCGGTTGGTATCATCGCTGCACAGTCGATCGGTGAGCCTGGTACACAGCTGACACTGCGTACCTTCCACGTGGGTGGTGTGGCTGGTTCTGCTTCTGTTGATTCTACATTGACAGCTAAGTTTGACGGCACTATCCAGTTCGATGGTCTGCGTACTGTAAACACAATGAATAACGAAGGTGACAATGTCCAGATCGTAATCGGTCGTACAGGTGAGGTTCGTATCGTTGACACCAAGAATGATCGTCTTCTGATCACGAACAACATTCCTTATGGTTCTACGCTGATGGTGAAAGACGGTCAGAAAGTAGCAAAAGGAGATGTGATCTGTACATGGGATCCATTCAACAACGTTATCGTTGCCGAGATCGATGGTGAATTGAAATTCGAGAACGTGATCGAGGGTGTTACTTATCGTGAGGAATCCGATGAGCAAACCGGTCACCGTGAGAAAGTGGTTATTGAAACCCGTGATAAAACGAAGATCCCATCTATCGTAGTAGAAGGAAAAGAGCTGAAATCATATAACCTTCCTACCGGTTCACATATCATCCCTGATGCGGGTGATCAGGTGAAAGCCGGTCAGGTGCTGGTGAAGATCCCACGTGTACTCGGAAAACTGCGTGATATCACCGGTGGTCTGCCTCGTGTAACTGAGTTGTTCGAGGCACGTAACCCAAGCAACCCTGCTGTGGTTTCTGAGATCGACGGTGTGGTATCAATGGGTGCTGTAAAACGTGGAAACCGTGAGATCGTGATCGAAGCAAAAGATGGTGTAACGAAGAAATACCTGGTTCCATTGACACGCCAGATCCTGGCGCAGGATGGTGACTTCGTAAAAGCTGGTTCTCCATTATCTGATGGTCAGACATCTCCGCAGGATATCCTTTCTATCCAGGGACCGTTCGCCGTACAACAGTACGTTGTGAATGAGATCCAGGAAGTATATCGCTTGCAGGGTGTGAAGATCAACGATAAGCACATCGAGGTGATCGTTCGCCAGATGATGCGTAAAGTAAACATCGTTGATCCAGGTGATACCAAATTCCTCGAAGATGATTCAGTTGATAAATTTGAATTCATCGAAGAGAACGATTACATTTTTGACAAGAAAGTAGTAACAGAGCCAGGAGAATCTTCCAAACTCCGCGCCGGCCAGATCGTAAGCCTGCGTGACGTGAGAGAAGAAAACTCTATCCTGCGCCGTTCAGATAAAGCACTGGTTGAATACCGCGACGCGAAACCTGCTACATCAGCACCAACGCTCCTCGGTATTACCAAAGCTTCTCTGGGTGTACAAAGCTGGATCTCTGCTGCTTCGTTCCAGGAAACAACCAAAGTACTGTCATCTGCAGCCATCCACGGTAAAACAGATAACATGCTCGGCCTGAAAGAGAACGTGATCACTGGTCACCCGATCCCTGCAGGTACTGGTCTGCGCGAGTTTGAGAACATGATCGTAGGTAGCAAAGAAGAATACGAATTGCTGCAAACGACTCGTGAAGCGATGACTTTCGATGATGAAGAATAGTTCGAGATGAAACTTAATACAAGGAGTCCGCGAAGGCGGGCTCCTTTTTTATTTTGAATGGCGTAAGTATCCCGCAGATAACGCAGATAGCCTCGGATGACGGGAAATTATCAGCATAATCTGCGCCATCGGGAACAGGATTTATGCTGATGCAGGAAGATATTTCTTTTACAAGACTAGCAAAATCTGCGGGAGATTACGCAGATCCGGCCTGCGTGAAATCCTTCCAGGTTAAGGGTTTCATAAAGTATCCGTATTCCTTATATTTGCCCGGCTTAGACTATTCTATTTAACAGAAATAATCGCTTGTTTTGCAGGCGGAGAATTACTAATCAAAAGCAAACACACATGAAAAATGGTATCGTGATATGGAATGTATTGTTGACCCTTCTTGGAGGATATCTTCTTTTTGCGCAGCTGAATAAAAAAGGAGGATCTTCATCAGGAAAGGCTCAACCCGGTGATTCTTTATCACAGCATACACCTTTCCGCATCGCTTATTTTGAAATGGATTCTATCGAGGCTCATTTCGATATGGTGAGAGACGTAAAATCTGAGATCGAAGGAAAGGAAAAAGAATACAGCAATAACCTTTCGCAGCTTGATATGACTTATCGTAAAAAGATCGAAGAATACAGGCAGAAACAGTCGACCATGACGCAGGGCGATTTTGAAAAAGCACAAATGGAGTTAAAACAACTCGAAGACGTGTTGAAAGGCCGCAAACAGGATATCGATCAGCAATACCAGGAGTTTGTTACCCGCCGTCAATTGTCTATCAAAAAGAAAATTGAAGAGTTCATTGCTGAGTACAATAAGGACAGGACCTATTCTTACATTCTTGCAAACGAACCAGGCATTATTTATTACAAGGACACATCGCTCAATATCACTACCGATGTGATCCGTGGCCTCAATGACAGCTACAAAAAAGAGAAGAAATAGACAGCTGATCCAGGATAACTCCTGTAAACGTATTATAACGAAGGGTAAAAGCCGGAATTTCCTTCTCCGCTTTTACCCTTTCTCTTTTTCTCCTTTTGCCTTTTTTCTCTTAGCTTTATCGAAATCACAAACTGCATGAGTCAAGAACAAACATCGTTCAAACCTACCCTGGGTTTATTTGATGGTACAATGATCGTTGCCGGCTCCATGATCGGGTCCGGTATTTTTATTGTCAGCGCAGACATCACCCGGAATGTCGGCAGTGCTGGCTGGCTGATCGTGGTATGGCTGTTGACCGGCTTTATGACGCTTACTGCTGCACTCAGCTACGGCGAGTTAAGCGGAATGTTTCCCAAAGCCGGCGGACAATACGTTTATCTGAAAGAAGCATATAACCCACTGATGGCATTTCTGTATGGCTGGAGTTTCTTTGCCGTGATACAAACTGCTACTATCGCCGCCGTTGGCGTCGCTTTCTCCAAGTTCCTGGCTTATATGGTTCCCGAACTGGGAAATGAATACCTGCTGTTCAATATAGCCGGACTTAATATATACTCGGGGCAGCTTGTCGCTATTTTTATCATCATCCTTCTTACGTATATCAATTCGCGTGGAGTAAAAGAAGGGAAGTTTATACAAACAGTTTTTACGTCAGCAAAACTGCTGGCTTTATTTGGATTGATCGTATTCGGTTTTGTGCTGGTAAAACAAAGCTTTTGGACGGAGAACTGGGAGACCGGTTTGACGGCTCGTCAACTCCAGAAAGCGGATGGCGGAGGTTTTACTCCGGACGTATGGACCGGCATTGGCGGCGCCGCATTGCTTGGAGCGATCGCTTCTTCCATGGTGGGCTCTATTTTCAGCAGTGATGCATGGAATAATGTGACGTTCATCGCAGGGGAGATGAAGAATCCCAAACGTAATATCGGTCTGAGCCTTTTTCTTGGAACACTTATCGTGACGGTGATCTATGTCTCCGCCAACCTGATGTACCTGAACGCGCTTCCGTTAAATGAGCTGGCACTTCCGCAGGATGATCGCGTGGCTGTGGCCGCAGCCAACAGGATATTTCCTTCGTTCGGCACCATCCTTATCGCCGTGCTGATCATGGTCTCTACATTTGGTTGTAACAATGGTCTGATCCTGGCCGGCGCACGCGTTTATTATACCATGGCAAAAGACGGTTTGTTCTTTAAAAAAGTCGGCACATTGAACCAGCACTCGGTTCCTCAATTTGCATTATGGGTTCAGTGCCTTGTGGCAGCGGCGTGGTGCCTCAGCGGCAAGTATGGACAATTGCTGGATATGATCTCATTTGTGGTCGTATTGTTTTACATGCTCACCATTGTCGGCATTTTTATTCTCCGGAAAAAAAGGCCTGATGCGGATCGTCCTTACCGCGCATTTGGCTACCCGGTTTTGCCACTGTTATACATTCTGATGGGATCAGCATTCTGTTTGCTGCTTATTATCTATAAGCCGGATTACACCTGGCCAGGTCTTATTATCGTATTGCTGGGTGTGCCACTGTATTATATTGCGATCTCTGCAAAAAAGAAAGATGCAATAGATCAACACTAATATTTGCAAATGCATAAGTACACGCTCGCGATACACGGAGGAGCCGGCACTATTCTCAAAGAGAATATGACCGCTGAGATGGAACAGGCTTACCGCAACGGCCTGGAAGATGCGCTGAACGCGGGGTTCCGGCTTTTGCAAAAAGGAGGATCTGCCATAGACGCGGTGAAAGCAGCGGTGATCTCCCTGGAAGACAATATTCTTTTCAACGCAGGACGCGGAGCTGTATTTGCCAGCGATGGCGGACAGGAAATGGACGCATCCATCATGGACGGACATACCCTGATGGCCGGGGCTGTGAGTGCCGTCACCAATATCAGGAATCCGATAGAGCTTGCTCATGCGGTTATGACAAAGAGTGAACACGTGATGCTGAATGGCGATGGAGCAAACGCATTTGCAGAATCGATCAATATCAAAACAGAACCTGATGAATATTTCTTTTCTCAGTTCAGGTATGATCAGTGGCTGAAGATGCGGGATACCGAAGGCACGGCACTCGATCATAATGTGCAGACAGAAGATAAGAAATTTGGGACTGTGGGTGCTGTGGCATGCGACCAGTTTGGTAATATCGCAGCTGCTACGAGCACGGGCGGTATGACCAACAAACGATTCGGAAGAGTGGGTGATAGCCCGATCATTGGAGCGGGCACTTATGCCAATAATAAAACCTGTGCGATCAGCTGCACAGGCCACGGTGAGATATTTATCCGTGCCGTTGCTGCCTATGATGTAAGCTGCCTGATGGAATATGGGGGGCTGTCACTGCAACAGGCTATGGAAAAAGTGGTGTTGGATAAACTCGTGAAAATGGAAGGTGAAGGAGGTATGATCGGTGTGGATGCAAATGGCAATGCGGCCTTGATATTTAACAGTGCGGGAATGTATCGCGGGTTGCAGAACAGTGATGGTATTAAAGAAGTGAATATTTACCGGTAATGAAAAATATTATTTTCTTATTGATCCTGAGCTTTGCAAGTCAGTTGTCTTTTGCACAGGCAGATGAGGATTCCTGCAGCAAGGTACAGCCGGCATTTACTGCTTCATTTGAAGGCGTGACTGCAAAGGGAATGCTGTCTCCGGAGGATGTAACAAAGCTCAAAAAGTTGATCCCGGATCTGGCTGGCTTGTCCATCATCCGGTTTACGTATACGATCGATTGCGGTGAAGATTGTGATATGCAGCAGAGAACCGTTTATGGGGACACATTCGGTGAAGAAGATCTGAAAGCGTTGCAGGCTATGAAAAGCCGCAATGTGTTATCACTCGAATGTATACTCGGGAAGAACAAAAAGGGAGAGCTTGTATCATTTAAGCCATTCCTCTATTATATCCGGTGATTATCCGGCGGATATATATATTCCGCCGCGGATCTGATGGACTTATATTTTTCCCGTTAAGATCGCTATTCCCTCTAAATCATGCCTATTCGCGCAGATTCGCGCTCATTCGTGTTACATTTGTGTATATGAAAAAATATGCAGTCATTGTGGCCGGCGGTTCCGGCTCCAGGATGGGTGGTTCAGTTCCCAAGCAGTTTATGCTGTTAAAGGATAAACCGGTGCTTTATTATTCCATCAAAACTTTTCTTGACACTTATACTGATCTCCAGGTGATCCTTGTGCTTCCTGTTGAATATACAGATATGGGGCAGGAGATCATCGATGCATATTTTGACAAAGACCGTATAAGAATTACGGCTGGTGGTGACACGCGTTTTCAATCAGTGAAGAACGGTCTTGAATTGGTGGAAGAAGAGTCCGTTGTGTTTGTGCATGATGGTGTGCGTTGCCTGCTTTCGGCCGATCTGATCCGGCGTTGCTATGCAATGGCTACGGAAACCGGCAGTGCCATCCCGGTCGTTCCAAGCAAAGACAGCATTCGCATGCTCACTGAAGATGGCAACGAAGCTGTTGACCGTAATATCATCATGCTTGTGCAAACCCCGCAGGTATTTCACAGCAAGATCCTGATCCCCGCATTCCAGATCGATTATAAAGACAAGTTCACGGATGAAGCCACTGTGGTGGAAGCATTTGGCCTGAAGATCTCATTGGTGGAAGGAGAGGAGCGGAATATCAAGATCACCAAACCGGTAGATATGATCGTGGCGGAGAAGCTGCTCGATGAACAATAGTTTCAAAAAGTTCCAGAGGTTTCTCAAAGGTTCCAGAAGTTCCAGAGGTTCCAGGAGTTCCAGAGGTTGCTACCGCAAATTGCAGTGTATACCAGCCAAACGGAAATTTCTGCTGGAAGAACCTTTGGAACTCCTGGAACCTCTTAAACCTCTGGAACCTTTTCCTTCACCCCTTCTTCGCCCACCGCAAATAAAACGGCAACCGGTTCAACCTGATCGCCGAATAATTCTCCTCCGCCGCACCAAAACTGCTATAAAAGAAAGCGAGATTGCGGATGTCCGATCCTTCAAAGTCCAGCAATATGTTTTTTGGTGAATGATCCTGGATAAAAGAATCTATCAATGCATGTGATGCGCCCAGTGTTCGTCCATCCGGGTGATTACCTACCAGGATATAATAGGCCCGGTTATGGGAGAAAAAGAAAACGCAGGAAGCGATCAGCTGATTTTTTGCGGAAAAGATACCATAGGTGGTGGCTTGTTTTCTTTCCTGTAAAAAATGATAGAGCGATTTGAAACGATCAATATTATCACCGGGCTCTTTTGTGTAATTGCGCATTTGCGCAACCGCCAGCTCAACTACATTGTCGACAGGAATATTCCTTTCGGCGGTACAACCGAATTGTTTTGATTTTTTGATATTCCGCTGGGTATTGTCACGATAGTTCTTATAGATCTCCTCATATGGTTTTCCCAGGGGCAGAACGAAATTACGTCGTTGATAGAGCTGATATCTTTCTGTAGAAAAAACATTGTGGTGATTAAGATAAATGTCCCAGTAACGGAATCTTGATGGAATGGCATCCAGGAATGATTGCAACAGATCGCTGGTAATATCATTTCCGAACACGCCAAGTTGTGCCGCCAGGAATGGCTGATAGAGATAGGCAATGCCATATTTTTTGTTCCAGGTCAGCGGCATCACAACTTCGTAATCTCCATACACCAGCGCATCCCAGTGTTCGGACATATAGTTCAGGTAAAACGAATAACCATAGATCAGCCCGTTTTCCGCAGCGGCAATCCGGCGGTCCCATTTGTTCATATCGATCTGAGCATGCTGAACATATTGTATGTGATGATGCCGGCTCATTCAAATACAAAGTTTCTGTTGAATTTACGCAGGTTAAAATGAGACATGTCTATAGAAAAAGAAATTTTCTTAAGGAACTTATTTTCATAGATCGTAGAGTTGATATAATCTTTATACACGCCGCTATACAGAAGCGGGATATAAATATTCACCGTTTCTTTCAGCAAGGGAATATGAATACCCGCATCAAAAAGAAACCGGTCCTGGTTTGCATTTCTTTCCCAGGCCCCTGCATAAGTACCAATGTCCACAAACACTTTCAATGGGATCTTCAGCATGCCCAGCGGGTTGATTGCCGATGGAATGGTAGATCCAAGATTGATCGCTGCAAGCCAGTCGTCGGTTTTACCGATCTTATCAGCAAGCAGATCGGTACGTACCTTGAAAGCTCCGTCTCTCACCATTATTTGCTGGCTTGCGGCACCTTCAAATTCATTACGCCCGGCGAAATAATCACTATAAGTATAATCTTCATTACCGTTTGCGCCGGTCATATTAAGGTGATAGCGCTGCGTCTGGAATTGTTTGGAGAATGTTTTGGAACTGGTGTAAAAAAACTTTCCGGCAAATACGCGAAGATCAAAACCACCGCCTTTCTGATAGTTGAAGAAATAGTTACCAGTAAATCCTGCACGGATAAAATCTTTACCCTGTTCTATTTTCAATTCACCGCGATAGGGATAGAGCGCGCGATTGTTTTCCCACACAAGCATTAACTGGTTCAGGGTGCGGTTGGTGGAGTTCACACGGTATTTGTTTTCAAAGGTTGTATCAGTACCGGAAATAATTGTATCGCGATAAAATTGTAACCCATCTTCCGAGATCAAAAAGCTTTTGAACTGGATATAGCGGTAAAGATCGCTGCGTGGATTTTTTTCTTTTAATACCAACCGGATCGAAGGAACGATCTTATGAAAAGACAGATACGTGGTCTTGCTGCTGTCTTTGAACTGATCAATGCCGAAGGCCGATGCGGCAAGACCAAGTCTTATCTTTCTGAATGCACCACTATCCGGGAAAAATGAGTAGTTGACAAGACCGGTACCCGTCAGTTTTTTTGTATCCGTTCCGTACATGGGCGCTACAAAAAACTGTAAACGGGATGCCGGCAGTTTATAGTTTGTAGCAAAAATGCCAACCTGCAGGCCGTCGTATTTGTTCATGCCAATGGAAGGGCCGATGCTGATCAGGTTGGATACCGGCGATTGGATATATTTTGCAAATGATCTTGTACCGGCAAGAACAACGCGCGTGCCGGTATAATACTGATCAGGAAGCGGGCCTTTGGTATCAAGATAAGAGAACAGGCTATCCTGCGGCACAGCCAGGCTAGTGCTCAGACTGTTTTTCAGGTCTTCCGGCTGCGGATGTTTGAATTGCCATTGCTGATAGTATTGCTGCATGGCTTTATCCAGTTGAGGGCGGCCATATTTTTTCTCCAGGTAATTTAACCAGGCAGCAGTTTTAATATAAGCAACGGCGGCATAGTTGATCGCAGAAAAGCTGTCGGCTGGTGTATTGACCGGCTGATCGATTTTTATCTTTGCGAGCGACGCAAAAAACAGTTCTTCCAGATTCTGTAATGACACAGGCGTCTTTCCAAATTTGGCATCACCGGATGGATATTTGCTGCGCATGTACCGGTCTTCATAATAGGAGTTGATCCCTTCGTCCATCCACGGATACATTCGCTCATTGCTTGCGAGAATGCCATAGAACCAGTTATGACCGATCTCGTGTTCGATGGTTCTTTCAAGCATCTTGTCATTCTCCGTTGGCGGTATCGCGGTAATGGTTGGATATTCCATACCTGCGCCATAACCTTTTGGTCCCTGCACCACGCTCACCACATTGTATGGGTATTCTGCGATCCAGGCGCTTCTTGCTCTCACTGCATCTTTTGCATAGGAGAGTGTTTTACTCCATTGAGTTTTTTCCGCAGCCGTGTAGTAGGTTTGAACTTCGATCGTTCTGCCGGAAGGAAGTTTGCAGGTATCGGTTTCCACGATAAAACGCTTATCTGCGAACCATGCGAAATCATGGATGCGATCCTGCTTAAAGGTCAGCGTTTTTAAAACGGATGAAGAGGCGGGAAAATCCTGCCGGACGGTCTTATAAGAACCCGCTTTGGTTTTGATCTTCTTTTTTTCAGCAGTCCAGTTAAATGCCGAGCGGCTTTTCAACCAGTTTTTTTCAGCTTGCTCCTGCAAGTCTCCGGTGGCTGCTACTACATAGTTTTGAGGAAGTGTGATCCTTACTTCGAAATTTCCGAATTCACTGTAAAATTCGCCCTGGTCAAGATAGGGCATGGGGTGCCATCCGTACTTATCATATACCGCTGGTTTGGGAAACCATTGAGTGACCTGGTAGCTTTGACCGATATGACCGCCTCTTGAAAAATTATAAGGCAGCTGAACGTGAAAGGGCGTGGTAATTTCTATTTTTCCTCCCGGTGCAAGGGGGGAGGGAAGAATAAGCCGGACAACATCAATATACTGCGGATGATCGACGGTTTCAGCAGTTATATCATTTACTTTGAAATTGAGTTTATTGATATAACCTTTCTGTTCTTCATTTGAAAAATAAAAGTCAGTATTGCCATTCTCAAGTTGCTGATCTGTGAAAGCAGTCTTGTCGTTTTTATATGCATTAGGCCAGAGATGTATCCATATAAAGCCAAGCGTATCCGGTGAGTTGTTGATGTATTCCATCTTTTCAAAACCATCCAGCGAATGTTGTTTGTCATTCAGAGATACGTCAATAGAGTAGTTCACCTGCTGCTGCCAGTAAGTCTGTGCGTTGAGTTGTTGAACCACGCAGAGTATAGCGATCAGTAAAATTAGTTTTGCCGGCTGCATGTGTGTAATCATAGTATTGATCAGAATGCTCCTTTCTTATTCAGCAATTCAAATAAGGGATCCACTTTTGGCCCCAATAGTTTTTCAAATTCGGCTTTCAGATCTTCAGGATAAGGGTGCTTGAATTTCCAGTCGCTGTAATAATTCTTTACAACCTGGTCGAGTTTATCCCTGCCGATCGAGCTTTCTACAATGAACATCCAGATCGCTGTTTTCAGGTAGATCACCGTAGCATAACTATCTTTATCCGGGAAATCTGCAGAGGGTGTTTCGATGGGTTGTTCCATTGGGATCTGTGTCATGGCTCCGTAGATCGCATCCTGGAATTGTGCAACAGGTTTCTTTTTTACTTCTTCCGGGATGGCGTTTCCGAAAATACTGTTGGCTTTGTATTTCTCAGCTTCGTAACGGAATTGAAAATAAGAGTTCATTCCTTCATCCATCCAGGCGTGATCACGCTCGTTGCTGCCAAGGATACCATAGAACCAGTTGTGACCAACTTCATGCGTGATCACACCGTCCAGGCCTTCACCATTTGCGTCGGGGCTCGTGATGAGTGTGATCATCGGATATTCCATTCCACCGGAGCTGACGTTCTTTGGACCTTCAACAGCCTGCACGACGGGATATGGATATTCACCGATCCAGGATGAGTAGTTGCGAACGGCATCTTCCACATAACCGGTGCTTTTATCCCAATTCTTGTTTCCCTGTTCATAGCTGTAAGTGAAAACATCGATCAGTTTTCCGCTGGTCAGTGTGGCAGTATCATAACGGATGATAAAATCTTTATCAGCAAACCAGGCAAAGTCATGTATGTTCTCGCCTTTAAAGGAGAGCGTTTTATTGCCTTTTTCCTTTGTTGTATATTTTTTGAGTTTTGCACCTTCTGCATTGTTGGCGCGGCCAAGGGTTTTGTAGAGTGTGGCTTCCTGTTGATTTTGCATTACACCTGTTGCGCCAACAACATAAGCGGAGGGAACAGTGATATTAACGCTGAAACTTCCGAACTCGCTGTAAAATTCGCCCTGGTCAAGATAGGGGATCGGATGCCAGCCCTTGCTGTCATATACTGCCGGTTTGGGATACCATTGGCAAATGATATATGATTGGTCAAGATGTCCGGACCTGGAAGAATAGCTGGGGATCTTAACAGCGAATGGCGTGGTGATGGTTGTTTTTTGTTTTGGCAAGAGCGGTGCAGGGAGTATGACTTTTACTATATCGATATTTTGCGGATCGGGTTCGATGGTTGCTTTTTTTCCGTCGGCTTTGAAATCGAGACTGTCGATAGAGCCTTTGTCTTTCATTTCATCCCATCTTTTACGGCCTTCGGCATCGCGAAAGATCTGTTTGGCGTAAGCAGTGGTTTCGTTTTTGTAAGCATTGGGCCATAAATGAAACCAGATGAATTGAAGGGTATCGGGAGAGTTATTGGTATAATCGAGCTGGAGGGAGCCGCTGAGTGTATGTGTTTGATCATTCAGCTTTACGTTGATCGAATAGTTTACGTCCTGTTGCCAGTATTGTGAAGAGGCGGCAAGGCAAATGGTCTGGGCAAGTACAAGAAAGAAAAGGTTTTTTTTCACCGGATTCGTTTTATCAAAAATAGCGGCTAAAATCTGCAAATCACAGGATGAAGGCGGATTTGTTGGGGCGGTGTAAGGGTATAGTGAATGGGAAGGGAATTCGGTTCAGTTTTTTCCCGTAATAAATTGTTTTTTCCTGATGGTGACGGGAAGGAGAAGAAGGATATTTGGGGGAATGAAAATCTGTTGAGTTGGCGCGGCTTGACGGGTCTGAAGGCTGTTACTGTTGGGAAGGGAGGGTGGAATGAAAAATGGAAGGAGATTTTATGTCTGGAAGGGCAGAGAATCTTCCGGTTCTTCATATCCCCGATCCCCCAAAAAATCCCGGAGGTGGTGGCGGGGGAGGGAGCCCAGGGGGCGGAGGGTAGGAGGGTGAAGGACAAATCCAGGAGCAGGCCCCCCTGCACGATCCGTACTTCAATCGCGATCCGTAGAAATCCGATCTTCCTTTCCAGTCCAGTCCAATTCCTTCCTGTCGCTTTCAAACCTGATGCTTTTCCCCACAATATAATCGCCCGAATTTCCTCCATCATCAAGCTCTTTCAACTTCTCCAACCGCACCAAATTCAATCCATCTCCTATTTCCCCTTACTCTTAAATATAATCCTCACCGTATGGATCATGATCTTAAAATCCAACGCCAGCGAAATATTCTCTATATACAACAGGTCAAACTTGCTCCGCTCGATCATCTGCGCCACATTCTCCGCATAACCAAACTGCACCATCCCCCAGCTGCTCAATCCCGGCTTCACCTTCAGCAAATACTTATAGTACGGATAATGCTGGACAATCTGATCTATAAAAAACCTTCGCTCTGGTCTCGGTCCAACCAGGCTCATATCACCCTTCAGGATATTCCAAAGCTGTGGAAGCTCGTCTATCCGCCACTTCCGCATCGTTCTGCCCCAACCCGTGATCCGCGGATCATTATCGGAGGAAAGCGCAGGTCCATCCGGCTCCGCATTCACGATCATCGAACGGAATTTATAGATCCGGAACGGCCTTCCTTTATAACCCACGCGCTCCTGCGAATAAAACACCGGCCCTTTTGATGAGAATGCCACACGTATCATAGAGATCAGCATCAATGGCGATAATAAGATAAGCCCGCTGATCGCGGCCACCACATCTATCAGCCGCTTCACGTGTTGCTGCCACAGCGGCATCAGCCCTGCCGTATTAAGATCGATCAGCGCAGGCCCCATCACGTTGCTTGTTTTTACAGAACCTGATAATATGTCCATGATATCAGGCTGGATCTTGATCCGTACATCTTTCTCGCTCAGCTTACCCGTCAGCTCCTGCAAGAGTTCCGGATCCGACTTTTCAAGCGCCAGCACGACCAGCTTCACATTATTCTTATCGATCACCCGGTCAAGATCAGCGATATTGCCGAGAGACGGCAGCTCATGATCTCTACGATCCACCCCGGGAGAAATGCTCACAAACCCAGCATACCGGAATCCCCCATCCTGCAGGTTACTCTTTGTTTTCTGATAGATCGCAGCTGCATTATCACTATTGCCAACAATGATCGTATTGAAAAAGACCTTCCCGCTCAGCAACTGGCTTTTCACTCTCCTGAGGATCAGCCAGCGTCCTGTAAAAAGGAGTGCAAAGTGTATCAGGAACAGCAGTGGCAGGACCTTTCCATAATAACCAGCAGCAGCAACAGACTGCACATCATTCATCACAAAAAAGAAAAACAGCAACAAACTCCCGATGATACAACACAGTAATGTTGAACTGAATTCATTCAGTCTCGATTTATGATAAAGAGAATGATACGACCCGGTAATGGTAAACAAAGCCAGCCAGCCCATCGGAATAAATATCAGACCGAGAACAAACTGGTAGTTCACACTCCAGAATGTTTCCGCATCAATGCCATCCGTCAGCATCGATCTGCGCACAAAATAGCATATCGCCCAGGCGAGCGCAGCCATTATATAATCCACTATTGCATAACAGGCGATAGGTATTTGCTTGCCTGTATTCATAGATATCAATGGGTAATAACGTTGTTGCCGATCTTACTAAGGATCTTATGCGCCACATCCATTGCCATTAATCCGTCCATTTCAGATACGATCGGTTTGGTATTATTAAGGATCGCAGCTTTGAATTCTTCAAGCTCTCTTTTAATCGCATTTACTTCTGGTACGACCGGGTTTGCAACGGCGATCGTCTTTACGCCGGATGGCGTTTCGATATCAAACGCAAACACATTCGAATCCTGTGCTTCCTTCAGTTTAATGATCTCCGTTTTTTTATTGAGGAAGTCAATCCCGATATAAGCATCCTTCTGAAATAAACGCATCTTACGCATCTTCTTCATCGAGATCCGGCTGCTGGTCAGGTTTGCCACGCAGCCATTGTGAAATTCGATCCGGACGTTGGCGATATCCGGTGTTTCGGTCATCACGCCAACACCGCTTGCGGAGATCGATTTGACATCGCTCTTCACAATGCTGAGCACAATATCAATATCATGGATCATCAGGTCCAGGATCACACTCACTTCTGTTCCGCGCGGATTGAATTGCGCCAAACGGTGTACCTCAATGAACATCGGGCTCAGCGGCACATCTTTCAATGCAAGAAATGCCGGATTGAATCGCTCAACATGCCCAACCTGTACTTTGCTGCCGGATTCCTTTGCCAGTTTTACCAGCTGCCTCGCTTCATCCATTGTATGTGCCAGCGGTTTTTCCACGAACACATGCTTTCCTTTTTTGATCGCTTTTTCACACCAGGCAAAGTGGTGATTGGTGGGAGTAACAACATCGATCGCGTCGCAAGCGTCCATCAGGGCATCCGGGTCAAGAAAACGGACAAGCTGGTATTTCTCCGAAACCTCCTTCGCCGTATCGTCATGCGGATCATAAAAACCCACGATCTCCACGTCAGGGATCTCTTTCCAGTTATTCAAATGAAATTTCCCGAGATGGCCCACGCCATACACGCCGATCTTTAGCATAGAAAAGAATTAATGACCAAAGATAAAGATTGAGAAGCAATTATGAAGAATCGATGTTCGATGTTCGATGCGCGATGGTCGATGATCTGCCTCGATAGTTATAAGGTCAATTTGCCATTGGGTTGAATGTCCGGAAAGATATTTGAAAAAAAACACCTTCCTGGGGGTGGAAAGTGTCTTTTTGTATAAAATGATTTCAAATGAACTCGATCAT
Source organism: Citrobacter freundii (assembly GCA_003243445.1). Classification (GTDB taxonomy): domain Bacteria; phylum Bacteroidota; class Bacteroidia; order Chitinophagales; family Chitinophagaceae; genus Terrimonas_A. The sequence continues at coordinate 107,800 of QFQQ01000006.1, forward strand.
CGATCATCGAACATCGATTGATGTCAATTCAACATCGCCGACCTGCTCACATACGTTTTCCCCGGTTCATATATGAAGAAGCAAGTATTATCCTTTATGGTATTAATGATCGGCTGCGCTTCTTTTTCGGGTACGGCGGGACAACCCTGGCTACGTCCGATATATCCCTGGCTGGAAACATATCGCTCATCCACATAGTCCGCGCCATGAACAACGATCGCGCGGTTATACGCATTATCATTGATGCCTTTCTCAACACCATTCAGCTTGAGAGAATAGCCGTGTTTCCCCGTGTAAGTTTCCCCGGTCACATAAAAACCAGGACTGCTTTTATAAGAAGAAGATGAATTGGAAAAAGAAGTGGCCAATTCCTTTCCTGAATTACGGCCATGCGCAACCAGCGTTTGAAAAAGTATTTTATACTCTTTCAGATCGAGGATATAAAGACGTTTGTTGCTGCTGGGCTGACTGAAGTCAGCGATCGCCAGCACAGAAGAATTGTTGAGTTTTCCTTCGCTGAATAATTTGTTCCAACCTTTCTGTGCATACTCAAATGCCTGGCGGCTGAGACCGATCGCTTCAAGATGAAGACTATCATACACTGATTTCACCGGCATTGACGGCGACAGAGAATCGGTGCTGCTCCGGGAAAATGCCGCAAATGTTTTTGATCCGAAAACGTTTTTACCAAACGCCAATGGAAGATGTAACACGGCAAGTATCAAAGCGGATAGGATGAGGTACAGGCCTTTCAGTTTGTTTTTCATGTTTAATGTTTAACCATCTGCCTTTTGGGCAGGATATTAAATTTTGAAAATAAAATAACTAAATTTTTCTCAGAGTTGATACCTGGGTTGGCATCCTTCCCAAAAGACAGTGACTGGTTGAGGCCGTCGGAAAGACGTTTGAAAGAGTTCGCAAAAATAGCAATTAATATGCCGTAATGCTGATCAGATTTAATAAAATCTAATTAAAAACTTATCATTTTCCAACTTTACGTATAATGAATTACCCCTATTTATAGTAATATAACAGCTTATCCTTTATATTAATTATCAGGCAGCTTTACTACTGGAAAATGTGCTAATTTTCATTGAATTACAAACCAAACCGCCTGCATATATGAAACCAGTCTTATATAGTATTCTCCGTGTGTTGATCTATAATCTCACCTGTCTGACCATATATACCGCGCAAGCGCAAAAAAACTATCAGGTGATGGATGATGGAGTGATCATCTATCCTGATCCTCGTCTTGCTAAAACAATTAAGACTGTAAAAGTTCAGATCATTTCAGAAAAAATTATCCGCGTGATCTCATCACCCGGCGCCATTAGGCCATCAAACGGATTTTCCGTTATCTACACCGGTAAGTCCCCGAAATGGAATTTATCTGAAACGGACAGTACTGTCAGCCTCAGTACCGCATTCCTGGGTGCTACTGCCGATCTCACCGGCGGTACTGTTTCATTCAAAGATGCAAATGGCAGATCATTGATCGCGGAAAAACGGATCGATGGAAAACGGATCAACCCGGTTGTATGGGAAGGACAATCATTATATGATCTTCAACAAACTTTCTCCATCAGTGAAGACGATGCATTATATGGTTTGGGTCAACACCAGGAAGACGCATTCAATTATAAAGATCAACAGGTGATACTCTTTCAAAATAATACCGAAGTAGCAGTACCGTTTCTGATCTCAGCAAAAAACTATGGTTTGCTTTGGGACAATGCGTCTTATTCCAAGGCCGGCGATATCAGACCATTCCGCCCGCTCACCGATCTGCAGTTGTTTGATAAAAACGATAACAGGGGCTGGCTTACCGCCACCTACCGGAATGACCGGAATAATCTTTCCGCAATTGCATTTGAAAAAGCAGAGTCAATCATAAACTATGCTTATCTCAGTGACACGAAAGCAAAGCTGCCTGCAGATTTCGCTATACAAAAGGGGGCCATCACCTGGGAGGGGTCAATTGCCAATGAAAGAACAGGTATGCACAAACTGCGTTTTACGTATGCCGGTTATCTCAAAGTATGGATAGAAGGAAAACTTCTGTTTGATAAATGGCGACAGGCATGGAATCCCGGTGCGGGCGTGATCAATTTGCCAATGACAAAAGATAAAAAGCTCCCCCTAAAAATTGAATGGATTCCTGATGGTGGTGAATCCTATCTCACGGCCAATTGGCTTCCGCCGGCAGATGAAGGCTGGGAAAATACATTCAGTTTTAATTCTGAAGCCGGTCACCAGATCGACTATTACATAGTAGCCGGGCAAAACATGGATGAAGTGATCAGCGGCTATCGCGAGCTCACCGGCAAAGCACCGATCGTTCCCAAATGGGCCATGGGCTTCTGGCAAAGCCGCGAGCGATACAAAACACAGGATGAGATCATCAACACCATCGCCGAATTCAGGAAAAGAAAAATTCCGATCGATAACATCGTGCTCGATTGGAGTTACTGGAAACAGGACGATTGGGGCAGCCAGGAATTTGATACAACACGTTTTCCCAATGCTGCCGCTATGATCGATCTGTTGCACAAGAAATATAAAACACAACTGATGATCTCCGTTTGGCCAAAATTTTATGAAGGCATCGATGCCTATAAAAAATTCGACGCTAACGGATGGTTATATAAACGGAATATCGCAGACCGTCAGCGCGACTGGATCGCGCAGGGATATATTTCCACCTTTTACGATGCTTTCAATGAACAGGCGAGAAAAGGTTTCTGGCAATTGATCCATGACAAACTCTATGTGAAAGGCATTGATGCATGGTGGATGGACGCAAGCGAACCGGATATATTATCCAACGTGTCGCCACAAAAACGAAAAGAGCAGATGAGTCCAAATGCGGCCGGCACCGCTGCCGAATTTCTGAATCTGTATCCGCAATTGAATGCAAAAGGAATTTATGAAGGACAACGGAACGTTGACCCCAATAAAAGAGTATTCCTGTTAACTCGGTCCGGTTTCACTGGATCTCAACGTTTTGCTGCATCTATCTGGAGTGGTGATATTGCTTCACGCTGGGAAGATCTGAAAGCACAGATTTCGGCAGGTCTTAACTTTTCAATGTCTGGCCTGCCTTACTGGACAATGGATATCGGCGGCTTTTCCGTGGAGCCGCGCTACCAAAAGCCAACGGAAGAAAACCTCGCCGAGTGGCGCGAACTGATGACACGCTGGTATCAGTTCGGCGCATTTGTTCCGTTGTTCCGCGCGCACGGACAATATCCTTTCCGTGAGATCTTCAACATTGCACCGGAAGGAAGCGCTACTTATAACAGCATTCTTTTTTATGATCAGCTTCGTTACCGTTTGATGCCATATATCTATACGCTTGCGGGCGACGCTTACCACAAGAACTCAACTATCATGCGTGGATTGGTCATGGATTTTCCCAATGATCAGGCTGTTAAAAATATCGGCGATCAGTTCATGTTTGGTTCGTCATTACTGATCAACCCTATTTATTCATACGGGGCCACGTCACGAAACGTACATCTTCCGGCCGGTGTGGGTTGGTATGATCTGTATACGGGAAAATATTACGAAGGCGGAACAACGATGATTGCTGATGCGCCTTATGAACGCATCCCTGTTTACGCAAGATCAGGATCGATCATTCCAACCGGACCAGCTATTGAATATGTTGCACAAAAAGCAGCTGATCCATTGATCGTATATGTATACGCGGGCAGCGATGGGCAATTTGAAATGTATGAAGATGAAGGATTGAATTACAATTATGAGAAGGGCGATTTCTCGCGGATACCATTTACATACAATGATGCAGCAAAAACGCTAACCATAGGAGAGCGCACTGGCAAATTCACTGGTATGCTTCAGAAACGAACGATCTATCTCCGGTTGATCGAACCCGGGAAACCCGCCGGCATGGATTTCCTGCCAGGCAGTAAGAAGATCAGCTATACAGGCAAAGCGATCAGCGTGAAATTTTAATCAGGCAGCACTTCCGCAGTGAATCCAAACCGCTTCAGCAATACGATCACGGGATCCGCGTGAACGTTGCCGACAGCGCATTGGATCCGCAGGATCTTGTCTGTGTCATCCAGATCAAAATTAGCTTTATAACCCATGTATTGCCGCTGTATCTGGTCGACCAGTATATCAGCAAATACCAGGTCGCTTACATTGGTTTTAAATACTTCTATCATAATAGTAAAGATATCTTCAGGTATTTTGTTATCAAGGTTATGAAGGCGACAATCTCCGGGTTGTTTACGACAGGTTCAGCTCTACGGTTGTAACGGCGGGGATTTTTTCGCCTCAAAAAAGTCTGTGATCTGCTGACCTTCATTCACGGTTCCCGCCCTATTTTTACAGATTATTATCAAAACCGCCCCCGTCGGTACTGACTGGTAAGGCTTTTGTAACTACTAAGTAAACCGTATTGGATTCATTAACACATATTGTTTTAGGGGCCTGTATCGGAGAGGCAGTGGCTGGAAAGAAGCTTGGCAAAAAAGCCATGTTGCTGGGGGCTATTGCGCAAAGTGTGCCTGACCTCGATTTTATAGCGGCATTTTTTCTGAGCGATACCAAGGATATTGTGGCACACCGCGGTATTACCCATTCGATCACGTTTGTGGTGGCCGGAACATTGATCCTGTCTTTTTTATCTGATAAGATATTCAGAAAAACGCCACTGACCTATACACGCTGGTTCATGCTGTTTGGCATCAATATGCTTGTGCATATTTTTCTTGACAGCTTCAATGCATATGGCACAGGCTGGTTCGAACCATTTTCACACGCAAGATACTCGTTCAACGTTCTGTATGTTGCGGATCCATTGTTCTCTATCTGGCCATTCATTGCAGTATTGATCCTGCTGATCATCAGGCGAACAAATCCCAACCGAAAGAAATACTGGCAGATTGGAATTGGGTTGAGCGCTCTTTATCTGTGCTATGCTGTTTATAATAAATTGAGCATAGACAAAGTCGTTCGCCACAATCTTGCCGGGCAGCATATTCCGTCAAATAACTACTTTACCACACCGACGCTTTTCAATACATTACTCTGGCAGGTCGTTGTCAGTGATGGCGATGGTTATTACATATCCTATCGCTCTGTATTTGACAAAAACAAAAAAATGGATTTCACCCGGATCCCCCGCCAGGATTCGTTGTTGGCTCTTGTGGAGAATAAAGAAGAAGTGAAAGACCTGCAGCAATTCGCTATGGGATATTACACCGTTGAAAGACGCAACGACACGCTGGTCTTCAATGTTCTCCGCTTTGGTCAGATCGCTGGTTGGGATAATCCCAAAGCTAGATTCGCCTTTTATTATTATTGCGATCGTCCCGGAGCAAATAACATGGTTGTTCAACGCGGGCGCTTCGAAGCATGGGATAGGAATACAACACGGTCTTTCTTTCGCCGCCTCCTTGGCAGGCGCGAATAGAGCGCAGATATTCGCGAATTCGCGCTCTATTCGCGTTGTTTAAAGTAGAAAGTGCTTACCGTCATCATAAACCTCACCAACTGAAAGGCACACCATTGCCCGAACTGCCGCAGTGAAAACAAACGGATCTTGTAAGTCCCGGTTGTAATGGGCTTGCATTTTTGCCGGATGATCTCATCGATCTCCTGTCTTACTTCACTTACAAAAGATTTATTTTTTACATCAAGATTGAGTTCGATGCTCGCATAGCGGCTGATATTATTGATATTGTAAGAACCGATCGTAAGAAATGCATCATCAGCCAGCGCCATCTTTGCATGAAGAACGGTTGGTTGATATTCGTAGATCTCGAATCCATAACGAAGCATCCATCGATAGAGATAACGCTCTGCATATTTTGAAACCGGTACATCAGACGTGGAAGCCAGCACCACTCTGATCTTTACGCCCCTTGCCGCGGCTTTTTTTAATTGCAGGCGGAATTTTGCGCCGGGCAGAAAATAACTGCAGATGATGGTGATCGAATGCCTGGCGGAACGAAAGATCTCGCTATAGGTACGCGTGATCTCCTGTTTTCTTTTTACCCAATCATTTCTTCTTACACAAACCGCGATCTCCTCGCGTGAAATTTGGTCATCCAACAGATGTGGGTTTACCGGTTGAAAGCTTGTCAATCTTCCTTTCTTTGACCAAAGCTGTTCACAGATCTCTTGTAGTTCCGCGGCGGAATTTCCCTCCGTGTATAAAGCAAGATCAAACCAGGCAGGTTTGCCTGGAAGATCATTGTACCGGTCAGCCATATTCAGCCCCCCGACAAGTGAATATGAGCCATCTGCCACCACTACTTTATGATGTAGTCTTCTTCCGAAATAAAGGTGTTTGCTTTGAAACAGTGGTTCAAAAAAGCGGAAGTTGATCCCGTCACCCTTCAACTCTTCCTGCAATTGATCCGGTAGATCCTGCGAAGCATATCCGTCGACGAGTACAAAGATCGCTACGCCTCTTTTTGCAGCAGATCTCAGACAGGCGAGAACTTTCCTGCCTGTCTCGTCATTATTCAGAATGTATGTATGAAGATGAACGGAATGTTTTGCTGAATCAATCATCTTACAGATCAGATCAAAAAAATCAGCGCCACTATGTACCAGTTTTATGTGATTGTTGGAGGAGTATTTCCGGGACATGTGTTATTCCTGTTTATATTGCCCGTCATTGCCATCTACATAAGACTCCACATTGGCGGCAGTACGGCTCACCATCGATGCAATGCCTTCCCTCCGGATCTTTATTTTGTTTTCGATCTGTTTCACTCCCTTCACCGTGAACACCACCAGTACTGTTTGTTCCAGCGATTTTGTATCAGCCACGGTTCCGGTCAGCAACACGGCACCTTCGCGCACCTGTGCCTGCACATCTGTGGTATCCCAGGTTATTACTGCTGAAAGTTTGCGATGAATGTTCTGTTCGATTTTTTTATCCTCGTATGCGCGCAGCAGCGCGTCATTATCTGTTGGAGGCGTTACCATAACAACTGTTTCTATGGCAAGATCAAAAACTGAACCCTTAATGAAATCAGTATCATTCTTGCAACCCCAGGAGGCAAAAGGCGACAATGAAGGACAGCTTACAAGTGGATTGTGTAATATGATACACTGATGAGGACGGTTTTACACAACGGCGGTCAGCGGCGATAGCAGATACCTCGCTGAACGTGGGCAGGGTTTGACTGTAGTGTCAGTCAAATTTTGATTGAAATAATGCTGATACCTTCTGTTTTACGGATTTCGTCCAGTGCCGTCAGAAGAGATTCCTTTTGGGTCTTTTCAGGAAAGATCAGGCGAACCTCATCAATATTATTGTCGCCGGCCGTCATGATGATTTGAGAGAAGTTCAATTGATTTTTTGTAAGCAGGTGCTGCAGGTCAGTCAGACCAAAATCTTCATTATTGACTGATAACTGAACGGTCTTTTCCCGCGAGCCTTTGAACATCGACCGCTCCAGCGGCTTTATTACTGCAAGGATGATCAGGACGGCGGCCGTGGAGATCAATGCGGCAATATAAAGGCCTCCACCTACAGCAAGCCCAATACCCGCAACGCTCCAGAGGCCGGCTGCGGTTGTAAGGCCTCTGATAATCTGTGGTTTTAAAAATAAGATGGTGCCGGCTCCAAGAAACCCGACACCGCTGATCACCTGTGCGGCGATCCGCGAAGGGTCCAGTGCAACGCCCGGCTTGCCAACTATATCGCTGAATCCGAAAGAAGAAACGATCATTATTAGTGAAGATGCCAGACAGACAAGCATATGCGTTCTGAGACCCGCGGCGCCATCCTTGCGCTCGCGCTCCCAGCCAACCAATCCGCCAAGCGCAATTGCAACCATCAGCCGGATCGTTATTTCCTGGGTGCTTAATGTGTAATTGTTCATAGAGCTGATTTATTCAAATTTAAGATTCTGTACAGATCTGGTATATTAGAAGTTCCAGGCTGATATTAATGATCGGTCAATGAGATCACCTGGTTATCTTTAGCCCCGTAAGTCAGCATCATGTATTTTACCAAGACCCGTATTGCCCCAACACCAAGCGGATTCCTTCATTTGGGAAATGTGCTTTCATTCGCGGTTACGGCCTATCTGGCCAGGACCTCAGGCGCAAGACTGCTGCTTCGCATCGATGATCTTGACAGGGAACGCACACAACCGGAATACGTACAGGACATTTTCGATACCCTCCGTTTCCTGGAAATTCCCTGGGAGGAGGGACCGGCAGATCTTTCAATATTTGAAACAAAATTTTCACAATTACACAGGCTACATTTGTACAATGATGCGCTCGATGAACTGAGAAGGAGCAATGCGGTATTTGCCTGCACCTGCTCCCGGTCTCAACTCGCATCTGATGCGGTGAATGGCGCCTATCCCGGTACCTGTCGCGATAAACAGATCCCGCTTGATCAGCCGGGTGTTGCCTGGAGGTTGAAAACAGATGAACGCGTGCTGAGTGTGCAGACAATTGACGGGAACACTATTCAGCAACCACTGCCATCTGTGATGAAGGATTTTATCGTACGTAAAAAAGATGGCTTTCCGGCTTACCAGTTGACATCAATGATCGATGACCTGTACTGGAAAATCGATCTGATCGTAAGAGGAGCAGATCTTTGGGACTCAACGCTGGCTCAATTGTACCTGGCCGGGCTGATGAGAAAGCCGGAATTTGAACTCACCCGGTTTTATCATCATGTTTTGCTGAGTTCAGCAGACGGTATCAAGTTTTCAAAGTCAGCCGGCGACACCTCCATCCGGTTTTTGAGAAATGAAGGACGGAGACCAGCCGCGATCTTTACGATGATCGCAGGAATGATGAACAGAAAAGAAACGGTGAACGATTGGTATTCACTTGGCGATCTGGTATATCATTCAGCCATGTTTTTGCGTTAATTCACTTAAGAACCGAATTTTTTATCTGATAAATAAGTAGACCATGAGATTGATCCTGCACCTGCTGGTGATTGCCGCCATCGCTTATCTTCTTTCACAGGTATTACCCGGCGTACATATAAAGAGTTATGGTACCGCGATCATATTTGCAATTGTACTGGGCCTGCTGAATGTATTTCTCCGCCCGCTGCTGATCCTGATCACGCTGCCGCTCACCATCTTCACGTTCGGGCTATTTATCTTCGTGATCAATACACTGATGGTAATGATCGCCGGAGAATGGATCAGGGATTTCCAGGTTGATTCTTTCTGGCATGGATTATTATTCAGCCTTATACTATCACTTACAACTTCTGCTTTATTCCGGGAGGAAAAACGGCAACGGTCTGTAAAGTAAAAAGTCAAAAATCAAAAGTCAAAAGTAAAAAGTAAAAATGCCTGAGCTGACTGGGTTTATACCTGTATGGTTTTTTAATTTTTACTTTTGATTTTTTACTTTGCAGTATCAGCAGCCTGTAGATTTTCGTTTGATCAACACCGATTTCAATATCGAATAATGGTTCTTGATATTCTTCATTTTGATCGCCTCAAATAAAATAGCAGCGGCCTGTTTTCCAATTTCAAATGCCGGTTGCGTGATGGTTGTTAAAGAAGGATTGAGAAATGCGGCCGTCTCGAGGTTTGCAAAGCTGATCACTTTTACTTCTTCCGGAATAGCAATGCGAAGCTCTGAACAAGCCTGGTATGTGTTGATCGCCAGTTTTTCCACTGAAGCAAATACGCCGTCAGGCCTGTCTTTTCTCTCCAGCAATTCCCGGATGAATGCATAATTCATCTGCTGATTATCGCTGCAATGAATGATCAGATCCTCCTGTATAGGTATATTATGATCATTCAATGCCTGCAGATATCCTTCCATTCTTTTTTTACCGATAGAAAGATCTTTGGGAATGGCAAGATGTGCTATCCGCCGGCAGCCCTGCTCCACAAGATGCGCTGTCGCCTTATAACCGCTTTCATAATCATCCGTCGTAACCTTGGCCGCTTCAAGATCTTCAAACACGCGGTCAAAGAAAACCAGCGGCAACATCTTTTTGTGGAGGTCAAAAAGATGCTGATTCTCGTTGTTGTTGGATGAAAGGGACATCAGCACGCCATCCACTCTTCCATTCTGCAATAATTGTGTGATCTCAACTTCTTTCTGATAATCTTCATGTGTAAGATAAATAAGTACGTGATAGCCGTGTTGTCTGGCAATGGATTCAATGCCGTTGATCGCCAGCGTGAAGAAATTATTGGCGATCTCGGGAATGATCACCGCGATCGTTTTGCTTTTTTGCTTACGCAAACTGCGTGCATAAGGATTGGGCTGGTAGTGTAAGGCATCAGCGAGCTCCTGTACGCGTCGCTTGGTTTCGGGAGTGATTTCGTAACTGTCATTAAGTGCTTTCGAAACAGTTGAGATAGATAAATTCAGTTGTTGCGCAAGCTCTTTCAGGTTCACAGATTTCATGATAAAGGTTCAACTTTCAGCCAAGATATTGTTTTTTTAGTCGTTTTAGAAAACGTTTTCGTAAAAAAAGGAAGCGTTTTCGTTCCCGGTATAACAAAATTTAAACAATTTAACAGCGGAATTACTATCACCGTTCTAAGAATCCGATAAGCTGGCTTGTTGTTCAAGGCAACAAGTGACAGCTTCTCTTCTTTTTTAGATAGTCTGTAACTGCTCTTCTTCAGGCATGTTTAAGAACGATGACCGTAAACCGCCTGCACCATGGCTTAATGGTGCTGTAACTAATTTTGAGAATCTAACTGTAAACAAAAACGATTGCTGTATGAGAATCGAATCCTTCTCTGGCATTCAGCATTTCCGTGCGTGGAAATGTCTTGTATGTTTTTCCCTGTTATTAATTGTCCAACTAAACAGCGCAGTAGTTTTTGCACAAACGAGAACCGTAAGTGGTATCGTCAATGATGCAAAAGGCTCTCCGATGGCGGGCGTAAATGTGACTGTAAAAGGAACCAACAACGGTACTGTTACCGACTCCAAAGGAGCTTTCTCCATTGCAACAGAAATTGGATCTGTATTGACGTTTTCCTATGCTGGTTATAACAGCATTGATCAAACGGTTGATGCAAAAGAATCCATTACTGTGAATATGACGGAGAATCCGCAATCACTGGAGAACGTGGTAGTGATCGGTTATGGTACACAACGCAAAGCAAATCTTAGTGGTGCGGTTGCACAGGTAGGAGGTAAAGACCTGATCAATCGCCCGGTTCCAAACGTAACAGCGGCATTGCAGGGCGTTCTTCCTGGTGTAACTGTGTTGAGAGGAAGTGGTAAACCTGGTTCGGAAGGACTGGGTGTCCGTGTTCGTGGTTTTACTTCTGTGAACGGATCCAACGCACTCGTGCTGGTGGATGGAGTGGAACAGGACATGAACCTGATCGATGCAAATGATGTGGAGTCGATCTCTGTTTTGAAAGATGCATCTGCTTCTGCGATCTATGGCGCACGCGCCGCTGGTGGTGTGATCCTGATCACCACAAAGAAAGGTACAGCAGGTAAAACGCGTATCGGCTTCAACAGCTATTACGGTGTGAACATCACTGCCCGCCAGCCTGAGCGGTTGAATTCATGGGATGAGCAGATCCTGATCGATGAGTCAAGAAAAAATGCAACGGGTACAGCAGAATTCAATGCAGAACAGATCGAGTGGCTGATGAACCCTAACTTTTCTGTTCGCCCCAATCCGACACAGGACAGATGGGAATACTATGGCAACAACAACTGGTTAAAAGAAGGCATGGATAAGATCAATCACATGCAGAATTATTCAATGAATGTAAGCGGTGGACAGCAAAACCTGAACTATCTTCTTTCCGGTTCTTATTATAAAAGAGATGGCGTAATGCGCTACGGACCTGATGACAACTTCAGAACAAACCTGAAGCTTAATATCAATGCCGAGCTGAACAAATACGTTAGTGTAAATCTTGTGACTGGTTACATCGGTTCTGTGGTTCGTGAGAATTCATTTGGAACAGACCAGATCATCAACAGGCTTTATCGCAGCCGTGCAAGACAATCACTGTATACACCGGAACCAATAAATGGACAGATCTACAATGGTGATCTTCAGATCAATGCTGTAGATATTGAAAAGAATGCCGGTATGGAAAAACGTGACTATGAAACTTTCACCGGTCGTTTAGGTATCCAGGTAAAGAATGTGGTAAAAGGATTGACATTTGATGTAGTTGGCTGGAGAAATCAAAGCAATTACAACATGGAGAATAACAGCCGCAGCCTTTTCTGGTACGGCCGTACGGCCAACACAGTTCGTTTCAGTGTGAATGATCCGAACTCCATCACCATGACAAAGAACAAAGCTTATCAGAACAATCTCCAGGGTTATTTCACCTACAGCTATAAAACCGGTGATCATGATTTCAAGATCATGCAGGGTGCATCGTACGAAGAGTACCGCAAAGATGAATTCACGGCCAATGCAAAGAAGATGGTTACAAACGATTTCTTTGCGATCGGTCTCGGTGATCCTTTGCTCACCACCAGCTCTAACAACGTTGAAACCTGGGCACTAGGATCTTTGTTCGGCCGCTTCAACTATAACTTCAGGGGGAAATACCTGTTCGAAGCTTCTTACCGTTATGACGGCAGCTCACGTCTCGCTCCGCAAAACCGCTGGGATTTCTTCCCTTCAATGTCTGCGGCATGGAGAGTGAGTGAAGAAAATTTTATCAAGGATAATCTGAGTTTTGTTGATAACCTGAAGTTGAGGGCTTCATGGGGAAGTTTAGGTAACGGTGCGCCTTTAAAACTCTATCCTTATATTCCTCTCCTGACGAGCGGGCTTACAACAAGCAATAATCTGGTATTTAACGGCGTTCGGACGCAATATTTTTATCAGCCGGAATTGGCTTCTCCAGAAGTTACCTGGGAAACAGTTCGCCAATTAAACTTCGGTGTTGATATAGGGTTGTTGAAAAATAGATTGACCATCACGGCAGATTATTATATTAAGCGCAATATCGATATGCTGGCTTCGTTGAATCTGCCAAACATCATCGGTATTACAACTCCGAAATTTAACGTAGGTGAATTAAAAAGTTGGGGCACGGAATTGGAAATTAAGTGGAGGGATCATATCGGTAAAAACCTGGAGTATCGCGTCGGATTTAATATTTCCGATAACCAGAATGAACTGGTAAAATATAATGCAGCCGCAAACATCGGCGGACCTGGTGTGGTTGAATTCCTCGAAGGATATCCATTGAACACAGTTTGGGGTTATCGCACCGCGCCTGGTTATTTCAACTCGCAGGCTGAGGTGGATGCTTACAAATCAAAAGTTACTCCACTATTCCCATTAATCGGACCCGGTGATATCCAATACCTCGATCTGAATGGTGATGGTAAGATCAGCAACGGTGATGCAAATCCAACCAACCCTGGTGACCTGGTTTATCTCGGTACCACCAACGCACGTTATACTTATGGATTTGATCTTGGTTTCACATTCAAGCGGTTTGACTTTTCTGTATTCTTCCAGGGGGCATTGAAACGCACATTCCTGGTTGATCAGGGTACATTGTCTCCATTCTTTGGTACTGCTGATATGCCATGGACCATCCATATGGATCGCTGGACTCCGGATAATCATGACGCATACTTTCCAAGAATGTATCAGACAAGTGCACACAACTACCTGGCATCTGACAGATGGGCGCAGAACGGAAACTATCTCCGTTTGAAAAATATACAGATCGGCTACACGCTTCCTATCAACAGAAAATATGTCCGCGATATGAAAGTGTATGTATCAGGTCAGGATCTGTGGGAGTCAACCAAGGTGCTCAGCGTATTTGATCCGGAAGTTGGCAACAACGTTAGTGCTACTGCTTATCCGTTCTATCGCACGATATCCTTTGGTCTTAGCTTCACCCTTTAATCAGAGAAGAACATGAAAAAGTTTAACCGATATTTTTATATAACACTGATGGCCGTGACAACCTTATCGGCCTGCTCAATCGACCGTACACCGGAAAGCAGTCTTTCCGATTCGCAATTCTGGAACACGGAAAATGATTTGCAGACAGCTGCTAACCGACTTTATCAACAGCTTGATGCATTCTGGATAGATAATCGTGCGGATGACGCATTGAATCAAACTCCGAATTCCATCAGCAATGGAACCTGGAATGTGCCGGGAACAAGCGCTGATTGGAGCGATCGTTATGACGAGATATTCACAGCCAATAATATCCTGGAGAAAGGAACAAAAGCAGCTGTAACTGAGGCGATCCGTAATCGTTACTTTGGTGAAGCAAGGTTTTTCCGCGCGTATGCTTACCTGCTGCTTGTTCAACGTTATGGTGATGTTCCGCTTGTATTGAAAACACTGGATTATAATTCCCCTGAATTGTTCATGGGCCGCACGCCACGCAGTGAAGTGATGGCGGCCATTTATGAAGACCTCGATTTCGCAGCGCAATGGCTGCCAACTCGCGCAGCATTACCGGCTGCACAGTATGGCCGCGTAACAAAAAGCAGTGCCTGGGCATTGAAGGCAAGAGCCGGACTCTTTGCAGGTACTTGGGCGAAATTTCATAACGAGGGAGACCCTCAGCCTCACCTGCAGATAGCAGTGGCTTCGGCTGAGCAGGTGTTGACACAGGGTCATGCGCTTTATGCAAACTATGGCAACCTGTTCGTTCAGGCCGGTGAGGGGCCTGCAAATACCGAGAACATCCTCGTAAAGATCTTTGGAGTAAGCAATTCAAACCTGATCCTTGGTCATAATAACTCAAGAGATCTGGAGAATGGCCGTATGGCGCCAACACGTAACCTGCTTCGTCAATATCTGTACACAGATGGTCTGCCGGCGTACAATACCGACAATACACCATCGGCAACAAAGTCTCCTTTGTTCGTTCCGGAAGGGACTGAGCCATCTTATAATACCATTTTTGAAAATCGTGATCCAAGACTGGGTTTTACCGTATTCAAATCCGGTGAGGCCGCTTATAAAGGGCCATGGGTTCCGACAACGTCATTGGGCTCAAGAACAGGATACGCTGCCAAGAAAGGTTTCAACATCGAAGACCAGACCATCAATGGCGCGGCTACTGTTGACCGCATCCTGATCCGTTACGGTGAAGTGCTGATCACGCTGGCAGAGGCATTGTATGAAAGAGACAATGCGATCAGCGATGCAGATCTTGAGCGCACGGTGAATGCTCTGCGCAGAAGAGCTGGTCTGAATGTAAAACTGACAAATGCTTTTGTTGCCACAAACAACCTGAGCATGCGCGAAGAGATCCGCAGGGAAAGATCTGTTGAACTTGCGATGGAAGGATTCCGTTATCCAGATATCATCCGCTGGAAAACGGCTGAAACCGTTCTGCCGCAAAATATACTTGGAGCAAAATATGTTGCTGCCGACTGGCCCGGTACAAATGCAAATTCACTTAACCTGAATGCTGATGGTGTGATCATTGCTGAAACCGTAGCTACGCGTACATTCCGCGCGAACAGGGACTATCTCTATCCCGTTCCGGTTAATGAGATCAACCTGAGCAATGGCAACGTGAAGCAAAATCCAAATTGGCAGTAAACTTAAAAATGAAGAAAATGAAGTTCACAAAATATATCATGTTATTGTTCGCGGGTGCAGCGGTACTCAGCTCTTGCGAAGACAAAGATTATCCAGCTGGCCTGTCTGAATTCGACCATCATTATTATGCGGTATATGTGCCTAATAATAATACGGGTCAGACTGTGCAACGTACGCAAACAGCATTGCTCAAATTCCCGGTTCAATTCTATTCCACCTTTGTACGCAATTATGATGCGGTTGCTTTTTACGGAATAAGCCAGATCGTTGAGAAAGTGGGTGGTGTTGACACACCGTATCCATTAGCGGTGGTGGGGCAGGACTTCGCGGTGGTGGACAAGAACGGCAATGCCATTCAGCCAGATGCTGCGGGCAATTATTCAATCGTGTTTCCAAAAGCTGTTCAGGCAATGGATACGATCTATATCAAATTGCTGAACAGCACGGTGCCTGGCGACCGGGGAATGAACGTCGAAATAAGAGAAAACAACAACAGTCAGTTTTATGTCGACAAATTCTCAACAGCGTGTTTAAGGCCTATCAAAATAAAATGATCATGAAAGGGGATGCAAAATGTATCCCCTTCTTTTTTTTAGCTTCTTACTGGAGGTATTTGCTTACAGGAAAACAATTCACGCCTTCTACTGTTCTGAATGAATCCGTTGTATAGATCTCATCTACAGATTCGATCTTTATTCCTTTGCTGAAAATGCCATGCGATACGATCAGTATCACTTTCTTCGCGCTTTTTTCTTTCAGCATTTTCGCAGTCCCGGCGAATGTTCCACCTCCATCACAGATATCGTCGATGATAAAACAGGTCTGATCATCCAGGCTCTCTGTTGTCGTTTTAAAGTTGGTCAAAGCGCCCGTTTTCAAATCTCTTTCTTTCATGCATTCAACCACGTTATCCACCTGTAAAAAGTGTGCGAGCTTGTGGATCTTTTTCAATGCGCCGGCATCGGGTGACACCAGGGTATAGGCGGCTGTTTTATTTTTCAACAGATAATCTTCCAGTGCATCTTTTACATACGCGTGATTTGTTACAGCATAAGAACGATCGATCAATGCCGTGGAGACTTCTGAATGCGGGTCGAAGATCTTTACCTTGCTGAATCCGGCCAGGTTAATGATGCCTGCGATCACTTTCAGGGAGAATGGTTCTCCATCCAGCATTACCCGGTCCATCCGGGCCGCGAGAAGATAGGAGACATGTAGTTCGATCTTTTCAAACTCCCAATAGTCAAGTGTGTTCTTTACAAAGAGCGCTGTCAGCAGATCATTTGCGTTGGAAACACGCGTGAGGATGCGCACGGGCATGGTTTTGTCGATTCCTTCCGCGCTCGTGGCATCTATTTTTATATGCGGCTGACTGTCCGGGAAAGCCATCGTTTTAAATACAAAATCCGATTTTGCCGGATCAATAAGGTTGAATGTTTTCATGTTATTATTTATTTCTTCCTTTTTCGTTGGGATATAATATTTGGACAATATCGCTTTGCCAGAATTGTTTGGTATCTGCATCAATAGCGGAAACCGGGCCGGTAAATGCTGCGCCTGTATCAACATTCCACACATTGCAGCCATTCATGGGTACGGTCGTATCGTAATAGACCGTTGGTGTATGTCCGATAAATATCTCTTTATAATGAAGTAAACGTTTTGGGTAAAGTTTGCTGTCTTTTGAAATACGCTGGTCCATTGTCCTTGCCATTTCCCAAAGTGTTCGATCCGTATTAAAGTTAGACGCGTAATGTTCTTTTGCCGGTCCATGCATAGAGGTGAACCCGGCGTGAATATAAAGACGGTTTTGTTCATCCGTATAATAATCTTTCAGCCTGTTGAAAAACTCCAGGTGCGTCTTCTTTTGCTGCTGATCGAAGTTGCCATAACTTTCAATTGTTTCTTTTCCGCCATGAAAAAGCCACTCCCTGTTGGGTTTTCCGCCGGCGAGCCATTCTTCACACCAGATATCATGATTACCTTTTATAAAAATGCAATCATGACTTGCTTCCAGGTGTATCAGGCGTTCGATCACGTGCGCAGATTCAGACCAACCATCAACATAGTCGCCAAGAAAGACCAGGCGGTCGTTTTCCTGGGGAGATACACGTCCGATCAATTGCTGAAGAGCTTTGAAACCTCCGTGTATATCGCCTATTACAATTGTTCTTGACATTATTTTCTTGTTTTTTTATCAAGCAGATCTGCCAGCTCTTCGATTTCCTTTCTTTTCGCCAGAGTCTGTAACCATTCGTCAGGTATAGATTCCCATTTATAATAAAGAGCAGCAAGACCGCCGGTCACAGCCGCAACGGTATCGGTATCGCTTCCCAGGTTGACTGCCTTTAGCACTGCATCGGCAAAGGTGTTTGTTCTTAATAAACACCATAGTGCTGCTTCCAGCGTACTTACTACGTAACCGGATGAAGAGATCTGTGATTCTTCCAACACTTCTAGATTCCCTTCCAGTATTCTTGACAGAATTCGTCTTTCAGTATTTGTACAGGTTGCTGTTTCGTCAAGAAATTGATTGACCAAAGAACATGCCTCTTTGACTGCCATCGCAATCGTTGAGCCACGCATAAGTGCGAGAGCAATCTGTAGATAAATAAAGCAACATAAAGCAGATCTGATATGAGCGTGTGTCAACGATGATACATCTTTCACCCGCTGAAACTGCTTATCAATCGGAAGTTCTTCAAGGATCAATGCAAGTGGGAGGATGCGCATCAGCGATCCGTTTCCATTATCACCATCATCGGAGCCACCGGCTTCTGTCGGAGGAACTCCTTGGGCAAGTTGGCTGATCGCATGACTTGTGGAAATTCCAATATCAAAGACCGATCCGTGAGCACTCCAGTATGCGTTGTGCTTCCATTCGCAAAAATATGTTGCAAGACGCTTTAGGTCGTATTTGCCAGTCAGCATTTGTGCAAGGCAAAATGTAAGCGAACTATCATCCGACCAGGTTCCGGGTGGTTGATGATGCGAACCAAATCCGATCATCCTGGTCACTGGATTATTTTTCAGATATTCCCTTGACCTGAACTCCACCGGAACGCCAAGAGCATCGCCGACGGCTACACCTAAGAGAATATCTTTTGCAAAATTTCTTTTATTCATTACTTTTCACTTAATATATCACGCACTTCCATCAACGCATAGCCCAGCAGATTTTCACCTTTCCATTTTGAAGGATTACCGGCATTTGGATCTTCTGCCGAAAGTCCGATTCCCCAAACGCTGTCAACCGGACTGGCTTCCACAATGACCTGTTCACCGGTTTTAATAAGAAACTCCTTCAGCATTTCGCTTGATGAGAATTTCGCGAGGTTCCCTTTTACTACGGCATTGTATTTTTCTTTATCCCAAATTTCCGGATCAAAATGCTGTACCTCTCTTCCTAGCTTTTTAGCTTCGGGAGCGGTGGTGGCTCTCAGGATCTTTTCCAGCGTTGTGTTGTCGTTGAACATTCTCGCTTTACAGGCCATCATCCAATGTTCAGCAGTTGAATAGCGCATTCCGTCCATTTCAAAAGGGGAGACCCACCACTGGCTGAAACAACTCTTCGTTACTGAGCCGTCTTTCGCGGGTTGATGTCCCCAGAAGTAAAGAAATTTTATAGATCGGCTGTCCTGCTCAAATTGTCCGATCAGCCACCTGTTATTGTATTTCATCTTTGAATCTTTTGAATATACGAACCAGTTCATCATTTGCCGGCATCACAAACTTTTCTCCAAAGAATACGTTCACCACCTCAATTGCTCCGATAATATGCTGATTAAATTCTGCAAGTCTCTCAGCGGGGACCCAGAGTTCGTTGTGCATTTCACCACCGACGTTCTGAATGTCATACTGGTCATAATGCTTTTTCGCCACGTCGAATCTTGTAACTATTCCGCAATATCCTGATGCTTCATCATCTGTATTCCACTGCACAGCGATCTGCTCTGCGTACGGTTGATTCAGCACCGGGTAAAAGATCGGTTGCCAGTATAGTCGTGGCGGGAATTCTTTCCAGCCGGAATACTGTATCAACTCCAGTTCTTTTATTCCGACAGGTCTATAAAGTGTTATCGTTTCCATGATCAATTCTTATCCGGTGTTCCAGTTCCGGGTTGCCGATTTTCCAGACTCTTTCAACCGGTACTATTAGTTCACTCAACTTTCCGTTATCGAGTAATTGTTTCTGTTCTTTTACAAATGGGGTGATGTCTTCGATCCTGCTAATGTATGTTTTACCAAAATTCCTCAGCATCTGACGTTTCAATCCGAGCTGCATTGCCCTTCTTGTTAACTTATTACCAAACGGATCATGATCCGGATCCCACTGTAATTGCACTTGTTTTGTTTTAAGATCTTCTTTCCATTTATCCATGTCAGTGTGATGGCTCAGATCAAAGTTTGTAGTAACTACATTTTCCAGTATTTCGATCAAAGCGGTTTTCTTCAACCATATCGCCAGTACGTGTTCCTGGTCTTTCTTTTCTGCCCATCCACACCGGAACATCATCCAAAGAAAATTCGGTTTGATCCACGACATGCGGTTATAGCTGAACTCCGGTCCGCCCAATTCCTGGTGCTCTACCGAATATTTCGCTGTCGATGGCTTATACGCCTGATAAACCACCAATTCGTCTTCTGTACACTGGGCAACGATCTGTTGCCCCGAACCAGGCAACATCTTTCTCGATGCTTCATAGTTCTCCAATTCAAGTTTCATTTTAATTTCTTTTAATGGACCGCGGCCCACTGCTGCTGTCCGCGGCCTGTTTCAAAGCTGCGCTTTGACTTTATCCCGTATCTCCTGCAAGGTCCAGTCAATGATCAGCTTTCCGTCTTTAAATACTGTTTTCAATTCTCCTTTTCCTTCTTCCTCCCAGGTGCATTGATCCTTTACCGCAAGTTTGCCCGTGTTTGGATCCCGATAGACCTGCATCAGACCTTTCGCGGACTTTTTGGTGCCGTCGTCGGTCTTCGGATCTTTGAATATATCGCGGCCTTCGTGATTCACTTCACCGTATGTTGCTTTCATAGCAAACCCGAATGTGTCACGTGTTACATACTCATAAGTATAAGAACCGATCCCCAATACCACATTATAGCTCGCAAATCCTTTTTCTTTTAATCCTTGCAATATTGCTTCCTGTCTTTCCGTGGTAATGCTATCGCCATAGATCAGCCCGATATGACCATCCAGCAGTTTAAATCCTTTTTCCGTGATCGTTCCGCCAAATGTTTCCCACATACATTCGATCGCGCCTTTGTATTCCGGGCTGCCGGGTATTGCGTTCTTATCACCCACAATGATCTTTATAGGATCTCCACTGTCGGGCCGGATCACCACCTTACCATTTCTCGCGATGATCTTTGTTTTAAGTGCTGGTAAGAATTCTGTGATCACCCGCCAGAAATCCCAGGTATCACTTACAATAGACACAATGCCAGCCGGATAAACTTTTGAGATCAGGCGATCAAACGTATTGATCTCATCACCCTGCGTTCCCATACACATCACGCTATGTTCCGTTGCGGGCACAGATCCACCGATCAGTTCCTTCTCGCAATCCGCATTATAATATTGCTCCAGGAAATCGATGGCAGGGATCGTATCCGTACCTGCAAATGATAAAAGGTGACCACCACCGCTCAGGGATCGCATCTTCAATCCCACTCATACCGCGGAATGAGAAATCATGCCCCTGCCAGGGAATAAAGCTTGCATCTTTACCTACCGTTTCATTTGCATATTTTGTGAACGTCTTCAGGTATTGAAAAGCTGTTGTTGCGGACGTACAGGGTTTCCAGATGATCGCACTCAATACAGTCTCCAGCATATTCATCACCCAGAAAAATTCAGGTTTTGTATTCCTGATAGTGAATATGGGGACCCGCATTGGAACAAGACTTCCTTCTGCCACTGCTTTTATCTCCAATGGCAAATAACCAAGATCATGCAACTGTTCAATATGGTCATAGGTAATGCTGTCTTTTCCGAGGTAATTATCCAGCCGTCTCGCATAAGTTTTGATCACTTCTTCTTTAGGTTGCCGGAAGAACAATTCATCAAATTGTTTCATCAGGTATTCCTTAATGAAATATTGAAGGCCAAAGAAAACGATCTCATTGACTGCCGGGTTCCTGGCTTTACGCGGAGTCATGTTTGAATAAACAAGTGTGGTGTTATCCGGGTACTGAAATTTATGTCCTACTTTATAACCATCTTTTAAAATGATAGGTGATACTTTCATGACAGGTCAATATTTATTTGAAATTTATTTGGTTTAAGTTGTTTGTTGAATTTAAACAGATCAGGTGGTCTGTTCTGTAATCCTTCCCGTTTTCCGGTGCTGACTAGATATCCCGAGTCAAGGATCTTTCGCCTGAAATTGCGCCGGTCGATCGGGACCTGCAGAATGGTTTCATAGAGATGATGTAATTCGGGCATCGTGAATTCATCATCCAGCAGTTGAAAGCCCACCGGGTCATACAGGATCTTTGAGCGGACGCGCTTCAGCGCGGTATCAAAGATCCTGTGGTGATCAAAGCCCAGTTTGGGTAACTCTTCCACCGAAAACCATTTTACATCATTTGCCATATTTCCCGCTACGATCTCAAATTTGCCCGGGTTGATCAGTGCATAATAAGAGACAGCGATCACACGACCACGCGGATCACGCGCCGGATCATCAAACGAATACAGCTGCTCCATATAGAAATTCGCCATTCCCAGTTTCGTATCAAGGATCCGGTGGCAGGTATCCTGAAATGTTTCATGCATCTGCAGAAATGCACCGGGCAAAGTCCATTTGTTCTTAAATGGCTCCTCCTTACGGTTCAGCAATAACACATTCAGGCTGTTCTCATAATAACCGAAAACCACCAGGTCGACTGCAAGGGAAGGATTCCGGTATTGATCAAATGCTTTCATCTGTTTGCGTTAATTTGACGCAAAGTAGAGGATTTTAAGATAAGATCAAAGTTTTTTTTAATGAACTGTGGCTAACGGGGTGTTAAAGGGATGAGTTTCCGGGATTAAAAAAATAAAAAGCAAAGCAAGAGCTGAGAAGCGGGGACTTCCTTTTTTCAGCCCAACCAATAAGAAGGGTGATCTTGGTTTTACTTTTTAATGTCTGACTTTATTGCCCATCTTGTTTATTTATTTCCCCTCATCGGTTCGGGAGCCGGGCTTTCTAAGGCCGATCCGCAGGGTATAATAATTGTTGCAGTTTTAATAAACCTTCATGTATCCGTTGATTAATAGCTCAAGCCTTGAGCCTTTACTGCAGGATATCGGCGAAAGGCCTGTTGTCATGCTTGGCGAAGCCTCGCACGGTACGCACGAGTATTATACCTGGCGTTCTGCCATTACGAAACGCCTGATCCGGGAGAAGGGCTTCCGATTTATAGCTGTAGAGGGCGACTGGCCGGATTGTTACCGGCTGAACCGTTATGTGAAAGGCTATACCGATGGAGGCGCTGATATTGCCAACGTACTTGGCCATTTTGATCGCTGGCCGACCTGGATGTGGGCCAACTGGGAAGTAGCCGCATTAGCCGAGTGGCTGAGGGAATACAACGCTGATCTTTCACCAGGTGAAAAAATTGGTTTTTATGGTCTTGATGTTTACAGCCTCTGGGATTCTCTCAAAGCCATGATCGGGTATCTTGATATGCATGATAAAGAAGCGGCGTTATACGTAAAAAACGCGATTACCTGTTTTGAACCGTACAATGAAGATGAGCAACAATACGCCCGCTTTTCATTATCTGAACACAATTGCCGCGACGAAGTGATCGATCTGCTGAAACAGATCAGGCTCCGTGCGCCTTTTTATGACGGAGACAGTGAAGCTGGCTTTAACGCAGAGCAAAATGCATTGATCACGGTGAATGCCGAGCGATATTACCGGAGCATGATGGAGTTTAACGACAGCAGCTGGAATATCCGCGACAGACATATGATGGAAACACTTGAGCGGCTCATCAGTTTCCATGGTAATCGTTCAAAAGCTATTGTATGGGAACATAACACACATATAGGGGATGCAAGAGCAACAGATATGATCATTCGCGGCACGGTGAATACCGGGCAGCTTGCGCGGGAAAGATATGGCGAAGAGAATGTTTATCTCGCGGGTTTCAGCAGTTATGCCGGATCTGTGATTGCTGCCGAAAGCTGGGGTGCCCCGCTCCGTGAATTTGACATGCCCAAAGCGCAGGAGAAAAGTATTGAGGCGATCCTGCACCATGAATTAAAGACTGATGGTTTTATTTTATTGGATGAAGAACCGTGGCGTTCGCGCCTCGCACTTACCGGTCATCGCGCGATCGGCGTTGTATATGATCCCAAAAAGGAGCGGCACGGTAACTATGTGCCATCCGTTCTTCCAAGACGATACAATGCATTATTATATATAGATAAAACAAGCGCACTGCACCCGATGCACAATAAAGCGGATGGTCATAAAATGCCGGAGACCTATCCATTTGGGTTGTAAGGGAAATGTCAAAGAGCGTTCGCTGGTGCTGCGAAATAACTACTCTTTGCAAGAACGGGAAACCAGTTTTGAGTGATATGTCATTCTGGTGAGCCATTGGATTAACTGCCTGGCGTGTGCGATGTGATGCCTTTCAGGTAAAAATTGGAGCCATCAACTACTCATCCAAAATCCAACCCATACCCTGCACCAACGGGCAAACTGGTGCCTTCCACCATCACTCCGTTCTTATCGATCTTTTTTACATGCTTTTTTCCAACGATATACTGCCGGTGTATCCGCACGAAACTTTCCGTTGGTAACATCGCAGCTGTTTCCGCCATGGTTGATCGCGACATTATCTTTTTCTGATTCGTGAGAATGAACTGTACATAATTTCCCGCGCTCTGAACGTACATGATCTCTTCCAGCAAAACTTTCACCTGCTCATATCCTGTCTTAATAAATAGCGACCGGTCCTTTGCTGCAGCTGTTCTCATATCCAGCCAATCTTTCGCTTTCTGGCAGGCTTTTAAAAACCGTTCTGTGGAGAACGGTTTCAGCAGGTAATCAAGTGCGTCCAGTTCAAAACTCTGCACCGCGTGTTCACTGTGTGCGGTTGTAAAGACTGTGGGCGGTGCAGGGTTTAGTGTCTTCAAAAAATCGATGCCTGAAATATCGGGCATACGTATATCAAGAAACAACAGATCAATTTCGTTTTGCTTCAGCCAGTTCATTGCCTCATCAGGATTGGTGAAGCTTGCCTGAAGCTGTATAAACGGTATTTGCTGACAGTGTTGCCGGATCACTTCCAGTGCAATGGGCTCGTCATCTATAGCGATTGCGCGTATCATTAAATAAAACTATAAAACCTTATCGAGTTGCGCATATAATTTTTCCTGGCTGCTTGGGCGCTCCGCTTCGGGGGTAATGATCCTGCCGTTGCGGTCAAACAGAACATAAGTTGGATAAAAACCCGTTTTACCGCCAGCTGCTTTTACTTCATTCCAGATGGCTTGTATCTCTTCATTCGTCATCCTGTAATGTTCGCCTTCGATGCCGTAATAGGTGAGATATTCTTTCCATGATGCATCTTTCAGGTTATCGTCCATATCCAGGTAAACAAAAACCACATCCCTTCCCTTGAATTTTTTCTTCAGCTCATGTACGTATTTCATTTCGCTTTTGCAGGGTCCGCACCAGGTTCCCCATATATCCAGGTACACGATTTTTCCCGGGTATGGCTTCAGCAGATCAGTCAGTGAGCTTACTGAGCCAGGTGTGCGGAAGCGGATATTTGTATTCTGCTCTTCTGGACGAAGTCTTTTTTCAATTGCATCAACTTCCGTTTTTGCAATGGACAGATAAGGACTATTGGGAAAATAATAACTCATTGTATCCAGCAGGTAGGAGCAGGTGTTGAAGCTGGCATTGCCGGCGGCGTTCAGGATCTTATTCAGCAAGATCTTATCCTGCATAGATCCTGGAAGATAGTTCCTGGCATAGACCCAGTCTACCAGGTAACGCTCACCGTAAAGTCTTACAAGGCTATCGATCTCTGTAAACGGCATATGGAAGAATGCACTGATCACTTCCGGCACTTTTGCTTTTGTGCGTTTTGCTTCCAACGCGACACGGTTAATATGATATTGGATCTGACGGTCGAGGATCATATTGGCGTAGAAACCGCTGATGAGTTGTGCACTGTTGGGGTTTTGCAACCGGTGCATCGCGAGATCAAGCATGGTATCACGTTCGGGATTCTTCGCCCAGCTCATATTGTTATTGGTCAGATCATTCAGGTGGCATTGCCAGGCATAATTGGTTTCGCTGATCAGTAGTTTTTTGATTGATGAGGGGATTTTTGCCTGGTTGATCTTCTTTGTGGCAGTACTGATCTGCATGTCCATCGGCTCTTCGATCCTGGTTTTCCATTCGGATAATGATGTTTTTCCGAACGGATTGTCCACTGATCCATCCTTCATGAAAAAGGGGATCGAATCGAGAATGCTGTGTTGTACAAGATTGTTTTCCGCGGCAGCAGGTCCCGCAAATCTGATGAACACATCTTCATCAATCCTGACGTTCAATTGCAGTTCACGGTTGGGACTTAACAGCAATCGCCTGCTCCAGTCAACTGATTTCAGCAATGCAAACACCGGTTGTTTGATGTCGATAGTCATATCGATCTTACCGGAGCTGGTCACAGGTAATTTGATCGACGGCACGTCATAATGACCATCGCCATACAAAAGGATCAATTCCAGCGGTGATTCCTTTTTGTTAATGATCGTGCCTGTTAAGCGGCACTGCGCGGAAGACAGTTTGAATAAAAAGCTAAGTAATAATGCAAGACAAAATTCTTTCATGGCTAATGAAATTGTATGGTGATTAGATTGTTGGCGTATTGTTGAACAAATTAAAGCCGGATGAACAGATGTATTTCAAACGCCGCATCATCCTCATGTATCTTAAGCGAATGCGTGTTCGGGTAAAGAAGGGCCAGCCGTTGTTTTACATTTTCCATACCTACGCCGGAATAACCTTCCTCGCTGGTATTTTCTTTATTGGTATGGCGGCTGTTCACCACGTCGAGGTAAATGCCTTTCTCATCACAATAAAGTTTGATCATGACATAAGAAGGCTTTGTCAAACTGATCCCATGTTTAAAGGCATTTTCTACAAATGGGATCAGCAGCATTGGCGCAATGGAATGATCGCAGTTCATATCGCTGATGGACGTTTCGATCCTGATACCCTGGGTATTTGCTATACGAAGACTTTGCAGGTTGATATAATGCTGGAGGTATTCCACTTCACGGATCACAGGAATGGTATCTCTGTGGTTATCGTGCAGTAGGAACCTCATCATATCACCGAGTCGCTGTATGCCGCTTGCCGTGCGCGTGGCCTGTTCCTGCAATGCCGTTCCATATAGGGTGTTCAAAGTGTTGAACAGGAAATGCGGATTGATCTGTGAGCGAAGGAAGGCGAGATCAGCAGTGGCCCGTCCCAGTTTTTTTTCCAGATTGAGCAGACTATTGATCTTTTCCCGCTGCTGGATATAAAATAACCAGGAGAGCGGGGTTGCTATTACATAAAGAATAATAAATAGTATAACAGGATATTGAGGCTTGGAATGACCGGTTGACAGTGTGTAGAACATCCATACACTAAAAGTGAGTATGGCAGGAACGATGGCAAGTTTCAGCAGTTTTTTAAAGAGCGGGTAGTCTTTTGAACTCAGCCGTGGAAGGATCAGGTAAACATTCATCAGGCAAATGATGATAACCGGGAGGAAGACGAACAGGTAAAGGATGGCCGCTCCATCAGATTTGAAAAGTCCGAACGTGATCCCCGAGATCATAATAAACAGATATGCAAACGTGGCTAGCGTGATCCTGTTGCAGACCATGATACGGAAAGGCGATTGGTCTTGCGTCCGTTCCAGCCACATGATCATCGATTCCCTGAAACCAAGATATAACGAATAGATAAGCATGGCGATATTACCCATGGTTACGCCATTCTTTCTTGACTCCAGCTGGAATTCTGCAGATCCTTCGTGAACAGCCAGGTATTGGTACTTTGAAAGATGAAATAATGAAAACCCCGCGGATAATATGAACCATGATGCAAGGAGAAAGGAAATGATCAGGAGCACGCGGTGCCGGTGACCGGCAAAACGGGGGATCAGCCAGGAGTTAAGTGTGATCAGCAGCGTTGCCGGAACCGCGAATAAAAGAAGAACGGGACAAAGTGAATTCAGAAAATAATTATACGGTACACCGGCTTCTTTGAACCTTGCTGCCTGGGAATAGGCGAGCGTGAGATCAGCATCTCTTGAAATAAAATGCGCCACCAGCATTACCAGGAAAACACCTGCTGCAAATAAACTTTCCTGTTGTCTCCACCAGATTTTCATCGCTTGAATTATTTATGCAAGAATAATTCAGGGATTCTTTTTGAGGAAAAGCGTGTGATGAATTGGGGTAATTGTGTGATGAGAGAGACCGCGGATGACCGACCGCCGACCGCGGCACCAGGCTGCTAAGCGTACCAGTTTATGTTTTTGAAATCGTCAGTTGTCAGGCGATATTAAAAGCAAAATAGCCTTCGGCGGTTGGTCGTCCGTGGACTGTGGTCGTTTTCCTCTTTCTTCCTTATATTTAATGATCTGCTATAACGAGCCTGCCGCCAAAACTAAAGACCATGAAATTTTCATTACTGTTCATTTCGCTGCTGTTTTCCGCGGCCATTTTCGCCCAGGCCGATTCCATCCGGAATTTTGTTTGCAATAATTCAGCTATGCTGGACACAAATAATATCAGCAACAAACTTTTTGATGCGGACTATTACCGGCATCAATATTTTTTATTCGGGGAAAATCATGGCTGTGCTGCTCCACTGACCGTCGATCTTGCGTTGTTCAGAGATCTTTACCAGAAGGCCGGCGTTCGTTTTTATATAGCTGAGGTAGATGCGACCAAAGCATGGTTATTGAACCGCTTTTTACAGAATGGCGATACCAGCCTTTTGATGAAGGTCATGGCAAGCTGGAAAGCGGATACGGCGCAATGGGCAAGTCAGGAAAATTACCGCAAGTTTCAGGGTTTGCATGAGTTCTGTAAAAAACTGCCAGCCAATCAGAAATTTCAAATAGTTGGCGTGGATGTTTACCAGGATTATCCGTTGATATTTGAACACGCGTCTTACCTGGTACAGCATTATAAAGAACCAGCCTTGAAGGCCGCGGTTGATTCTTTTCTTTTACTGACAAAGAACGCAACAAACGCGCAGCATGCCGAACTGAATGGTTATGCGCGAAGATTTCTGCCTGAGTTGATCAAATATGAAGCAAAGCTAAAAGTGCAATTGAAAGACCGTTATCCTCTGTTAAAACATATGGTAACCAGTCTCGGATTTATCGGCGCAGGTATGACACGGGATAGTGTTTTCTTCAGGAATTTCGATAGCCAGTTAGCGATCAACGGCTGGGAGGATAAGAAAATGTATGGCTTTATCGGTTATTTCCATACGCTGCAGACAGGGTTCAATAAAATTGAACCGTTTGCTTCATTGCTGGTAAAACATAAAAAAGCAACCGGCAAAGTTGCTTCTATGCAAATGATGGTGTTTGAATCAAAAATGATGATGCCTTTTATCGGCCCGATCAAAGCAATGATGCCAAAGACGGCGGCTGATAAATTTATCAGTGAAACACCCGGCTTTCCCACTGATATGCGGTACGTACCGTATCTCCTGAGTAACGACAACACAATGATGATGATCAAAGGCATCGAAAACCTGAAAGCATGCTCACAGCCTAACACGATCACCTTATTCCGCCTCACCGGTACAGACAGTCCATTCAATCACACAAATGATCTCTCGGTGGTCACCGGTTTTCAGTCGCTCAAACCGACCAATCCCACCGCTGCCACATCCGGCATTTTTCAATACGTTATTCTTTTCAGAGGTAGCGGGCCGGGTACGCCGATGTAAGGGACAAAGGTTCCAGGGGTTCCAGAAGTTCCAGGAGTTCCACGGGGTTCCAAAAGTTCCAGATGTTCCAGAGTTGTTCTCATTGAAATGATACCCTGCAAATACCGTTTCAAATCGCGGTAGCAACCTCTGAAACCTCTGGGACTTTTGGAACATCTGGAACTTTTCTTATACCAACAGAGATGCGAAATACACCGCGAGTCCCAGATTGATCAGTATGCTCGCGCCGATCGTTCCGATCACCCATTTCATAGAAGCCTGTGCAAGCACAAGACTATCCGCGAGGAACGCAAACAGGATGCCTGCACCAAATGCAAACGGAGATGCACCGGACATACCAGCCAGACAGATCATCACAGCCGCCGCAGTCACCTGGAGAAAAATACCTGTAGCAGTGATGCCAAGCCTGTTCTCTTCAAAAAAGGGAGTTTTGGATTTGATCCAGGCATTGATTCCGCTGAATAAAGATGGTTTGCCGGTCAAAGGCATTGCTGCGGGGTGGCGAAGTGCTGGGGCTGTATTATGTTTCATGATTGATAACTTTTATGACACAAAGCTAGCAGGGAGAAAACCGGCTGTGAATGATAAAGGTCAACCAGTGCCCTGATTTTAGTCGTTCAGCATGCCGGGATCAGTTTTTACCGGTTTTACCCATCTTTCATAACCCTCGGTTTTTATTCTATTTTCACTGTTCGTTGCGATGGGCAACGTGTAATGAAAACAGTTATGTCAACAGAAAAAATATCGGTTCAGCGATTAAAAGCGATCATCGGAGGCTCTATCGGCAATCTTGTTGAATGGTACGACTGGTATGCCTATTCGGCTTTCGCGCTGTACTTTTCTTCCTCATTTTTTCCAAAGGAGAATGAAACGGCTCAATTACTGAATACTGCCGGTGTATTTGCACTTGGTTTCCTGATGCGCCCGATCGGCGGCTGGATGTTTGGAAGACTGGCTGATAAATCAGGCAGAAAAAAGGCCATGACCTGGTCAGTATTGCTGATGTCATTCGGTTCCCTGCTGATCGCATTGACGCCGACGTATAATACGATCGGGCTTGCCGCACCTGTGATCCTGCTGCTGGCGCGATTGCTGCAGGGGCTTAGTGTAGGCGGTGAATACGGAGTTTCCGCCACCTATCTCAGCGAGATGGCCAGCAATCACCGGAGAGGGTTTTATTCCAGCTTTCAGTATGTGACATTGATCGGCGGGCAACTGATCGCGCTCGGTATTCAGCTTATTCTGCAAAAACTCATACTGACCGAACAGCAGTTGCATGATTGGGGCTGGCGCATTCCGTTTGTGATCGGCGCTATACTGTCTGTGATCGCACTGTATCTGCGGAGCAATCTTCATGAAACACCCGCTTTCGGAAATAATGCAGCGCAACAAAAACGGAAAAAGGGAACGATCGGTGAGTTGATGAAGCATCCGAAAGCAGTGTTAACCGTTGCCGGCCTTACATTGGGAGGAACGCTTGCATTCTATACTTACACAACGTACATGCAGAAATTTCTTGTGAACACGGTGCATCTTACAAAAGAGCAATCCACCTTTCTTTCGTTTATATCCCTGCTTCTTTTTGCTTTATTACAACCGCTGTTTGGCTTGTTATCAGATAAAATTGGCCGTCGTCCTTTGCTGATTGGATTTGGTGTATGCGGAGTATTGTTTACCGTTCCGTTGCTTACCGCGTTGAGTAATACAAGTTCATTGACGGTTGCATTTCTTTTGCTGATGGCGGCATTGGTGATAGTAAGTGGATACACCAGTATCAATGCAGTCGTGAAAGCGGAATTATTTCCGGCTGAAGTAAGGGCGCTTGGTGTTGGTCTTCCTTATGCGCTTACTGTTGCGATCTTTGGCGGCAGTGCAGAATATATTGCACTCTGGCTGAAAGACCTTGGACATGAGCCGTACTTTTATTGGTACGTCACGGCTTGTATAGCCATATCATTATCAGTTTATCTTTTTATGAAAGACACAAAGAAGACATCCCGGCTAAACGAAGATGTGGGAGGGCACCAGGCTGACCAAATACATAACCGGGTTCAGTAGTTCCGGTAAACAGCTTACTCTGTATCTGCTGAATATTGAACTGATCACCACCGATTGGCTTGGATGGCGACCCTGGTCATTTGTACTTATTGTTTCAACGATATTCATGCGTTTTTACCCGGTAGGAATGCAATCCCAATGAACAAGAGACAAAGTGCCCATAAACAGATCATTCACGGGCGCTTTGTCTTTCAAATCTGTTGAGACTAATCATTCTCAACCACCTCGATTAGCGGATAAGCCAGGTTCATTTCCGGGGCATTCGTGTACATTCGCGCTCATTCGTGAACCATTCGCGTCCTATCGTTTTTTGAGCACCAACATTTCAACCTCTCTTTCCGCTTTCTCCCAATACAAACCCAACGATTCCAGTGCATTTTTGAATCCATCCTTTTTCTCCGGTTGCCATTGTAAAAAGATATCGTAATTTCCTTTCAAACCGGTTTCATCCAATACCCTTCCATTATACAATCCAAAGTTCTCCATATAATCTGCAATTGCGGCCGCTTTCACGCCATTACCCTCGAAATGACCGCCGCCCGCATTAAAAAAATCCGATTGTTCTGTTGATTTCTTCAGCAGCTTTTCTGCTTCCGGTTTTGCTTTGATCAGCAAAACGGGACGCATTCTTTTTTCCAGCACAGCTTCCACGTCTATAAAATGCTTTTTCAATTCTTCGCGGATATAGGCCATCAATTGATTTTTGTCTGCGGTTTCTATCCAGGCATCAAGACAGAATTTTTCCATATCCGCGTAAGCACGTTTTACGGTATCATATTCGTTGATCACTGACACATAACTTTTCTGGTAAGCTTCCCTGAACAATCCGTCGATCGGCATATTCACGATCGTGTATCTTCTGCCTTTGAAGGGCCCGTCAACATATCGTTTGCTCATGCTGCCCGCACCGTCTACAGACGGGAGTAAGTTGAAATTCCGTGCTATGGAAGAATCTGCTTTGAAATAAGTGTTGATATCGAAGCCCATATTATCTTTCTTTACGGGCAATTGAATGGCCACATTTTTGAGTGCCAGTTTCAACACATCGAGCGTAATATTCGATGCGTTGGTAATGGCGTACACTTTTCCATCTGGACCTATCAGAACCGTGTGGGGGATCGTACGGTGTGGAAAGTAGTTGTTGAGGCTTCCGGCTGTGTCACTCGCCAGGGTCAGTGTGCTGGGCCTGACCTTGTTAAACTTTTTGAGCCGCTCTTCCGTTTCGTCTGACACGGCGATCACTTCCAGTTGGCTGCCCAGTTCCTTTTTGTAGTCTTCAAGGTCTTTCATGGCTGCAATACAGGGGCTGCACCAGGTGGCCCAAAAGTCAAGGATCAGTATCTTCCCTTTGAATGAGCTGACTGTTTTCTGTTTACCGCCGCTGATTGATTTTGGCAGAACAAGATCAGGCATCCGGTCTCCCGGGACCAGTTCCTGGGCGGCAGCACTTGTCTGCCATAAGATGAGGAGAAAAACTATTCGTTTCATAGTTATCTTTTTTCAAAAATAATCCTGTGATTTATGACTGACGGTTAAGCTCTTCGAATCATTGTTAATGTTTGTTAACCGGTTTTCCGGCTTCGCAACAAAGCATATATTTTTGATCGTATGAAGAATCGCTTCAGAAGGCTTTTTCTATTTGCTGTGCTGGCATCCGCCGGATTACTTTGCCTGCAGATCTATTGGATCGTACGGGAGTGGGATCGTTCGGAAGACATTCTTCAACGAGAGGTTGACTATTCATTTCAACAGGCTATCGATCGCGAGTGGGCCGTCCGGAAAGACACCCTGGCTTCTTATCTCTCGTATTTTTTGCATGATACCAATTTTGTTCAATTTCAGACACAATTGAATAAAAAGGATAGCACCTGGATGGTGCGCATGATAGATGCAAAAAATGCAAAGGATTATTCCTCCTGGTCAAATCCACAGCTAGGGCTTAATGGGCCGATGACTCCGAAGCAGCGGGATTTTGTAATTGATAGATTCGTTGAAGATAATGTGCGGAAAAGCATTGCGTCAGATGTGATCTTTTTTTACACGCAAAGATTTGGAAAGATCTGGACAGATAAATACAAGGCATTGAAATTGGATACTGCGCGGGTAAATAAATTTTTTAAAGAAGAATTGATCCGGAATAATGTTCATAACGCTTTTTCCATTGCTTATGTGGATACATCATCAAAGCAGCTGCTTCCTCAGAAAGGAAACGACTTTTTACAAAGCAAAAAGCTTTTGGTGAATTATACGCAGGTTAACGATTTCGATAAAAAATACCTGGCACAAGCCACGGTTGATTCTCCAGCGATTGTCTTACTGAAGCGTATGTGGCTGATGATATCCGGATCGTTTTTGCTACTCGGGTTCACGTTCTTTGCTTTATATAAAATGTATAAGACGATCATCCGGCAAAAACAACTGGATGAGTTGAAAGATGATTTTATTTCCAATATGACACATGAACTGAAAACGCCTATTGCAACGGTCACAGCTGCGATTGACGGCCTTCAATATTATGATGCATTGGAAGATAAACAACGTACAAAACGTTATCTTGATACATCGAGAAAAGAACTTCAGCGATTGGATGAACTGGTGTCAAAGGTGCTGGAGCTGTCTGTTGATCAGCGCATGAATGGGCAACTAAGGAAAGAAAGGTTTGCGTTGAAGGATTTTCTTGAGCAATTATTATCTTCTTTCAGTCTGCAATCCAGCCTTGAGTGGGATCTTGCTATCCGCGATGATGTGAAAGTTTATGGAGACAAGCAGCAGTTGCTCAGCGTATTTCAGAATCTGACGGAGAATGCGATCAAATACGGGAACAGTAATACGAAACTGAACATCGAAGTGTCAGAGGAAGAGGATCGTTTGAGAATTGTTTTCCAAGATAACGGTCCTGGCGTTGATGCTGCGTTTCTTCCGCATATCTTTAATAAGTTCTACCGGGTGCGTATGGGCGAACTGAAAGTGAAAGGGTTTGGACTGGGATTGTTTCATGTTCAAACGATCATTACAGCACATGGCGGCAGCATAAAGGCGGAGAACAATGACGGATTGACGTTCATCATTAATTTACCTTTACACGATTGAGCAATAAAAATTCCATATTACTGGTAGAAGATGAGCAGGCGCTCGGTTCCATTATTGCGGAAAACCTGCAATCGGCCGGATTTGATGTACATCACGCGCTGAGCGCGGAAGATGCATTACGCATACTTCAGCACGAACAATTTTCCATCCTGATCTTTGATGTAATGATGCCGGGTCTGGATGGCTTTGAGCTCGCGCGCCTCGTCCGCAAAACTGATACGAATGTTCCTATCTTGTTTTTAACAAGCAAGACGATGCCCCAGGATGTGGTGGAGGGTTTTGAAAGTGGGGGGAATGATTATCTGCGTAAACCTTTTTCCATGCAGGAACTTGTGGTCAGGATAAAGGTGTTGCTTAGTGAAGGACGTTTGCTAAAAAAGGATTCAATTGCTTCGCAGGTAATGATCGGGAAATATCAATTTGACCCGGTGAAGCAGCAACTCATGATAAATCTTCGTGTGCAGACACTAACAGCGAGGGAAGCTGAGTTGCTTTGGTTGCTTTACGAAAACCGTCAGCAACTCAACAGTAAAAAGACTTTACTGGAAAAGATCTGGGGTGATGATAATTTTTTCAATTCCAGAACGCTTGATGTGTTTATCACAAAACTTCGTAAACATCTTCAGGAGGATCCAGGCGTTCAGATCATCAATGTCCGTGGTGTTGGGTATAAGCTTGTTTGGTAGAATTATTTATACCAGTTATTAGTCACCTCCTTACAGTTGTTCGATAGCTAACTGCCATCGGCCATCGAACGGTCACAAAGCTTTTGCTATTCCTTCAGATCAGACTGTCATACCTATTTCAATGCCTTTGATCTTCCGGTATAGATCGGTTGCGTAGTTGTCAGTCATACCCGAAACATAGTCCAGTACACCCATTACTTTTTCATAATTGGTTCCTTCGTTGTACCTGAACTGTTCCGGTATAAGTTGAACAGCTTTCTTCTGCGACTTCGTTCTGAATTCAGCTGAGGCCAGCACCGGCGGAATGAAATGCGAGAGCAATTCAGACATTACGTTATAACCGGCATTCTCGATTTCCACTACCGACCGGTGGTTATAGATATAGCTGATGGAGAAGCTGACGATGTCTTTTAGCGGTTTACATTCATCGCCGATCGTATCCATGATAGAGCGCTGGCATTCCCCGGTAAGAATACTATCGATTTTTTCTTTATAGATCTCTGTCGATCGCATGGTCAGTGCATGGATGGCTTTGGCGCGGAGGAAGCCGATCTTATCATTCTTGTCGCCGATATTGTTCAGTTGGTTTTTTGTACGTTCGATATCTCCTTTGCCAACACAACCGATCAGGTTCAGCAAAAGATCAATACAGGCAGAATGTTCGATGATGGAAAGGCGGTGTGCGTCTTCGAGGTCGATGATAGTGTAGCAAATATCATCCGCAGCTTCAACAAGCCATACGAAGGGGTGGCGTTTGTAGATGACAGGAGATTCGCTTTCGCGGATCATTGAAGTATTCCGGGCGATCTCCTCGAACTGACTGGCCTCTGAGCGGAAAAAGCCAAATTTCTTCCGGTGCAAGGCTCCGTTTTTCTGTCTTGCGGAAGACTCGCAGGGATATTTTGCAATCGAAGCGAGCGTGGAGGTGGTGAGATTAAAACTACCGCCGGACTTACCATTCTGCTGCTGGGTCAGGATCCGGATGGCGTTTGCATTACCTTCAAAATGGAGGAAATCATCCCATTCGCCTGCGGAAAATTGAGCGCGTAGCGAAGATTCGTTCTGAACAAAATATGATGCGATTGCATCTTCCCCCGAATGACCGAACGCCGGATTGCCGATGTCATGGCAAAGTGCTGCCGCAGCCACAACGTTATAGAGATTGTACTTATAGAACTCGATACTTTCCTCACTCAGCTGACTCTTAAAGTTTTCAGCAATGAACTCACCTGCAAGGGTACCGAGGGAACGGCCAACCGAGGCTACTTCAAGCGAATGCGTCAGCCGGTTGTGCACAAAAACACTTCCGGGCAGGGGAAAAACCTGCGTTTTGTTTTGCAGACGTCTGAAAGATGATGAAAAGATGATGCGGTCGAAGTCACGCTGGAAAACCGTACGGTGATCCTGGTTGATCGCATTATAACCGAGGCGCGTAGCCGAGTAAAGTTTATTAAGGTCCATGATTATGCCGGTAATAGCTGCCGTTCCTTTCGTTGAATGGTGCAAATATCGGCAAATGTAGATTTTTAGCGGCGGAGGTGGATAAAGGGGAGAAATGAGTGGAGATCCCGTCAACTTAAGAATTAACCGGGCCGGGAAAATAGTCTCAGGAACTTCGAAAATATTCCTGGGAGTTGGCAGGGGGAAAGTCAAATGGCTTTCAAATGAAGCCATTTTCTCAGTCTGAGCTGATTTTCCTGCCTGTATTTCATAATACGGGCCTGGACTGCAGCAATCGGGTGGAATTACGTGCTGAGCACCTTATTTCCATCCCTATCCTGCGATCTGATCACAGCCTTCCGGCTGAAAAAAATAAGCACTGCCTTCCAGAGAAAGGGTCGCTCGCATGCACGCCCCTAAGCAAAGGAAGGCAGTGCCCGGTTCCGTCGTGGCGGAACCGTAGATCCTGATCGTTGGATAAAGCTACAATGCAACTCAGGCCGGACCTTGGGATAAAAACGGAAAGTTGAATAGAAAATAACGGTTGCGTTTTGATGAAAATAACTGATCTGGCCGGGCCAATTCACAATACTTCACGAATTCCCGGCATGATGTTCCGGAAGTGATCCGATATCTTAATTTTATCAAAAGTCCGTATGGAGCCATTGAAATTTATCAACACCGAAGTGTTGAACATAGCATATTACGAAGAAGGATCTGCCGATGGCCCCGTCGCAATGCTGATGCATGGTTTCCCTTATGATATTCACAGCTATGTTGAGGTTGCGCCTCTACTCGCTGCAAAAGGTATTCGCGTGATCGTTCCCTATTTACGTGGTTATGCGCCAACCACCTTTTTAGACGCAAACACTATGCGTTCGGGTGAACAGGCTGCAATAGGAATGGACCTGATCGAACTGATGGATGCATTACAGATAAAGAAAGCCGTGGTCGCCGGATATGATTGGGGTGGGAGAGCAGCTTGCGTTGCCGCTGCACTATTTCCTGAACGTTGCACCGGTCTTGTTAGCGTAAACAGTTATCTGATCCAGGATATTAAGAATGCAGGGAAACCGGTATCTCCTGAAAAGGAAGTTCCTCTCTGGTATCAATACTATTTCCACCAGGAGCGTGGCAGAAAAGGATTGGAAAAACACCGGAAGGAGATCGCGCATATTTTATGGAAGCAATGGTCGCCAAACTGGAAATTCAGCGAAGCTGATCTTGACAGAACCGCCAAAGCTTTTGACAGCCCGGACTATGTTGATATCGTCATTCATTCTTACCGTCACCGTTTTGGTCTGGTGCCCGGCGATCCCCGTTATGCAGCGATCCAATACAAACTTGATCTCTTGCCCCCGATCACTGTGCCTTCGATCACGCTTGACGGCGCTGGTGATGGCGTCGTCGCTGCCACCGATGGATCATCCACCGCTGGATTCTTCAAAGGCAAACGTGAACACCAGGTCATTCCACTGGTTGGCCATAATTTTCCAAAGGAAGCACCGGAAATTTTTGCTGACGCAGTAGTAAAACTTGTAATAAAGTAGCGACCGCTCAATACAAAAATAAAGGCCGTATCAAAATGATACAGCCTTTATTCGGTCAGGACTATTAATACCTGCTATCAAAATTTATACGCCACACTTGCAACAAAATTCAGTTTCTTCTGCGGGTTCACAGACCAATAACCAATATAGTATTGCTTATTCAATAAATTATTTCCGTTCAACGCTACCCTGAAATTTGAAAAAGCATAAGAAACCGCCGCATTCAACAAGGTATATGAAGGAAGGAAAAACTGACCAGTCTGACTATTATCGATCACCAGATACTTCCCCGCATAGTTTCCTCCCACACCAAAACCAAGACCTTTTGCCTTTCCATTCTGCACGACATAGTTCGCCCAAAGATTGGCAAGATCAGAAGGCCCCTGACCACCGATCACGCGTCCTTTCTCCGAATAAAAATCTGTACCAACGCCTTCTATGACTTTTGTTTTTGTATGGCTGTAGCCCGCAACAAGATTAAAGCCTTTCGCCGGAGAAGCAGTTACATCCAATTCAAATCCCTTGCTGCCGACTTTACCACCCTGCAGATAAGTAGTGGTCTGACCAGGGATCGTCAACACACGATCGCTTACCTTGATATCATAATAAGATGCCGTGGCAAGAAGTTTCCCATCCAGCAAATTTGCTTTCACGCCGGCTTCCCATTGATTTGCCTGCTCAGGTTTGAATGTCTGATAACCGAGAAAATTCTGGTTCGCATCATACAGCGCGTTAGGAGAAACATTGATGAATGCATTCATGTAATTTCCAAATAACGATACACGATCAGGTACCACCTGGTAAACCAATCCAAACTTCGGAGAGAAAGCCCACTGATTATAATCTCCTTCGCCGGTTGTCTTTTCACCCTTGGTATCAAAATAGTCGGCACGGATGCTTGCCATTGCCATCAGGTTCGGTGTGATGTTCAATACATCGGACAAATAAGCACCATAGGAATTGTTGGAAATATTACTATTGGCAGGTGGCAGATCTGCCAGCAGTTTATCGACCGAAAATTTTGTCAGATAAACAGGCGCCATTTCATTACCGGTGAAGGGATTTGTATAGCTGACATCTCCCTGTGGCGTCACACTTCTTCCCCAACCCCAGCCGGATCCATTTTGAATTACTGTACGTCCGTAAAAATCCAGGCCAAATACCAGGCGATTCCGCAATCCACCGATGTTGAAATCACCATTGAAGTTTTGCTGAATGCCGGTCGTGTTTGTTGCTTGATTTTCATTATGGAAATACTGGCTGAACCAATTGTCCCCGGCCACATCATCCCATATATAAGAATAGATACCATCTGATTTAATGCTGCTGCGCGAAACAACGGTTTGAGAACTCCATTTATCAGAGAATTTATAGATCGCTTGCGCCTGCATATTAAAACGCGGATTGCGGATCGTCATGTCATTGCTGGTAAAAGATAATTTTGGATTCAGGTTCAGTTCCCTGATCGTTTTAAAATCAAGCGGACTTGAACGATCTGAATGGAAGAATACCGGAGCAACGGCACGTTCTTCATTCAGGATCTCTGTCAATACCTGGAATGTCAGTTTATCATTTACCTGGTAAGTCAGTGAAGGTGCGATGAAGAATGACTTCCGGAAGCCCGCATCCTGGAAACTATTTTCAGTATGATACGCCGTATTCACACGCAAAGCGATCTTCTCTTTTTTACTAAGCGGCGTATTTATATCCGCTGTAACGCGATTCAATCCAAAACTGCCGAACTGATAAGAAAACTCTCCCCCGGTTTGAAAATAGGGCTTCTTCGTTACCACATTGATCATGCCGCCATACGCGTAAAAACTGCCGCCAAACAACGTACCGCTTGGCCCTTTCAATACCTGGATCTCTTCAATATTTGCAGGATCAAGATCACCGCTGACCAGACCGGGAAAGCCATTGGTCAGTGCAGCCTGTGCTTCAAATCCACGCAATGCGAAATATGCACCGCCATCACCTGCACGGCCGGTAGACTCCCAGGTGCGGGTAAGACCGGGGATATTACGTATCGCATCATCAAAGTTGGTGATGTTCTGCTGCTTCAATATTTCAGTGTTGACAGAACTATAAACTTGTGGATTCTCCAGGTTCTTCAATGGCATCTTGGCAATAATATTGTTCTGCCTGTTAAGATTCCGGTTTGAAATGATCACTTCCTGCAACTCGCTTGCATTTTCTTTCAGGTTAAAATCAACCTGCAGATTCTGTCCTGCGGCAATGGTGATTGATTTTTCTTCACCATTCATACCAATCGCGGACACTTTCAAAGAGTACGTACCCGGCTTCACCGCCGGAATGCGGAACTCTCCGTTATCATTTGAAACAGTTCCCCACGAAGTGCGCAGCACCTGCACGCTCACGCCTGCAGCCGGTTGCCCATCGCTTGTCAGTACTTTCCCTGACACCGATCCATTCTTCTGTGCAGACGCCAGCATCACCAGCGATAAAAAGGCCCCAAGCAGTACCACCAGTTTGGTTGTATATCTCATAATACAATTGATTTTCGGACCGCAAAGTTCCGGAGTGCAGAGAGAGCGATTGTAACGAAACGGTAAATCGGTTTACGAGATACGAAAAAAAGATGTTAGATGTTCGATGGTCGATGTTGGACTATAACATTATAAAGTGAATTATTGAAATCCATATTTAACTATTAACTGTATATGTTGCTTTTTTGACTGTATAGAACGCGGAGCCCGACCATCGACCATCGAACATCCAATTTCTCTGTCCTCTTCCAAACTTTCCGTACCTTCACCCCGGCTTTAGGGGTATTCTGCAAAGAATTGAGACAGTCCCTTTGAACCTGATCTGGTTAACACCAGCGTAGGGAAAAGCGTTACATACTCGAGCAGTATTGTCTTCACTTTTATTCAAGGATCTTGCCCGAAGCCATTCATGTTAAAAACAAACAGGATGGAAAAGATTCTCTGGCAACACGTACAGGCCGTAAAGCAACAGTCACCGCTTGTACACAACATCACAAACTATGTAGTAATGAACAACACAGCCAACGCTTTGCTGGCTGCAGGGGCTTCACCCATTATGGCGCATGCGCATGAGGAGGTGGAGGAACTGGTGAAGATCTGTCAATCATTGGTGATCAACATCGGCACCTTATCACCGTATTGGGTTGATGCAATGGCACTCGCTGTTCGCAAAGCGCAGGCGCTTCAAAAGCCATGGGTGCTGGATCCGGTTGGCGCAGGTGCTAGCACTTATCGGAACGAAACATTGTCCATGCTCTTGCAGCATAAGCCAACGGTCATTCGCGGTAACGCTTCGGAGATCATGTCGCTGGCCAAAACAAATGTTTCTGCTACAAAAGGAGTCGACAGCACCGCTAACAGCAATGAGGCGATCGATGCTGCTGTTTCATTGCACAATACATACGGATCGGTTGTTTGTATTTCCGGCGCAACAGATATCATCGTCGGTTCATCGGGAAATATCTTTTTAATGAATGGCCATCCGCTGATGACAAAGGTGACAGGTCTCGGCTGTTCGGCTTCCGCAATCATCGGCGGATTTTTATGTATTACAAAAAATCCAACAGAAGCTGTGGCCGCCGCCATGTCTCTTCTCGCGGTCAGCGGGGAACTGGCTGCGAAGAATGCAGACGGCCCGGGAAGTTTACAGGTAATGATCCTGGATAAACTCCACAATGTTTCTGAAAAGGAATTTATGGAAACAATACGTCTGTCAAAAAACTGATCATGCACTCATTTCCTTATCACTTATATCTTGTGATCGGTGAAGCAACCTGTAATGGAAAGGATTTCCTTGAGGTAGCGGATCAGGCCATACAAGGCGGTGTTGATCTAATGCAGTTACGCGAAAAGGAATTGTCTTACCCGGAATTTGTATATAGAGCAAAACTATTAAAATCAATAACTGATAAATATAATGT
Source organism: Citrobacter freundii (assembly GCA_003243445.1). Taxonomy (GTDB): domain Bacteria; phylum Bacteroidota; class Bacteroidia; order Chitinophagales; family Chitinophagaceae; genus Terrimonas_A. Next base: position 150,072 of record QFQQ01000006.1, read on the forward strand.
TCCGCTGATCATCAATGATAATGCAGATGTGATGAGCGAAGTTCATGCCGCAGGTATACATGTCGGCAACAGCGATGCTTCTCCTGCAGACATCAGGAAGAAGTATGGCGACGGGCTTATCGTTGGTTATTCGGTAGAGCAGATTGCTCAGGTTACAAATGAACGGGCGCGGCAGTCGGATTATATCGCTGCGAGTCCCGTATTCAGCACTTTGACTAAAACGGATACCATCATCGAATGGGGGCTTGCCGGATTAAACAACATCCGCAAGCTTACCAGCAAACCGTTAGTCGCAATAGGAAACATGAATTTATACAATGCTGCAACGGTGATCCGGGCGGGCGCGGATTGCATTGCCGTGGTCTCTGCGATCTGTTCCGCAGTCGATCCCCGGAAAGCAGCACACGAACTAAAAAAAATGATCTGTGATGAAAAAGAAATATAGTTATCATTCCGCGCTCACCATCGCCGGCTTCGATGGGAGCGGCGGTGCCGGCATTCAGGCCGACATAAAGACGTTCTCTGCAGTTGGTTGTTATGCAACTTCTGTGCTTACTGCTCTTCCGGTGCAGAACACGCAGGGTGTCAGAAATATTTATCCGATCCCGGTAAGCGCGGTAAAAGAACAGATCGAAGCGATCATGGATGATATTTTTCCGGGCGCAATAAAGATCGGGATGGTGCATACGCCGGAATTGGTGGAGTGTATCGTTGATACGCTTGGTAAATATCCAACTACCCCGCTGGTTTTTGATCCGGTAATGGTTGCCACAAGCGGACATAAACTGATCGAAGAAAAGACGATTCAAACGATCGTTGAAAAACTTTTCCCAATAGCAGACCTGATCACTCCGAACATGGACGAGGCCGCCATACTTGCCGGTATGGAGATCAAAACACCCGCTCAGATGTATGAAGCCGGTAGAAAGATCCTGGAGTCCGGTTGTAAAGCTTTACTGTTAAAAGGCGGGCATCTTCAATTACCGCGTATCACGTCTTTATTTTTTGAAAGAACAACCGGGCAGATAACGGCTTACGAGTTTGAAAAGTTTGACACGAACAACACGCATGGATCAGGTTGCACGCTGTCATCAGCGATCGCTGCGTTTCTTGCGCGTGGCATGAGTTTGAAAGATGCCGTTGCTTCCGGCCAGGATTATACGCATGAAGCGATCCGGTCAGCTGCCGATGTGTTAACAGGGAAAGGCAACGGACCATTAAATCATTTTCACAATCCACAAAAACTGATCAAATATGAGATGGTCTGAACAGGCATGGGAATCCATACAACCCATTTACAACTCAATTATCAAAATGCCTTTCATTACGGAAATGAAAGATGGGTCATTACCACTTGATAAGTTTCGTTTCTACATGCAGCAGGATGCCTGTTATCTGGAACATTTTGCACGCGCACTCGCATTGGTCTCCGCAAGAGCAGTTGCGATAGATGATGTATTGACTTTTATCCGCTTTGCGGAAAATGCGATCGTTGTAGAGAATGCATTGCATGAATCTTACTTCAATGATTTCGGTGTATCCGGAAGAGTAAAACCTGAACCAGCCTGTCATCACTATATCCATTTTCTGAAAAGTACGGCTGCGCTTGACAGTGTGGAGATTGCTATGGCTGCCGTTCTTCCCTGTTTCTGGATATATAAACGAGTCGGTGATCATATATACGCAACTCAAAGCCCTTCGGGCAACCCTTATAAAAAATGGATCGATACATATGCCGGCGAAGAATTCGGCGAAGCGGTAAAGCTTGCTATTGGTATTTGCGACAAGGTCGCCGGTGCCTCCACAGCAGCCGGACGTTCAGCAATGACCGAAGCATTTATTGCTGCAAGCAGGTTGGAATTTGATTTCTGGGATGCTGCATATAAACTGAGGAGATGGTAAGTGTTGCAGGCTTAAGGCATACACTAACTTCCTGTCCAGCTAGCTGATACCCACATCTTTCTAAAACCTGCTTTACATATTGTTTCCTCCTTCGCTTCGCTACAGCGGACGGAGCCCGCAGATTTCGCAGATTTATCCATCTGATCATTGCCCCTTTGTCCTCTAATAGAACTGGTTTCGGTTTGTATCCGCAGATTACGCAGATATCTTCAAGTTATCGGAAGATTATCTGCGGATCTGCGAACGCTAATAAAACACAGCCGTTTATAGATGATCATTTCATTTATCGGACAGATAAATCTGCGAGATACTCCTACGGCGGACACGTCTGCAGGCTCGCGGTCCGCTGTAGCGAAGCGGTTCAGAAGGACCCTCGGAAAGGCCGTAATGGCAAACCCCTACTACGATTAATTCTTTACGGGTAACTTTTCTTCATGACTTATCCTTAATTTCAAGTTGGTACTCTAATTTACCTAACCAAAACACCTTTCACATGAAAAAACTAATCGCTCTCTCTGGCTTTGTCATGCTCATGACGTTCGCTTTCTTCAGCTGTAAAAAATCTGCCGACCAGTCTGCTCCGGTTGAATACCAGGGGCTGACTGCTGATGAAAAAACATTGATAGTTGCTGCGGGCTTCAATGGAAACTGGGCCGAAAAAACATCTGACGGAAACTATCTCATTGAAGGTGACATTCTGCTAACCAAACAACAGCTCAATGATCTCAAAGGCGTAACACAGCATGAGATCATTTATGCAAATGAAGAACACTATCGCACTACGAACGTAGTGAGCACACCAGGTACAGCACAACGCGTGATCACTGTGCGTCTCGGATCTGGTTTCCCGTCTCATTATTCAACAGGTCTTGATCAGGCGCTGGCACGTTACAACAATCTCAATCTACGGATCCGCTTCCAACGCGTAAGTTCCGGTGGTAACATCGTGATCTCCGGTGCCAATCTTGGTACTTCCGGCGGCGGTTGTATTCTTGGACAGGCTGCTGGTTTCCCGACATCCAGCGGTAATCCTTCTCCGGGATTCACGCTCAGCACCAGCAGTTGCGCTACCAGTTACCTGAACACCGCTAACAAAGCAGATGAAGTAATGGCCCATGAGATCGGTCATTGCATCGGTTTCCGTCACACAGATTACATGAACCGTTCAAGCTGCGGCCAGAATTCAAACGAAGGTTCTGCTGGCGTCGGCGCGGTTCACATCCCTAACACGCCTACAACTGTTACCGGCACCTACAATTCCTGGATGATGGCTTGTACAAATGGCAGCCCTGCATTCAGCTCCGCTGATAATACAGCGCTTACTTATGTATACTAAGACTTTTTAAAGAATAACCTGCTGCAAACTTCCTGCTGGCTCCGCGCGCCAGCGGGAAGTTTGCGCAGGTTTATTTAACTGCATACATGTATCGATCGGTCTCGAATATCAAAATCATCTTAATGCTGCTTTTTTTCATAAGCAGTATTGAACTTGTGTTTGCACAGGATGATACAAACGCTGAATTATTACGGACCTTTTCAAGAAACGCAGATAGTACAATCCCTGCGGATTTCTTTATTGTAAAATTTAAAAGACCGATTCCAAGAAACATTCAGATCACAAGACAGCTTGATGCAAATACAGCAATCATTGCAGCTTCCCAAACCGGTCTGATCTCCCGGGATGAAATTGTAATCAGCTCTCCCGCGAATAACCAATGGAAACTTTCTTCTCTCCATCTTCCTGAAAGGATAAAGAACGATCAGCAAAAGATCATTCTTTCCGGTAACAACGTAGATCAGCTTATCTTCTTAATAGAGAATAAATACAGTCATCTCCGGATCTTGCACATTGATTCCGCATCTTCATCATTATTACTAAAAGCCGGAAGGAAAGAGGTTAATGCTTTTTTAAGAGAGCCTTTGATCACTTTTATTGATCTGCAAAGCAAACCTTCCACAGAGATCAGTATCATCGGTTATGATCCCGGTTTTCATGGCATCAACACAGTTGCCAATCTCATTCCTGGTGCGAACGGCAGAAACATTGTCGTTGGTGTGAAGGAGCAAAAAATGCAGCCGGAGGATCTCGATCTTTACAAACGTATTTTGCCTTCTCCCATTGAAGCAGCGGAGATAAGCAATCATGCTACCGTCATTTCATCCATCATTGGCGGCGCAGGCAATAGTTTTTACGATGGATTGGGCATTGCCAGTGACTGCCGGTTTTTTTCAAGTTCTTTCGCTGATCTTTTCCCTGATAATATTAATGTATTGAAGAGCGCAAAGGTTTCCGTACAGAATCATTCGTATGGAACAATCATCCAGCAGTTTTATGGCGCTGAAGCCGCAAGCTATGATGCGCAGGTTTCAACACATGATGTATTGCATATTTTTTCGGCAGGTAACCAGGGAAGTCTTGCATCCGCCGATGGTCCTTATGCTAACATTATGGGTTACGCAAATCTTACCGGTAATTTCAAGTCGGCAAAAAATATTATCACCGTTGGCGCAATAGACAACAAAGGGAATATTCCCGCTGAATCATCCTCCGGTCCGCTTTATGATGGCCGGCTCGCACCCCAACTGATTGCGCTGGGCCCCAACGGAACTTCGGATGCCGCAGCTATGGTTACTGGTACAGCTGCAGTACTGCAACAATTATTTTCAGATAGTAATCATCAGCAAATTCCTCCTTCTGCACTCATCAGATCCGTGCTTTATACTTCTGCAGATGATGTGTATAATCCAGGTATCGATTATAAAACAGGTTATGGCTTACTCAATAGTTATAAAGCGGTACGGCTTCTTCAGCAGAAGAAATATTTTGTATCAACCTTATCACAGGGAGGGGAGTGGAGCAGAAATATCTTCATCCCACCGGATGCTTCACAAGTAAAGATCACGCTTTCATGGAATGATCTTCCCGCTGCCTTAAATAACAATAGGGCGTTGATCAATGACCTGGATCTTGAATTGACCGATCTAAGTACGGGAAAACCCTATCATCCCTGGATATTGAACAGTTCTCCCCATAAAGATTCGCTTGCTGGACTTCCCGTTCGCGGCCACGATTCGCTCAATACTGCAGAACAGATCAGTATTCGTTTTCCGGCAACGGGTGATTACCGCCTCACTGTAAAAATGCATGAAGGCATATCGTCTTCCGTTCCATTTGCTATTGCTTATTGGATCGATACCTTGCATACTTTCAGGTTTACAAACCCGGTGAATGCTGCGGATATAAACCGTGAAGAGAATGGTGCGGTGAATATACGCTGGGCAACTGAAACAAAGGACAGCACCGAAACAGGCGATCTTTACATTAGTTACGATCAGGGTGCACAATGGAATAAGATCGCGGCGGGTATCAAACTTACCGATGGTTTATATCATTGGGTGATCCCGGTTTGGGGATCAACCGGCCGCTTGAAGATGGTCACAGGTTTTGGTGAATACAGTTCCGGGGATTTTATTATTGCTGATCTTACACGGCCATCACCGGATTTTGTTTGCGCTGATTCTTTTCGTTTATCATGGAATAAACATATTTACGCCACAGGGTATGACCTGTACGCTTTAAGCGACAGCAGTCACCTGAAAAAGCTTATGAGTACTGTGGATACATTTATTGTGCTCGACAGGAAAACTCACCCATCGCTTGTATATGCTGTACAACCAGTATTGGCGAATCATTTGCCTGCGGCAAGAAGTATTGCATTCAATATAGAATTGCAGGGAGTTCAATGTTTTTTTAAAACGTTGAACTATGTGCTGGAAGATAATAACCGGCTGAAGATGATTCTTGAAATCAGTGCGGCTTCTTATGTGGACAGTGTTTATTTTGAAGAGGTGACACGCGGGGGAGCGCTGATCAGGGTCTTTGATAAACAGCAGGCGGTTGCTGCTCAAACGATATATACAACAATGGCTGATCAAATCACGCCTGGTACCATCTATCTCCGGGGCCGCATCCGCCTGAGGAACGGCGCGATCGTGTATACGGATCTGATCCCGGTTTTTTCCTCCGGCAACCGGAATGTACTGTTTTACCCCAATCCGGTACCTCGCTCTGCATCGCTGATGTATACGATCAGGCAGGGCATTTCCCCGGACTGCAGATTGCAGATCTATGATGCTTACGGCCTGCTTGTAAAAGATCTCGCATCATTGCCACGCATGATCGATGTGTCCGCATTAATGCGTGGGATCTACTTCTTCAAACTGATTGATCCCGCGGGTAAAACGATCTCGACTGAAAAGATCATTATTCTATAGCCGGCCATCATCGCGATGTTGCATAATGGGGTTGAGCTGATCTCTCCAGAACCGCTTATTGTCACTATTGGGAGTTATAAGTTAATAATGAAGAAAACTTATGGCTTATTTACGAAAACTATAGAAATATTCCCTGTCATCCCGAGCCAAAATTAAGCGGCCAAACAACTCACAGACTACAAGACCCGGGACGGGAAAGCAACTGCCAAGAGGACCCCATGCCGGACCCATCTGCATCATGTAACAATTCTGAGACTGTTGATCCGGCATCTTCATTCAAGAGACTTTTATTAATCATTCAGATCTGATTAATGAGGATGGTTATAATTATCGAAGATTTCTTCAAAATTTAGAAAAGGCTGAATGCTGTTGATTTAGTCAGTTGACTGTTTAAGCGTTTATGGGCAGATGTTTCAGCCCGCCTGTATAACTAGAGATGCAGCATCGAAATTATTCCACGTCGCAGATACCTGCTCTGTAGGTATAAATACCCATTATTTATAGATCGAATACCTATTGCAATGCTTTTCGCTCTTGCGCAATTTTGTCCCATCATCAAAAAACAAAACCGCCATGCGCAAACATTTTTTTCTTTTCCTCTTCATAACCTCATTTTCATTTATCCTTACCAAAGCTGAGGCCCAGAAGGACTACAAACCCGGCATCTTACTGATGCTTCAATATTCCGACACCGATTTTAAATCCATCCTCGGCTCCAAACTCTCCGAAGAACCCGATATCGAATCCGCCAACTACGCACCCACTGAAAAGATCGGCATCGGTTCTGAAAAGATCGTCAGGAGCAACAATTCTGACATGTCTTTCTATACCTGTACCCTCTCACTCGTTGATGCCAGCAAACTGATCAACGATGTACTTGAACTGGCCAATGATTATGTAAAAAAAGGAATCTTCACCGGTGAGGATCTGACTGATGGAAAAGGAAAAACAGTGACGGTGATCAAAAATAAAGAAGGCCACGAGATCATGAAGATTATTTCCCGTTATGTAAAAGATGATTCAGACGAAAATAATTACTTCGCTATAGTGATTTATGGTAAAAGCCTTCGCACTAAAATGGCGGAATGATTACCGCATACCGATATAAGCCGGTGCCCTTGTTCAGTTCCGGAAGTGCCGCCGGAACTGGACATAAGTTCATTTACAGCCGAAAACGTTTTTTTTGTATTTTACAAACATGGCGAACTTCGAATTCAAACGGCTGGACACGCTGGACAACCTCGAACTGTTTTCTTCCGAAAACGAGAACGATTATTTCCCTTTTCATTTTCATGACTACTACTGCGTTTCATTGATCACAAACGGTACGGAACTGTTACGCAATACCCAGCAGGAGTTTGTCGCACCGTCGGGGACGATCAGTATCACCCAGGCCAACGAAGTGCATCGCAATTATTCACTCAGCGAAACCGGCTACAGTTACAAGACGCTCTATGTAAATCCTGACGTGTTGACTTATTTCAATCATGGCCATCGCGTTGCGGCTCTTGACAGGGTGATCGATGATCCGCGGTTATTCCAGCAGTTACTGGAGATCTTCCGCGGCGGATCTACCCGCTCGCTGGCCGGGCTTGTCTCGCATGCCACATTGCCTTATGAAGCGTCAACCATCGAACGGAACTTTGGCCTGATCGATGAGATGATCGAAAGCCGGCCCGCGCAGGTGATCGATAACGCATGGTTGGCGAAACAGTTCCATATCAGTCCGTTTCATTTTATCCGCCTGTTCAAAAAAGCGAGAGGCATTACTCCGCAGGCCTATATTATGCTTTTCCGCCTTCGGCAAACGAAAGAACTGTTATTAAAGGATATGCCCATTGCACATATTGCCTACCAATTTGGTTTTCATGACCCCAGTCATTTTACTCACCAGTTCCGAAAGTATTTTGGCGTCACCCCCAGTCAGTTCAAGCTGGCAAAATAGCAATATTATACAAGAGGAGGGAGTCGCCCGTTCTTATCTTGCAGGCAAATCAACCTCATCATGTTCCGCTTCTTATTATTGTGTTTGCTGCTGGCTTCATGCGGCGTTCATGTAACTAACTGGCAGGGGACCAGTATTCCGGGCCTTGACACCGCGCATTATGATCATCTCGACCGGACCCTGACACACCCGGTGCAACTGGACAAGGGAGATCTCTTATTCCTCGACTACGCAGTGAATGCGAACAAGGGGGAAATAGGGCTGGCAGTTAAGCAAGGGAAAAAGATGATCTGGGATCATACCTCGTTGATGGATACCGGTAGTGTATACCTGGTAGCGCCTGCCAGTGGAAAATATACCGTTAACATTACGGGACATCAGGCAGCGGGCGGACATGCACTCCGCTACTCCGTAACAAAACCGAAGACGGTATCTGTAACAAATAGTACAAATATCGAACTGTTCGGATTGCTTATGCAGCTTGATAACGGCGCCGATATCATCGCTTCAAAAGACTCAACGCTGATCAACGGGCGCCGCACAACATGGTCGGAATGGTACGCGCTCACCGTCACCAATTATCAATTATATAAACGCTATGATACAAGCCGTGCCATGCAGCTCTACCTGAAATTGCAGCGCGAAGGTATCTACAACGATTTTTTTGTGGGCTTTCTGCTGCAGGTGGATGAAGTTCCCCATGCAAAAATAAATGCACTCACTGATGCAAATGCGATACTTGGTTTCTCGCCGAAAGGAGATAGTGCTGAAGCAAGATCACGCGCAAATGAATTCCTGGCGGCGATGAATGATCTGTATCGATCTATCTCATTCGGGCAATATCTTCAGCAGCATAAAGCAGATTATGCGCAGGCCAATGACCAGGTAAAGATGAATCTTCCCGATGCGGCATTGCTTCCTATTATGGAACACTATTACCGTCAACAGTTCAACGGCTATTACCTGCTGCCCAGCCTGAATATCCTTACGAGCATGGGCTTCGGCAAGGTCAACTGGACGAGCCGGACGATCTACAATGTGTTCGGCCCTTTCGGTTTCCAGGATTTCGATCCTAAGCATCCGGATATGGCATTCAATTATCCTGAAAAGATCAAGGTGCTGACTGTACATGAATTCGGACATTCCTTTGCAAACCCGGCTGTCGACAGCTTACCGTCCTCATTGATCAAAGCGACAAGCTACCTGTATGAGCCGATCAAAAAAGAAATGGAGAAGCGTGCCTATCCTTCCTGGCGGATCTGCCTCTACGAACATGTTGTGAAAGCCGGAGAGTATATTGTGGCAATAAAGCTCGGAGATACCGCCCGCGCAAAGACTTTCCTGAAAGACGCCGTTGATGCAGGCTTTATTTATGTTCCATTCCTGGCTGACCAATTGCAGAAATGGGATCGACAGGTTTCGCCTGTCTCATTTGACCGGGCTGTATTACAGGCTATCGAACAGCTTCGTTTGCACTATGCCAAACCATGAACAGGCGTTTATTTACGATCTCATCTTTTCGGTTCCGGATTCCTGCTCATTTCTCAGATCAACCTCTGATAACAGCCTGATATCTGCGTAATCCGCGCATACCGGCAGAAAAATTTTACGTTATACAACGATGTTTCAATACAAGGACTGATAAAATCTGCGAAATCTGCGGGAACCTTACGCTATTCGAATTACCTAAACATCTGTCAAAAACAAAGGGACTTCACTAACGAAGTCCCTGTGCTATATTTCATGATACATCAGCCTAATGGTAATGAACGATCAGAACTTCAGCCCTAATCCCACACTCACCAGCCACGGATCAATCTTTGTTTTCGAATAAACAGTTGCTCCTCCGGCAACCTCCGGTTTTGTGGTGACCGTATTATCAGTCTTCAACCATAATCTTTTCGCATCCACATTCAAAAACCATTTTTTGCAGATATCAATATCAGCTCCGGCCTGTGCTGCAAAACTGAACTTATCTTTATACGTGATCTTTGCAATAGCCGGCCCGTTCTTTTCTCCATAAAAAATTGTATAGTTTACACCCGCACCCGCATACGGCAACACGCCCTTTGCCACCGGCAAATGATAAAGGAAAGTAAGGGTAGGAGGTAATAGCCAGACTTTGCCCAGATCAACGTCGCCCAGCACTGTATTTGTCGCCGTTACTTTATGCTTTGTTGTGCCGAGGATAAGATTAGCGGAAAATCGCTTTGCAATAAAATAAGTGAAATCAAGTTCCGGCACCACCGTCTTCGATATATCCGCACTGCCGCCGATCGTCGTGATCTTTGCACTGGCATCTGGTATTACATATGTTGCTCTTAATCGTGCACGCCATTCACCTTTTTCCTGACTGAAGATCGCAGTACTGATCGTGATCAGTACCGCAAAGAAAATGATTCGTTTCATAAACTGTTATTTTTGAAACACGAAGCTATTAGTAGCTGAAATCAGCAAACATGAAGAATATCAGTCAGGGGCCTGATATTCGTAATACCCGGTAACCGGCCATGATCGTAGCTTGCGCGGTTCTGGTGTGCCATTTCGTTCCTGAAATAAATGACAGGCATATTGAATGATATCATCGACATATTTTCAAACAGTTTGAATAAATGGATATATTTAAAGATCAATCATTCGCTGATATGAATGTAAAAAGCCAGATCAAAGAATACATCGATAGCCATGAAGACGACAAACGCGATGACATGCAATCATTACACAAACACATTCTCAAAGTAATGCCCAAAGGCAAGCTTTGGTTTTTGGATGGTAAAGACGGGAAGGGAAAAGTAGTTTCCAATCCCAGTATCGGTTATGGGCATTATTCCATTCAATATAAAGACGGATCAACAAAGGAATTTTACCAGATCGGACTGAGCTCAAATACAGCCGGCATTTCGGTTTACATCATGGGTCTTGAAGATAAGAACTACCTGTCAGCGCATTTTGGAAAAACAATCGGGAAGGCAACGGTGACGGGTTATTGTATTAAATTCAGGAAGTTGAAGGATATAAAGATGGATATACTGGAAGAGGCAATACGGTATGGGATTAAAGAAACTGATAGAAGCTAAGATTTTTGAACTGCAACAATTAATTATATTTTCTATTCTTATGACAATCCCTCACAAACTACCCATCGCAAGAATGGAAGATGATCATACCCATTACCTGGGTAGTGCTCCAAACGGAACACTCTTTTGGGGATATGAGACCTTTGTTTTTTTCAGGCCATATTCCGAAATCAGCCAGCATGAAAACTGGCAGCAATACAGAAGGGAGTATGTGTTGCTTCACACATTTGACAATGCCGGTAATTATTTAACAACACAACATTGGTCTGTCGGCACTTCGGCAGACAGTGCACATCAATCTAATCAAGAACTTGAACGAATGATCGAAAAATTAGGTGATGTGAAGTTCCACGATATTGAAGTGTGTATCTTTCAAATACAGATAGATAATATCGTGTTTGGCCTTGTTCCTGATGAAGACGCCGGAGTAATTAATTTGCAACCTGGGTCAATGATCTCATTTATGGAACCTTGGGATGGTGAGTATTATACTTGAGTCTTGATTTTCTGTAAAGAACGAGATCTTGTGATCTTTGATGGGTGAAATCAATAGTATGTATATTATTCACTGAATGGAGCACGGCTGCTAGTCATGCCATAAACGAAATATTTAACAAATCGAGGTGCGGCTTCCTATTTGTTGATAAAGAATTGCTGTGAGAGCGATTTTTCAATATAACAATTAAAAAGCTATCAGCCCCATCAGTGGAATTAATTAAAATGGGTCCTGTGCTCGATTTTATTGTTCCATTTGCGCATAGCTTCGTTCTGTAAACACATAATCATGACCGGTGCAGGAAGCCAAATTACTATAATGATCGTCGTCCGTGATTAAAAAACCGGTGATTCCATTGCTTTAATCGGGTGTTAAGGTAAGTGCTAAGACTTTTCCTTGAATAGATTTGAACTGAGCGAAAAGGGGCACTTTTACAGCGAAAAATTGACCGGAATGCAAAAAATACCGTAAAAACACCTGATTTTATGAATTCAAATATCCGTAACGTTGAATAGCGAAGTTTAAATATATAGGTGTGTTAATTATAAATACACTATTGTACGCATACACAAAGATGAATTGTGCAAGATTTAGTCAGAGTTTAAAATTTGTAAGCAAATTTTTTAACCCCTTTCATAATTTATAACCATGTTGCGTTTTGCTTTTATCCTGATTGCTGGATTTTTAACTTTCAGTAAGATTGACGCCCAGACAATGAAGGCGGAGAACACTATTACCAGTCTTTTTATTGCAAATGATAGTGACTTACTGGGAAAAAATAACGAAGAGGTAAAATCATGTCTTACTCTATTGAATATGGCGGGTCAACGCATACAAAAGAATTTCCCTGACGCTAATTTTTCTAATATGGGCAAGGACGAAGCCATTTCAGTATTGGCTACTATTGATAGCGTCTTTACTGAGTATCGGTTCCTGTTTTACACAAACCCTAAAGATCCGCACTTTGATTTCCTGACGCTCGCCTTTAGAGACTTATATCCCGTGAATAATTACTTATGGTATGCTCGCAATCCCTACCGAAAAGCCTACTGGGCAACCCACCAAGAAGAAAACTGTAGGCTGATTGATTGTGATTTGTATTGCTTTATTTACCTTGGTATCGCTGAGATGAATAGTTTGCCATTGACAATGATTGAACTTCCTGAACATAATTTTATCCGGTGGAATTTTGAAGATGGTAAGTACATTAATTGGGAAGTGATCGAAGGCGCCTATCATGAAAGTGAAACTACTTTGAGCTGCTATTATCGTCTTAACGATTTAAACAGGTACTACTACCTTCGGCCTTGGTCAGTTGCGGAGGTAAAAAGTTATTACTTTACACTTCGTGGCGCAACCTTTGACTATAACCCAAAGTACCTTAATCCCACTAAGGCCAAACGCGATTACGAGACCGCAATTAGCTACTCTTCCAACCGTGCTGTTACATTTAACAATTTAGTGTGGCTGTATGTCGTTACACCAGCCTTCGATACGTCGTTTAATCTTAATCTGCTATTAGCTATGACGGATAGTGCCATAAGTAAGATTAACGACCGAAATTATTACGACACCAAAGCCGGACTTTATGCGCAGGCAGGTAATTTTAAAATGGCAATTGCTACCGAAGAACAAGGACTCAAAACCTTGTACGATCCAGATAATGTACTGCAGGATTGCAGGAAACATCTTGAGTGGTTTAATGAAAATATAACCATTAGAGAAGGAAGAAGGCGGGAAAAATCAGCTACTCTATCTTCAGGTGCCATTCAACAGTAATAATAGTTGATTATTGAGCTTCTCGAAGGTTTTAAAACTAATTACTAGGACGGATATTGAGACTGATTTAATAACGACCAAATTGACCAAACAACTACCACTGTCATATCGAATGATGCTCCAGCAGATAAAAAATCACACGCAAATAATCTATTATAAGATCGATCGAGGTGGGTCCTACTTTAACGCTTCACTACCTGGGGGCTTAACAACATCGTGTTGCAGGTTAATTTAACTCCTTTTTTTGACGTGCTACCCAGCCAGAAAAAGCTTCCATGAACTGCGTGATGAAATGACGTATGCTTTCAACCTGGATTGCGCTTCCCTCACCAAAAATTTCCGCGCTGTTTCCAATATAGGCTTCCGGTTGCTGCATCACCGGCATATTCAGGAATACAAGGGACTGGCGTAAGTGATGGTTAGCACCAAATGCTCCCATTTTACCTGGAGAAAGGCTGATGATCGCCGCCGGTTTACTTTCAAAAACGTTTTTGCCATGCGGTGCCGATCCTACATCGATGGCATTTTTTAGTACAGCGGGAACAGATCGGTTATATTCAGGGGTAATAAACAGTATCCCATCCTGATGCCGGATGGCATTTCTGAAGTCCAGCCATGCAACAGGTGGGCTTTCTGTCTCCAGGTCTTCGTTGTAAATGGGCAATTCTTCGATATTGATCAATGAATATCTAAAGTTTTGAGGCCCGGCCTGTCCAATGAATTCAGCCATTTTCAGGCAGTAAGAAGCTTTTCTCAGGCTCCCGACTATTATACCAATGTTGTATTGTCTTTTTTCCATGCGGTAACTAAAAATGTTTTGCAAAGGAAAAAAGAAATCGACTTGAAAAATAGAATAAAACCGACAGGCACGTTAGCGCCATTGTGAAAAATTGGACACCTCATCTTTGGTCTTTCGCATAAATTGCTTTGGTGTAGTCCCCGTGAACTCTTTAAATTCCCGAATGCAATGGGACTGATCTGAATATTCGTGATCATAGCAAATACTACTTAATAACGGATTCTCACAACTATTTATCATGCGGATCGTTGATTGGAATCGTTGTATTCGTGAAAACAGCTTTGGAGTAATACCAACATAATTAATAAATAATCTTTCAACAGAACGTTCGCTGATCCCAGACTCAGCAGCTATTTGATCCAACGTACCAACTCCGTTACTTTTCTCTACAAGTTCAATAACATGACGAATTTTTACTGGGTTATTGTATTTGTGTTTGGCAGCCTCTCTTAAAATGAAAGCTGAAATGGCCGTAATTTTTTCTTCTGTCGATAATGAAACTTCGGGCAGCATATCAGTAATGTCAGTTCTTACTATATCCTCTATGTTGTAATGGTTGTTAGTAAACTGTGCCGCATCTATACCGAAAATAGTTTTGATACTATACGGATGGAGGCAAGCAATGATATTATTGAATTTTCCATTCGCTGTTTTGTCAACATATTTTGTAGTAAGACCATGCAAATAAGCGGCAGGAAAACGTTGGCAATGCCGATCGGAGAAAGCACCAGGAATCTGTTGAAAAACGAGACCTGGGCTTCCATCTGCAAATGCCCTGAATGTTTCAGTATGCCCAACATGTTTATCATTCTCCATTAACAGAAAATGACGCACATAAGGTTTTAGTCGTCCTTCCGGCTGAATTACTGTGTAGCGCATTTAGATGTCTTAATTACAAGATTCGGTTGCATTAAATATACGGTACTTACTTTTTTATTATTTATTATCCACGATTAATTCCAAACCACATTGACCCTGCTAGCCCGTGATGATTAAATTTCTTTTCTGAGTTTAATTAATATAGTCCAATAATTTACAACCTACTAATCAGGTTGTAAGGTAGTAATAACACAGCGTTTGTAATTAGCTTTTCTGCGATGGACAAATAATTTGCCTACACTAAAGTCTGGCATTTAATAGATTGAACAACAAATTATATCAACCTTGGCAGGGGGCACAATTGTCCGGTAACATTCCGATAACAGTCCTTTTCGGAAATTCGTGATCACGATGTTCTTTGATCTCCAACGATTCCGCCTGATTCAAAAACCTTAACCATCAGTTAAACAAAAAACTCAAAAACGAAAAGCTTCAGATTGCGTTGAAGCTTTTTTTGCGGACCGGACGGGACTTGAATGGTCCCCACAGTGCTGTGGGGATGACAGGGCTAGCTGGCCACATAGACTTCTACAGAAAAAGTGATACAATATTTTTGTGATTAGCCAGTAATGCGTGAATCCTATCTCTGCTGGCTTTCTTCAGATTTTTTTCTCTGATGAGCGCGTCTCGCTTTGAATTTAGTAGCTCAACATAAACCAGTTTCCACGGCCGCAAATGGCGCGTGCTCGGAGTCTGCCCATCGTTATGCTGTAGTAGCCTGTGCTTTGGGTTTTCAGAATAACCTTTGTAAAAACTAAGGTCTAGTTGACTCTGTAATATGTAAACATAATGCGGCATTCTTCTAGCTCAAGCAATACTAAAATCTAATAGAAATCTCCCAAACGCAAAAAAGCTCCGAATTTCTTCGAAGCTTTTTGCGGACCGGACGGGACTCGAACCCGTCCCCACAGTCCTGTGGGGATGACAGGGCTCAATCTCATTT
>QFQQ01000048.1 GCA_003243445.1 Citrobacter freundii
TTATCAGCAACTAATCTGCGAAATCTGCGTATCCAATAGAGATCTGAACCCGCATTAAAATATTTTTCATCAATAGTGAGGATAGATCTGCGAAATCTGCGGGCTCTGCCCTCCGTAGCGAAGCGGAGGAGGGAACCTTACGCCAGGCAAAGATGTACACGGTAGAACAATGAGGGGCTCCCGGCTCTGGCAGGCATTAAGTTGGGTTGTGGCTGATTATTAGTCTACTTAAAAGATGGACTAATAAAGATTTGTTGTACATTTGGCGTCAATAATCGACAGATACTATGGATCTGAAGCCAATACCTTTTGTACAAAATATTTCCCGGAAGCAATTTACGCGGCAGTTTGTGAAGACAGTCCAACCTGTAATTATAAAAGGATTTATACAGGAGTGCCCTGCATTGGAGAAATGGAACTATAGCTATTTTAAAGAGATAGCGGGTGATCATCCGGTGTCATTGCATGGAGCTGAAGACAAAGATCCGGATAAGGTCACCAGCCTGCCCGTCGGAAAAACGACTTTTGGGCAATATCTCGATCATATAAGTTCGGGACCGACTGATCAGCGGTTGTTTTTATTCAACCTGCTGCTTGATAAACCGGAGTTGCGAAAAGAGATCCGTCCGCGCGTGCTGGTGAAAAATTTTATCACCAAGCTGCCCCTGATGTTTTTTGGAGGGGAAGGTTCAAGTGTCCGCTTACATTATGATATTGATATGAGTCATGTATTTCTGACGCAATTTGAAGGCCGGAAAAGGGTTTTCCTTTTTGCTCCGGATCAATCCGATCTTTTATACCGACTGCCGTTTAATTTTCATGGCATTGCTGATCTGCGTAATCCGGACTATGAAAAATTTCCGGCCTTACGCTATGTGCAGGGCTATGAGTGTACATTGGAGCCCGGAGATACTTTATTCATCCCACGTGGATACTGGCATTATATTCAGTACATCACGCAAGGCTATTCTGTTAGTTACCGGGCCGTGTCATCCTCTTTTGCAGATAAATTGAAAGGGCTTTGGAATCTTGTTGGCGTACGAAAGCTGGATACGATCATCAGGAAGATCTTTGGACAAAGATGGTTTGATCATAAGATCAGGGTGGCATTTAAACGCGCGGAAAAGGCCGTTGACGCATTATGGCTGGGAGATGAAGACGAGGTGAATGATCACAAGATCAAACAACCGGCCTGGTAAGGATCATTACCAGGATAGATCAAGCTACGGCAGCGTAGGCAACGGATCTATGGATTCGAACAGCTCTTACGGGTTTTTGATAATTTTAAATGATGTTGTGAACGATCCACTCATTCGTTTGTTCTGAAAGGCATTCATTGAAAAGTTTAATTTTATGATTTCGACTGTGCAGCAGCGCGGCAACAATACAAGCCGATTCTCTAACCGTGCGACAAATTATGCAAAGTTCAGGCCCGGGTATCCACCTGAAGTTTTCCCTTTCCTCGAAACTGAATTGCAGGTGGATCATGATCATGTAATAGTGGATATTGGTTCCGGCACCGGCTTGTTTGCAGAACCGATACTGGCGCGTGGCTATGCCGTGACAGGCATAGAACCAAATGATGATATGAGAAAGGCAGGGGATGAACGGTTAAAAGCATTTAGCCGTTTTACCAGCGTCAATGCGACTGCTGAACAGACGGGGCTTGATGCTGCAAGTGTTGACCTGATCACCATCGCTCAGACCTTCCATTGGCTGGATCCGGTTGCAACACGCCGGGAATGCCATCGCATTCTTAAACCCGGCGGTAAAGTGGTCCTCGCCTGGAACCGTCAGAAAGCGGCAACTGAATTTGAGTTGAAGTTTGATGACATGAAAGAAAAGTACCGGATCGATGAGCGCATCACTGAACAGGTAGATCATTCTCTGATCACTACATTCTTTGCTCCGAATAAGGTTTTTGAAAAAACCTTTGCTAATACTCAATTGCTGGATTTCGAGGGCCTCAAAGGTCAATTGTTGTCTAAATCCTATATCCCTTTACCGGGACATGAGCGATATGATGATATGATCACGGAGCTGATACAGTTTTTTATTCAATACAATGAAAACGGATTGGTGAAGATCGAATACGAGACCCTGCTGATCTGGGGCTCAATGCACCGTTAAGCGCGGTGGTGTCAATCCTATCGCTTTCCTCAACGCTTTTTATTGGATTTCGGAAACCGCGGATCATTAATGATCCGCCGGATCTGTTCGCTATGCCTGATACAATGTGAGATCATCCACAAGGCTTGCTGATGCAGATCGCGGATATCCCTTTTGCCTGAAGCATCTTTACGGAATACATAATAGGCCCGCATGTTGAGCGCTGAGTTGCGGATAAAAAAATCTTTTGAAAGGCTTCTGTTGGTGGTGAATACCCGCCAGCAGGTTTCCTTATTGCAATAACGGTTCAGTGGCAGGTTGGTTCCGCGCGCATGACCTTTGGTTGTGTCTGTCGCATACGCAATGGCTTTTTCATCACCGCGCTTCGTAGAATCCTGGTATGACGCAGGCATCTCCGGTTGTGCCATGGCCCACCAGTATTCACGAACATATCCTTCTTCGATGAGGCCAAGATGTTCGATCACATCATTTACCGACCATGTGTTACTGTCAAGGCGGTAAAAGAATTGTTTCTCCGATAAGGGATCAACAAGGACGCGGAGCGTTTCAAGTGTGGAATCGAGTGCACGCAGGGTGGACGTTTTTTCTTCCTGTGTCCATTGTTTTAGCGGGGTTTGTGCGTAGATGGAAGACGCTGGTTGAAGGCAGATGAGCAGGGATAAAATGATTATTCGCATATAGTAAGGTGATAAGTGGATGGTCGATATACCGGTTAGCCGTTCAGGGCTGAAAGCTAATACCGATTTAAGACCCGCACGCGCACTTTTGAGTGTTTGGCGGAATTGGTGCGGGGATGGTTGTCTGAGATTATGTCGGCACCCGCGCATGGTCTCTGATTTACGCCACAGGTTCAAAGGCTACAGCTTTGTAAAAGAGGTACAATGTTTGCATTTCAGCCTCTCCGGAGGCGTGGTGTTATTGGCTTCGCCTTTTTATTTTAAAAGTTTTTCATAACAGCAATTCCGGCATCATGAAAATAACGAGCTTCCTTTTCGTACTGCTTCTGATCTTTGCCTCCTGTTCCACTCCAAAGAAAGCGCCGGTAAAGGCTGCCCCCACTGTAACGCGCGAAGACATATTGAACGGCGGTACTTCGTTCAGCAATGCTGTGGTATTGAAAGTGACGACTGAGAGAGAAGGCATGGATGAGGAATACCGGTGGCTGAGGAATTTGTATCCGGGGTATACGCTGGTGAAAAGATCTGCGGTGAAGAGGTCGGGCAGGAGTTATGATATTGTACGGATAAGAACGAGAGAGGGGAAGTTGAAGGATATTTATTTTGATAGTACGAGTTTTGCGGGGCGGGGGTGATAGAAACAGTTGTAGCCTGCGGTTATTAAATAATTGATCTTACTACACAATATTTTACCGAAATCAGGATCCCCAACCGGGCAGATTCCGGCAAATGGATCCGGTAATTTCCTTCTCCGAAAACCCTTATGTCAGGATGGGTAATAATCCGATCCTAAGGTATGATTGGTTAGGCGGCTATTTTGAGTACGCCAATTCGACGGTAAAAGAAACATATAGACGAATGCGCGAAGAAAACAGCAATCGAGTGGCTGGTGAATTGAAGCCTGTTCAATACAGCATAACTGAGACCGGCTTTGAGGGAATATTGCTACCGATAGGTGTATTTAATGTTTCCTGCACAGTGATCCGGCAAATTGAATCTTAAAGTTTAATTTCCGATCACAATCTCCTGATCTGAATATTACTGACAAAAAACTGATTCTTTTCATTCACATAAAAAATTAATCCCTTCAAGGTAGTCGCCGGCGCAAAAGCCGTTTTGCATTCCAAAATCTTACTGTTATTACTCAATACAATCACGCTTTCTCCTCTCTTTTGCAATCTTATCGTGACCTTGTTTACAGGCTTACTTCCCGTAAAATCAGGCAAGGGATAATAATTCGATACATTATATCCCGTCGATCCATTGATCATCATCCAGCGGCCGCATCGGCCCGGTTCATATCACCGGGAGATACGTTTAATTGTCGTGGCCGGTCAAGTTGTGCTACAACGTGGGTACGTCTTTAAATCCTTGACCTTTTCTAATCACTGAAACTATTAATGAATCACATATAAAATCTGAAGAGGTTTATGTACTGCTAAATTATATTTGTGCTGCATTTTACGATTCGATTCTCCCTTGACGTGCAAATTTTGTTTGATAAAAATATCTGAGCAGGGATAATTCCCGCTCATAGTTATTAATGTGTAATGATTCCCGGTAACCTGGTTCAGGTTATCGGGTTTTGTTTTTTACGGCCGTCACTATTAGGATAAAGTCGAAATGCATGTAACCATAGTTATTGATATTAAAATTGATCATCCTGTACCTATGAATTATTTACGAATATATGAGGCTGTCAGTGGAGGGCTTGTTGATATTCATCCTTTGCATGGGAGAGATGAATTGCTTGTTAATTTGAAGGCGGCCCGTATTCTTGCAGATTGTGGATACAAAATTGAATTGTTACCGAGTATTCCGGCTACAGAAGTGGAAAAAAGGGCAGAGTGGTTATGGGATGTATTTGGTGATAAGAATCCCGATGTTCGAATAGATGGCCATATGATTGGAGATATCAAAACACCCGTCGTTGCTATTAGACAGTCGTCTATTAATCGATGCATATATGCGTGTGCTAAACAGAAAGTTTCTGTGTCGATAATCAATTTGCTTGGGAAAAAATACGCGCTTCATGATATCAGAAAAGGGATCATCGGCGCTTTGCAGCCCGGGCGTAATAAAACAGTCAAAGAAGTTTGGATAATCACATCTGGTGGAAATTTATTCAAGGTCGATCGGGGAACTGTTTTTGACGAATCAATTTATGCTGCCTTGAACTATCTTTAAACAGGAAGGGCGGTTTCCTCTTTCGAGGTAACCGCCCTTCTGCGTAGGCTCAAGGCCGCAGCCCGAAGCAGAACAAAGATAGCATCTTTTATGAAATTTTCAATTCAAGAAGCCAGATTTTATATTAGCATCTTAAAAACGTTGCGTTGTGTGTTTTTTCCTCAGTTAAGTGCAAAAAAAATGATATTTAGCTATGAACATTATTGAATTGGAGATATTCCCGTCTTTTAATCCTTCCTGTTGCATCCGGTTGATCGAACAGACTTCATCCTATGATTTAAGTATTCAAATCAACGACGTTAATAAAAGTAGATGGCAGGTGACAGTATTCGATATATCCGCCGTCGGGATGATCGAGAGCTTAGCCAGTAAAGTTGTTGCGGAAGCTGCCGCAGACGAGCGGATGATGCTGGACGGTGTTGGGCTCAAATGCATGATTACTGAAAATGAGATCAGTAGGCAGCACGAATTCAGAAATCCGGTATTCGGATCTGATGAATTTGAATTAGTGAATCATTTCTTAGCAGTGGTTCAGCAATGCATCAGCGATCAGTCGCTTATCAATTATATTGAGCTCATTGAAGGATATTTCTCTGATACTGCCCCTGTAAAAATTTTTAATGAGCGGCCGTTGAGATTGCGCATCTATGGGCTGCTCTCTGTTTCGGAAAGAGAAGAGTTGATATCGATTATTGACAGAGTGAAGAATGATGACGATCTTGTTATCGATATGACAAATTTCGTCAGCATGGGAACTATTTTATACGAGTGTTTTAGTCCGTTGAAGCATGTTTCAAACCTGACTTTTCTCGCGAATGAAAATGCATTGAAGCGAATAGTGGAAATGGGATTTGATAAAAACACCATCCAACTCGTTAGTTGACTTTGAAGGGTTAAGTTTTAAGAGAGTTCATGGAGAAGCGGTATATGATCAGGAGTTGCTGCCAAACTTTAAATGAGCAGGCGACTTATAATTGAAGGACTTCCTGTCCAGCGCATTTTCCGCCGTTACAAAGTTGAAGAATGCCCGAGGGTTTTTTCCTTCTCTTCCGTACATTTAACCATTCCTACATCTCACAAACCAATCTATATGACAAGACTGCTTTTGCTACCCCTCATTACCCTGTTAGCCATCAGCTGCAAGCAAGCCACAGATCAGACCTCAACCCACGTAGCTATCACCGGGATTGATTCCGCCATAAAACCCGGCGATAACTTCTTTATGTACGTGAATAAGATCTGGTATGACAGTGCTAAGATCCCCGCCAGTCAATCCGGTGTGGGCTCGTACTCGTTCCTGAATTTTCCGCAGCGGATCCGGTTGCAGGGGATCCTGGACAGTATTGCCGCAAGCAATAACCCTGCTGGCAGCATTGAACAGAAAGTAGGGGATTTCTATGCGTCCGGAATGGATACCGTGGCGATCGATAAACGCGGGTATGAACCGATCAAACCCATCCTGACAAAGATCGATGCGGTGACTGATCTGCCTTCTTTGCTCAAACTTGTGGCAGAAGAACAAAAGACAGGCAACAGATCCCTGATCGGTTTTTATATCGGGCCGGATGATAAACAGAGCTCGGTAACGATCGTTGAATTGGGGCAGGCCGGACTTGGTCTGCCGGAAAGGGATTATTATTTCAAAACAGATCCTTCAACGGCCGGGATTCAGCAGGCGTATAAAGCTACGCTCAGTGCTTATTTCAAACTGATAGGTATTGATTCCGCTACTGCGGATAAAAATGCTGCGCTTGTTTATGACATCGAAAAACAACTGGCAGGTTCGCATAAAACAAATATTGAACTCCGCGATGTAAAAGGCAATTATAATAAACTGGCAGTAGCTGATATTTCCAGGAAACAGCCGAACATTGGCTGGACTGCTTTGCTGGCAGCCTACGGCGCAAAAGTGGATTCGGTGGATATGGGGCAGCCCGGCTATTATGACAAGCTCAACGCAATGCTGCGGACTGTACCGCTCAACGACTGGAAAGTCTATTTGAAAGCAAGTGCGCTGCGCAATTATTCTGCCTTTTTAAGCAAACCGTTTAATGATGTAAATTTCAACTATACAAAAGTCCTCACTGGTCAGGCGGTAAAGAAGCCCCGCGCCGAAGAAATGACACAGGCGGTTGACCGCTCGCTTGGCCAGGCACTGGCGCAGTTGTACGTCAAGAAATATTTCCCGGATGAAGCAAAAAAACGCATGCGCGTACTGGTGGACAACCTGAAAAGAGCATTTGAAGCGCGGATCACCAAACTTGATTGGATGAGTGATTCGACCAAGGCAAAAGCGAAAGAAAAATTGCAGGCGTTCACTGAGAAGATCGGTTATCCTGATAAATGGCGCGATTATTCAAAAGTAGAAGTGAAACGCGATACCTATTTTGAGAACAGGTTATCAGCTAATAAGAATGACTATGCTTATATGCTGGCAAAACTTGGTCAGCCGGTAGACAGATCTGAATGGCATACCACTCCACCGACCGTCACCGCGTACAACAATCCTCCGTTGAATGAGATCGTATTCCCGGCGGGAATACTCCAGCCCCCTTATTTTGATCTGAACGCAGATGATGCGCTCAACTACGGTGGTATCGGTATGGTGATCGGTCACGAGATCACACACTCGTTCGATGACCAGGGAGCGCAATATGATAAGGCTGGCAACGTTACGGATTGGTGGACAAAATCTGATTATGAAAAATTCAAATCGCGCACACAACAGGTGCTTGATCAATACAACTCATTCGTGGTGCTGGATTCCGTGCATGTGAAAGGTGCGTTGACACTTGGTGAAAACACGGCAGATCTTGCCGGCATCGCCATTGCTTATGATGCATTTAAAATGACGGATCAGGGAAAGGATACCACCAGGCTGGATGGTTTTACACCTGATCAACGGTTCTTTATTTCCATTGCCAGGATCTGGAGGGTTAAGACAACGGACGAGTTCATGCGGATGTATGTAAATACCAACTCGCATTCACCCGCTGTATGGAGAGTGAATGGGCCGCTGATGAATTTTACACCGTTTTATAATGCATTCAATGTGCAGCCAGGAGACAAAATGTATAAGCCGGAGAGTGAGCGGATCAGGGTTTGGTAAACGCTTCAGTTTGTTCTCTTTTTTCCGGTCATTTCGTCTTACCGGTTTTATTGTTACCTGTAAGGAGCAAGGCCTGGAAGAGAGAACTAAAGCGAAAGCTTAAAATGCTTCAAAGCCATCATGGAAACTCCATGATGGCTTTTGTTTTCTGCCCTGTATATTTATACTGACACCATAAAAGAATATGCAAATATGGAAACGAATTTTAAAAAGCAAGCCGCGCAGGCAGCATTACCAAAGATCCGCAAGGGAATGACCGTTGGGCTTGGCGCAGGGGCAACGATCGCTTACCTGGTTGAAGCTATTGCAGCAGATCATGCACTGGCTGCTTCGCTGACCTTATTGTCTTCTTCGGCTGAAACGATCCTTTTGTTGAAGAAGCACGGATTGGAAGTGATTGATGCTGGAGAGTTGAGTAAGATCGACCTGTATTTTGATGGTTGCGATCAGGTGGATGCAAACCTGAATGCATTGAAAAGCGGTGCAGGGATCCATGCTATTGAGAAGATACTGGCGTTCATGGCAAGTCAATTTATTATTCTTGCCGATGCGGCAAAGTTCACGGATAAATTGAATACCGCACATCCGCTGGCAATGGAAGTGCTGCCTCAGGCAATAAAGAAGGTGATCAGTATAATGGAAGAACGGTTTCCTGGCGTTGTCATCTCTTTGAGAAAAAATGCGAACGACCCGGTGCTGACGGAAAGAAAAAACCTGCTGATCGATCTGCGGTTTGAGGTTCTTCCTGAATTGAGTGAGCTTGACCGGTTGAAGATGTTGCCGGGAGTGGTTGATCATTCATTGTTTTTGGGAATTGCATCGGGGGCGGTGATTGCGGGTGTGGATGGGGTGAGGGTTGTTGATAAATAGAAGATTGGCGCGTTATAGAACCGGTTTGATTGTAAAATTCTCTACGAATGGCTTCATTCGTAATGTCCTCCATCCACAATTGAAATTGTGGGCTAGGTGGGCCGTTGAGGTTAGACGAATTATTCGAAGGGTTGGCAAGTGGATAAGCATTGCGAATAGCCTGAAGTGCGATTAGCCCACAATTTTAATTGTGGGAGGAGAATGCGCGGTCGGCGCTCCTTTAATAGAAGATCGCCGCGTTATAGGGCCGGTTTGCTTGCAAATTCTCTACAAATGCCTTCATTGGCAATCTCCTCCACCCACAATTGAAATTGTGGGCTAGGTGGGCCGTTGAGGTTCGACGAATTATCCGAAGGGTTGGCAAGTGGATAAGCATTACGAATAGCCGGGTGTGCAATTAGCCCACAATTTTAATTGTGGGAGGAGAGAGCACGATCCGCTACCCATTTACAGAATACCTGTTTTGACCGGATAGGAATCCTCTCCCCGGCCTCTTATAATTATCTCTCCCTGTTAAGCAGATATCTCTTTATTCCAACATCCATTCATTCAAAAATGCCGCGAACAGCCGTATTGCTAAATTTACACCGGATATGGGGAGATTCTGTTCATACTTTTTGTAAATTGTATAGCAACTGATTACTGATGAGATACAGCGATTTTTTAGGTCGTCGTTTCCCGGTCAGGTTAAGAATTCCAAAGTTGGCTCCAAGTTTGTATCTCGACAAATACACGCAATAATGGCCTTTTCTGCTAACGATTCGTTTGTCCAGACATCAACCTTTAAAGCGATAATTATTGGAAACCAATATCAGTATCAGCAAGAAGACTACAGTAGGGTTGCTTATCTCAACCTATAACTGGCCTGAAGCGCTGTCTCTTGTGCTGCAAAGCGTTTTCAGGCAATCCCGCTTACCTGATGAGATAATCGTGGCGGACGACGGATCTTCCCCGGAGACGCAGCGGCTCGTATCAGAATACGCTTCAAAGTCAATGATTCTTATCAAACATATATGGCAGGAAGATAATGGCTTCCGCAAATCCCTTATCCTGAACAAAGCAATGCAGCAGTCTGACGCGGATTACATCATTGAAATAGATGGCGATATTTTATTGCATGATAAATTTATAGAGGATCATTGCAGGTATGCACAGGTCAATTCCTTTGTACAGGGGGCAAGGGTAATGATCGGAGAGCAGGAGACGAAAGATCTATTGAGAACAGGAAAACTGAGAAGTTTTTCTTTCCTGGCAAAAGGCATCTCCAACCGGTTTAATTCCTTAAGGCTGCCTTTGCTTACCAACCTGATGAAAAATTGCAAGCAGGAAGCAAGCAATATCAAGGCTTGCAATCTTGCATTCTGGCGGCGCGATTTCATCCTTGTAAACGGATATAACAATCAATTTGAAGGATGGGGTTGTGAGGATGCGGAGTTTGTAGCCCGTTTGCTGCACGCGGGTATAAAGAAGCGAAGGCTTAAGCTTGCCGCCATCTGTTATCATCTTTATCACAGTTTAAGCTCAAAGCATAATATTGTAAAGAACGAAGAGATTTACGAAGCAACCGTCAAGGGGCAGTCGCCTATCTGCCGGAATGGATATCTGCAGGTACAGAAAGCTGCTTTCAGCGAACCGATCAATATTTCACTGATCGAGGTTCAATTGCCTAATCCTTCCATAGCTTCCTGAGCCATCGTCTGAAACGATTCTTTCGTTTATTATAGATTCTCCACCGCTCTGCCAGATGATGTTCTTTTGACAGGAAATACATGTCGGCCTCCGGTTGGGGCAATATGATCTTTGGATGAATAATGTTCCAGCATTCTGAGGTAGGAAGATTTGCGTGATGATTGTTTTCCTGGTGTGTATGTGTTGCTCCCGCACCAAAACCAATATTGCTGATCAGGTTTACATTCGGTGTGATACACAATGCGTTTTCAAAAAAAGTCAGGAAATTCAATTGATGGTCCCAGGTGTCAATTTCCCCTGATTTCAGTTTTGCAAAATTCTTTACCCAGTCATCCACTAAAAACCTGTCGCGGTAAAACTGGCTCAACACCGGCTCCACATCCTCCACGTTATATTTCTTCAGATCCCGGTCATAACTATTCCAAACGCGCCGCCAGCTTGCCCATCCCCAGATATTGGTATAACGGGAAAAATAATAGCTGCCTTCGCCCCAGGTCTTTCCGTTCTGCAGATTTGTTCCGGTGATGGCATGTATCCGCTCATCAAACCTGTATCTTTCCAACAGTTGATCACAGAAAAAGAAAAAGCTTTTATCCGGCAGGCAATCATCTTCCAGGATGATGCCTTCTTCTTCATGTTGAAAGAACCAACTGATCGCATCTGAAACCGCAATCCGGCAACCGAGATTTTGTTCCCTTAAAAGTAATTTCAGTTCACAGGGCCAGTCGATCTGATCGATGACAGCTCTTGCTTCCCTGCATTGAACGGGATCATCAGGATGTCCCGTCCTTGGCCCATCCGCGGCAATATAAAATTTCGCCGGTCTTACCTTTCGGATCTGTTCAAACACCTGCTTCGTTTGCTGTGGCCGGTTAAACAAAAGAAACAGTATGGGTGAGCTGGTTGTATAGCTGATTATTTCCGCCACAATCTTATTTTTGAATAGATAAAAGTGAATGGTTAAAATTAAGTCATCTGCGGCTGTTTCATGCTATGTAACAACAGAAAACCATGCACATTAATAAGAGTGACTATTGAAGGATATGGAAGAAAAAAACAATGGATCATCCCCCGTGCTTGTAAGTATTGTGATTGCCACGTTCAATGCGGCGGAGCGGTTGCCGTATTGCCTGCAGTCCATCAGGGAACTGGGTTCGGATCGGATCGAGATTGTGATAGTGGATGGGAATAGTACGGATAATACAATAGAGATTGCGCAGATGTGCGGCTATCCCCGGATCACGATCCTGTCAGAGCCCGATAAAGGTATTTACGATGCCTATAACAAAGGTGCGCATATTGCTTCCGGAAAATGGATCCACTTTCTCGGTTCTGATGACCTTGTGCTACCAGGCTATATTGAAATCATGAAGTTCCTCGATGACGAACAGGTTATACACTATGCCAATAGTGAGCCGTATTATCTTGGTGACGGCCGCCCGGATTACATCCTGCTCGGTGGCAAATTCAGTAAATACCGCCTGGCAAAATATCCGGTCAATCACCAGGCTGTTTTGTATCCGGCCAGTGTGTTCCGTTCATTCTCCTATGATCTCCGTTACCGCATTTTTGCTGACTATGCGATGAACATAAAACTGTGGGGGCATCCAGATTTTAAGATCGCGTATCATCCCTTGTTCATCGTTAAATATAATATGAATGGCTTTTCTTCAACGCAGACGGACCTGGTATTTAAAAAAGAGAAACCGGCATTGATCAGAAAACATCTTGGCTGGTGGATCTACTGGAAATTCAGGTGGAAGAAGTACAGGAAAAAAATGGAAGGAAATAAGAACTGGTAAGGCCGGCCAGGCTCTGTTGGCGCTACTTTCGTTTCTTTTGCCAGAACAGCAGTCGTCTTTTCCATTTCTGTTTTTTCTTTTCTTTTAAAAACGCTTCTCTTAATCCCTGCCAGGCATTGGGTAATTTACTGGTTTCCGCATAGCCAGCATCCATAAGTTCGGTTCGATACTGTTGATACAGCTGATGCAGGTCAGGTCTGTCGCTCATCCGGAACCGGTTGTATTTTTCCACCGGCAATTCAGCATTGTTTGTGTTGAAAGAGCTGAAATGATAGAATTTCAATGTGTCGGTTTGATTGATCATATAGTTGCCATTCATGATCGTCAGCTTACGTTCATGCAGGTTCCAGGGAGCCATGTTCAGGCCCATATCGCGTAGTATCATCACCTGGTCAAAAAAGACCGGTACGTGATTAACAGGCAGTTGATCTACGAAAATTCCATTGTAAACATCTACATATCCTTTTTCGTATGTCCAGTTCTTCCACCATTTCAGAAACGCGGCAGTCTCATTCGTTGCTTTAAGCCCGATAAATCCCAGATTATAGATCCCGAAATTCAGAAAACTGGATTCCTGCGGCGTGTAACCATCAAAAGGAATGGGCGTATAGATATGCGGCGTTAGGAGGATGGACGCAGTTTCAAAAGATGTTTCTATTGTTTCCAACGATGAAAAGACACGAATATCGGGGTCGAGATAAACTGCATGTGTGATGCCCGATCCGAACAGGTATTCGAATGCCAGTGGTTTGAGACTGGTGTTTAATTCAACAATATTATAACGGGAGGCAAGCTCGTTGAACCGGGGTTCAATTGCTGAAAGTACAACGACCCGGTCAGCCACACCGGCATAGTCCACTTGCTCAATCCGTTCATCGCAAAGAAATAAAATAAATGTAGCGGCAGGATGATGCGCTTTCAAAGAACGATATAGTACCGTTGCAAAAGAAAGGTAGTTATTGGAGCATATGGTGAAATAAACACAGTTCATAAGCGTTGAGTTCGCAAAAATGACCGGAAACTGTTTATGCAAATGGAATGACTGATGCTAATTTTCATCCTTTGCGAATATATGGACTATCTTTATTTAACTGTGTAATAAATCAACGTGTGTTCATCTTTCGAGTCTTAACAAAATAACCGGCCAGGATTGCAAATTGATATCATTATACCAAGTTTCAGAGTAGACGAACGTTATATTGTCCCGATTCTTAATCTCAGAAAACCCGCGGATATCGCGGTTCATTTTTATGTGGTGATCGATGATCCGTCGGCAGTGATACCGGCGTCCGTCCGGGATTGCAGTCTACGCCACGATGTTACATTGCTGGTCAATGCGCATAATGCCGGCGCGGCTGCCTCACGCAACCGCGGAATAGAAGCGGGTGCGGGCGAATGGATACTTTTCCTGGATGATGATATCAGTGTGGAGCAGGGCCTGCTCGAAATTTATGCAGATGCGATCCGTGCCGGTGCCGGAGAAACGGGTTTTATAGGACTGATCCGCCTTCCCGCGGCTGAATCTTCGTTTACAAAAGCCATTGAAGCTTCAGGATCGATGGACATTTTTGGGATTGCCGCTCATAAGGGCGATCATGCCTGGGGAGCAACCGCCAATACGCTGGTCCGGCGTGATGCGATCGGCGCCATACGTTTTTCATTGAAGTTTCCGCATTCAGGCGGGGGAGAGGATGTAGATTTCTTTTTGCGTGTGAGAGAACATAACCAGTTTCGCAACTTTAAAACGCTTCGCCTGGCTGCTGTTCAACATCCATGGTGGAACAATAAAAAGGTGAATTTCCGCCGGCCATTCCGTTATGGCATTGGCAATAGCCTGCTTCCGGAATTGAATCCTTCTTATGCGTACCGCGATTTTCCCAATACGATCGAAGTTCTTTTCCTGTGTTTGCTTGCATTACCGCTGATCTGGCTGCTCAATGCTTCCCTGATCGCACCACTGCTATGGTTCATGGCGGGAGCGATCGCCATCGATCTGTTTGCGACCCTTGTGCAAAGTTTTAAGCGCGTACGCCCATGGTCGCTCAGTGTTTTCTTTTATCTTATTCCGTTACGGCTTGTACATGAACTCGGTGTGCTGACCGGTAACCTCAGCCGGTTCCGCCTCTTTGCAATTGGCGAACGGTTTCATTATGACGGCAAGCAGCGAAAGATCTATTTCTACCGCACCAACACGCACAAAATTGTAAAATGGTTGCTGTACCCGGTGTTGATCTATCTATGCTTCTTTAGATGAACTGATAAACGGAAGCCGGTAACCATAAAAAGTTCCCTTTAATAAAGATTTACATTTTTTGATAAACCGGTCTGCCAGGTCAAATCTTGAAAAGAATGCATGGTAAACCAGGTCGTCGTAAGTAGTTCCGGGGCCGAACCATTGGTGATCCGGATGATAGAGCGTCCATTTCTTTTCTTCGATGGAGGTCGGCCACCAGTAGTTGACCGTTCCACCTTTGCTGGTAATGACTTCTGTGAGATTTTGTCCGGCATCCATATCATCCGTCATATTCATATCGGGATAATCCAGTTCTTTCAGGTAAGCGGTGGAGATGCCGAAAAAGAAGGGAGAAACGTATAGGTTTTTGCCATCGCGCAGGTGATTTGCTGTTTGCGCAGCGCCGGCGATACTGCTTGGCGCAGAAAGATCGGCAAGTAGTTTGTCGATCCAGGCCGGGGAAACAGGAATGCAGTCAATGTCGAAAAAGATCAGGTAATCTGTATCCGTTACGTTGCGGCAGACATAATTCAGGAAATCGCCGTGAGAGAAATCTTCATTCACTATGTGATGGATCCGGAAGCCCCAGCGTCTGAACACCGCTTTCTGATAACGGGGTAACCGTTTGCCAACATTTTTTTTATAGAACGAGTAGATCTTATATCGCGGCTTTTTTCTGAATAGCATATGTGTGTAATAAACAAATTTAAATAATCGGATGGATGTCTCTTATCAGGCAGTCAATTTAGCTTCCATAAATAAATCGCTTGATAGCTGCTTTTACCGGATCATTGCCCTCGAACGGAGAAGCGTAATACAATGCCAGCCGTTCATCTTCGAGCCGGCGGCCTGACAGTCCAAGTTTTGACAATAGAATTCTCAACGGCGTAAGCAGGAAGATCCTGAGCCGGTTTTTATGGCGATTGCGTCTGAATATCTTGATCGCATCATCATATTTATTGATCACTTTGCCTGCATCATAAATGCCGGCCATCAGTCTTTCCCTGTATGAAAGTGTCAGGCGTTCTTTCGGTATAAAATGCTGCAGTGTCATTGGTTGAGCATAGAAAAGTGAATATCCTCTTAACAATAACCTTTTGCAGTATTCAAAATCATCGCCGGTGCTGAGGGATTCGCCATCCCTGCCTTTGAGCAGTGTAGGGTATTTGTCGTCATACATTTCAAGAAAAAGCGAACGGCGCGTTACCATTCCTGCACCGAGCACAAATCCACGCTGAGTGATATCGCCGGAAGCAAGGGCCGGGATGCCCAGGGCGTATTTGTCACTGTATTCATCAAACCAGTCGGGATAGCTTAACGCATCAGTCGCCGGTATGTTCTGACCGCCCGCAGCACCGATCTTTTCATCTGATCTCATGGTCTGGTAGGCTGTCTGCACATAATTTTTATTAAGCCAGTTATCATCATCGCAAAATATGATGATCTCGAAGGCTGCCTCTTCTATGCCTTTTCTTCTCGCATGATTCTGACCCGGCACCTGTTCATTTACGATGCGGAGTGATATACCGGGAGAAAGTTCTTCCCAGGTTTTTTGGGCTGTTGCAACAGTATCATCTGTTGACGCATTATTTACAAGCAGGACCTCAAACCGCAGATCAGCCTGCAATTCCTGCTGCGCAAGATGCCGCAGCGTCTCTGCGATCCTTCCCGCACTGTTGTAGCAGCAGATGATAACTGTTACGCCGGACGGATCTGCGGATGATTTCTGCATAAAGTGGTTAAAATAATCGAGAAATAATTTGCCTCAGTTTTTCGTTGTACCATACCGGAATGCGTGAAATTGTCAAGGATCATTCCAATTTCAACCGCCTGATGATAAACCGGACCACGAGCGGTATTGGTTCGCCCAATGCAATATAGTTGCTGCAATTGTTCCCGATAAAAAAAGCGAGTTCAAAAGATCTGTGTGCATCGTTATTGAATGCAAGGCGGATCCATTTTTTCAGCGACTTTCTTACCAGCCGTCTTTGAGGCATCTTCTGTTTTCGGATAAGCTGCCTTTTTTCCGGAAATACCTGCGTAAGGCAGGATGCATAGCAAAGACTGGTGCCATATGCAAGACGGCGTAGGTAACCTGCATTGGCCCTGGCTGCCGGAATGATATGCGTCAGCTTCAGTTGTGGTGATACACCTGCGGCATATCCCATTTTTATACAGAGCAGGACCATTTGTGTGTCCTCGCCGCTGCTCAGTTTCTGGCCCGAGCGGCCCTCCATTGTAAACCGCCCTTGGTCAGCCAGCTTTACATATTGGTGCAGGACTTCCGCGCGTATACAAAGTCCGGTGCCAAAGGGATAACAGGATTGCCATTCATCTGTCAATGCGAAGCGGGGCTCCGTTTCTTTGCGTTGCTGGAATGCGCCACGCGCATAATCTTCAAGTTCCGGTGAAATACCATCGATAAGATCTACATTGACTACGCCGGGACCCCAGGCGCCGACCTGCGGGTATTCTCTGACAAGCTGATCCGCTTTTAAAAGATAATCGGGCGCAGGCTCATTGTCGGAATCGATATACACGATGTGTTTTCCTCTGGCATTTCTGATAGCGGTCATCCGCGCAAATTGAACACCCTGCCTTTCTTCATTCAGTAATCTCCATCCGGGGGAATGAAGATACGGTTTAAGATCCGGGATGGAGGCAACCGGGACCGGGCTGTTGTTATCTACAACGATCACTTCTGTTGTCAAACCCTCTGTGATCAGTGCTGCTACTGCGCTGAAGCAACGGAGCAGGATCCTTACATCGGGGTTATGCGTACAAATTATCAGTGAATAATCCATTTATAAGGTACAAAGAAAATTAACTTTGCTGTTTTATCGGTAATTTACTGCAACAAGGTCGTAACAACTAACTGTTCACATAAAACTGCGAGCTGGGGAACATCTGCATAGAATGTGCCTTTGGCCTTTTCATAAATCAACTTATGCGAATTTATTTCAGGCTTCTCTCTTTTGCCCGCCCGGTCAACCGGTATGCAATCTCTTATATTTTGTTTACACTCCTGGCCGTTATTTTCAGCACACTGAACCTGGCACTGATCGCGCCGCTGCTAAGCACGCTTTTCAACCCGGACCCGCATGCGGCTTTGCCGCCAGAACCTAAGCACCTTTTTGATATTTTCAAAGCCTTTAATTATTACATAGGAAAAGCGGCAAAGGAACACAGTGTCTTTGCCATACTCCAGGTCGTTTGCGCGGTGATCATCCTGTCGGTATTGCTTGGGAATATATTCCGTTACCTCGCCGACCGGACCATGGAAAACCTTCGCATCCAGACATTGATGAACCTGAGAAAAGCTGTGTTTAAAAATGTGATGCAGTTGCAGATCGGTTTTTTTAACAGTCAGCGCAAGGGCGATATTATTTCAAAAGTGACTTCAGACGTCCAGGTTGTACAATATTCGGTAACGGGCACTTTGCAGGTGATCTTTAAAGAACCGATTACGCTGATCGCCTACCTGGTGATGTTGTTTGTGATCTCCTATAAGCTTACGCTGTTTTCCATGCTGGTAATACCGGTTGCGGCTTTTGTAATATCAAGGATTGTGAAGCGCTTGAAGGAGCAGGCGGCTGCTTCGCATCATTCCTATGCAACCATGATCAGTTACCTTGATGAAGCATTGAATGGGATCCGTGTGATCAAGGCATTTAACGGAACCGATTTTATCATCAACCGGTTTGATCGTGAGAACGAACATTATTCCTCTATTATCCGATCAATGGCGAAGCGGCAACAGCTTGCATCGCCTGTATCAGAATTCTTAGGTGTGCTGATGGTGGCGGGGATCGTATTATATGGCGGTAACCTGGTCTTGTCAGGAAGCGAGGAGTTGAATGCCGCAGATTTTATTGCCTATATCGCCATCTTTTCACAGATCATGCGGCCGGCAAAAGCGATATCCGTTTCCTTTTCGAACATTCACTCCGGCATTGCTGCCGGTGAACGCGTACTGCAACTGATTGATGAAACGCCGGCAATTGCCGACCACGCCAATGCAAAAGAGGTAACCGGCTTCAATAATGAGCTGCGTTTTGACCGGGTCAGCTTTTCTTATGGAGAGACAGAAGTCTTGCATGGGATCGATCTCGTGATCAGGAAAGGAGAGACGGTGGCATTGGTAGGCCCTTCCGGTGGCGGTAAGTCGACCATGATGGATATGATCCCGCGTTTTATTGAGCCTTCGGCCGGAAAGATATTCCTGGATGGAGAGGATATCAATGAACTGAAGCAGGATTCGCTTCGTTTCCTGATGGGGATCGTAAGCCAGGAATCGATCCTTTTCAATGATACGATCTTCAACAATATCGCCTTTGCTACGCCCGGAGCTACACAGGAACAGGTGGAAGCGGCAGCAAAGATCGCCAATGCCCACGAATTCATTATGGCTGCGCCAAACGGATACCAGACCAATATAGGAGACAAGGGCGTCAAACTTTCCGGGGGGCAACGCCAGCGCATTTGTATTGCGCGTGCTGTACTTAAGAATCCACCGTTGATGCTGCTGGACGAAGCAACTTCCGCACTGGACACCGCATCAGAAAAACTTGTGCAGGAAGCACTGGTCAACTTGATGAAAAACCGGACCTCAGTGATCATTGCCCATCGCCTCAGCACCATTCAGAACGCGGATAAGATCATTGTGCTGGACAATGGCAATATTGTAGAGATGGGGACGCATGAACAATTGTTGCAACAAAACGGATTATATAAACGGCTGATCGAAATGCAGACATTTGATTAACTAACCCAACTTGCCAGTTATAGCTTTATGATCGTTAGATGGCCGATGGCTGATGGCTGATGGCCGGTTTCCTCCCTTTTAGCTGAAGATCCTTCAGCTTATCGACCATTTCATTGCTCTATTTCCGTTTGGTTAACCTCCGTCATGTATTGACATTTTTACACATTAACTGAAGACAAGGTTGCTTTCTTCAGACTTCCTTCCCGTCTTCCCGTCTTACAGGTTTAATTTTTACCGGTAAGGCGGGAAGACGGTAAGAACGGTAATAACCAGCAAGTTGGGTTAACTAAAACCACAAACAGTTTGAACATTACTGTTGAAATGGATCAGGATTGAAAAGCCATTGTGTGGAAAAGATATATCGTAAAAAGTATCTTGTTGCTGATCGATGTTCATTCAATCTTATGAAGTTGCTTTATTTCACGCCTTCATTCAACTTTGCATTCTGTCCTGCCAGGATCAACCATTTTTCACCTTTTTTGATCAAAACGATCGTTCTCCTGAATTCAAAGGTTTGACCGGGATAACGGGAGTCGCCGGTTAAACCTGTTCTCACGTGTGCAATGGCAAGATCTGGTTTAACAAAACTGATATCCTCTACGGCGCGTGTGTAGTAATGCGTGTCTTTGAAATAAGAGCCATGCGTTATTTCATAATGATGCCGGATATCGTTTCTGCCGATATAGTATGCGCCAAACCAGTTGACCCAGGTTGCTGCGGAATCGTAACAATTGGCCAGCCCTTGCGGATCATGCCTGTTCCAGGCGTCTTCATAATTTTTTACAGATTGTTCGATCGCTTTCCTGTCGGCTGTAGTATCACTTAAGATTGATGCGCGTGTTTTGGAGGAAGCACATAGAAATAAAAAGCTGAGCAGGCCAGCAAATAACAATTTTCTCATGCCGGATAAGTTTTTGTTGAGTTGACTTCGTGTCCTCTAAATATACGACAGTTTGCGACAGACGCTCAGCTGTTACCACCGATGTTTTTTCTGCTGACCGGGTGCAAATGGTTTTGCTGATTTTGAACCAGTGGCTTTTTTAGTCTGGCCGGGAGAGGTGGCAAAGGGACGGCCTGAACTGCAGGCTGACAATAGGAACGCTATAAAGAGTATGGCTAAGGAACTACGGATTGATTGCATTCGGATCATTTTCAGCGAAGAATGCAAATTATCTGCCAAAACAGGTATTGCAGGTTTACAGTGATATGTATGTAAAATCCCGCCAGGTCCGCATGCCACTACCACAGATGGGTTATGGATTCCGGAGGTTCAAAAACTTATTTTGTCTGAAGTTGTGCAGAATGCAAAAAGTTGTATCTTACTGTTCTCGTTTACGGGTACGTAAACAATCCCATACCATGAAACCGATCGCCAACCTGTTCCTGACGGACACCACATTGAGAGTATTGATACTGGAAGATGATCCGGATCATGCTTTCGTTATTCAACACCGCCTTCAGCGGGATAGAGGAAATTGTACATTTTTTATTGCAGACGATGAGCAGGCTTTCAGAAATGCCCTGTCAGCATTTACACCTCAACTTGTTCTTACTGATAATTCACTTCCGGCATTCGATGCGCTGGAGGCATTACGGGTGGTGCGTAAAGAACAACCATCCGCCATTTGCTTTATGATAACCGGGTTGCTTGATGAAGAACGGGCAATTGATTTTATCCGTGAAGGGGGAGATGATTGCATTGATAAAGTTGAGCTGTCCAGGCTTTATGGCGCTGTGAAAGCAGCTTTTGCGCGCCGTTCCAGGATGGCGCCACATAAAGCGGAGCGGCAACGGGCAAAGAAGATGGAGCTGCTGCAATCTTATCTTGATAGTTCACCGGATGGAATGCTTGCTCTCGACAGTCAGGGTTATATCATGCATATCAATGAAATGGCCGGGCTGTTGCTCAGCGGTAAAGCATGGGCTCCCACGGGGAATCTTGTATGGGAAGTATTTCCTGCTACAAAGGGAAGTTTTTTTGATGCGGCTTTCCATGCCGTATTAAAAGACAAACAGCCATTGACCATCCGCATGTATCTTGAACTGACCGGAAGCTGGATCGATTGTGTCTTTAAACCACTTAACAACGGCATGACGGTATTGATCCGCTCCGTGAACACGGAAGAGGATCTGCGTGAAAAATATCTTGAGATGCAGCAGCGGGCGCAGGAAGACCTTGATCTTGCCGCATCCCTGGCCGCGCAGCAGGAACGCCGTTTACTTGGCCAGGAATTGCATGACAACGTCAATCAGCTACTTGCCAGCGCCAAACTCTTTCTCACGCTTATGCGCGATTCGCCGGAGCGCCTGGCTGAACTGTTGCCATATTGCGAGAACAGCGTAAGCAAAGCGATCGAAGAGAACAGACTTCTTGCGCATGGATTGACGACAACTTACCCGGAGCGGGAAGGTTTGCC
This sequence comes from Citrobacter freundii, assembly GCA_003243445.1. GTDB lineage: Bacteria > Bacteroidota > Bacteroidia > Chitinophagales > Chitinophagaceae > Terrimonas_A. Next base: position 21,880 of record QFQQ01000048.1, read on the forward strand.
TGCGCGACTGGAACAATTATGTGATACCATGCTGCGCCCGGATGGTATTGCGTGCGAAATACATGCTGTCAATTTCAAAGATGGCGCTCTCTCACCATCCACGCATCTGACCCTTTACCGGATTTTGCAGGAGCACTGCCATAATATCGCCCGGCATGCCGGCGCCACCCGCGTATTACTCGACCTGCACCTGGAAGATGATGTAATACGGGTTTGTATTGCTGATAACGGCAGGGGCGCTAACTTAAATGATGCCGCTAAAGGAATCGGGTTGACAAATATGAAACGCAGGGCGCGCGAACTTGGTGGTCATATCGACGTGAGCACTTCACCGGGAAACGGCTTCGTGCTGAGAGTGAAACTGCCGTTGTAAAAGGATGATCAGTATAAAACGCCCCGAGAAAATACAGCATACAAACAGATCAGGATCATTTTATTCTTACCGATAGTTGAAAGGCGAGTTGTAATAAAATTTCAACAACTCTTTTTATAAAACCTGCAGCCCACTGCGGATTAGCGAGCCACTGATAGATAAACCTTACCAGCAGATGATATCAATAATATTTTCAACTTCCTCCCAACCCTCTCAAACCTCTGGAACCTCTGAAACCTCTCAGACCCATCCCACCCATACGAGTTTGCCCTTAATCAGTTAAATTTGTTTTTGCTGAACGACTGATTTGGAAGGCGAACAAAGATATACGGACAAGGACCTGATCCACCTGGTAGCAAAAGGAAGTGAAGATGCATTCACGCGTTTATTCCGTTTGTACCAGGAACGTGTATTTCAGACAGCCATTGTTTACCTGAAATCATCCGCGGGTGCAGAGGAGGTGGTGCAGGAGGTATTCATCAGGATCTGGCAGAAGCGTGAAAGCCTTATTGAGATACAACATTTCGAAGCCTGGTTGCGGACGCTCACCAGGAATCATATCATCGATCATCTGCGAAAGCTTGCCCGTGAGTCTGCTTTGATGAAAGGATTACCCGGCCATGCTGAATTGCAGGAGAACACCGCTGATTATAAAGCGCGGGAATCCCAATACAAGCAACTGCTGCAAGAGGCAATGAAGGAGCTTTCGCCCCGCCAGCAGGAGATCTACCGTTTATTAAAAGATGAACAATTGACATATGAACAGGCGGGTGAACGCCTTGGCCTTTCTGCACTCACTGTCAAAACGCATATCTCCCGCGCATTTCAATCGATCCGCTCGTTCCTGGAAAAACATGGAGAAGTGTATGTTCTGCTCCTGCTGCTGAAAAATAAATTTTAAAAAAAACGATAGCCGTGTACTCCGGACGTCTTTATCATACGTCTTATAAAGGAACGGAGTGTTCTTCCTGGCCGGTTCAGGTCTGGCAAACCTATTGCCAGCCTGATCGGATACAGGATCATTGAAGAAATAAAGACCTATGGCAACATCCTCCTCCCGGTTCCAGGAACTGATGGGAAAATATTTACAGGGGCAGGCCACAGCGGCGGAGCTGCATGAGCTTTCATGGCGGCTTGAGTCACGGTTGTATGAGGAAGAGCTGGAGCAAATGATCGACAATACCTGGCTTGGTCAGGAAGAAAAAAACACAAATGACGGGAGCGAAGACCACCGGGAGGAAATACTCAGGAATATCATGAGTGAAAGGAGGGAAGAGACTGCCACAGCAGCACCGGTGATCCGTATGAGAAGGTACTGGTGGGTTGCTGCAGCCTGTGTGATCGTGGTTGCCGGTATATTGTTCATGGATCCATTTGGAAAAAAGAGTGAAAACAAACCTGTCGCTAGGGCAGCAGGGCCTGCTAACATTGTTCCCGGTTCAACAAAAGCGATGCTTACGCTTGATGATGGTTCAGTGATCGTGCTGAATGATCAGCAAAAAGGAAAGATCGCAAGCCAGGGAAATGCGAGCATATTTAAACAGGATAGCGGATTGCTCGGTTACCAGGGCTCCTCCGACGCGGTGGCTTACAATACACTTCGTACTCCTCGTGGCGGAGAATACCAGGTGGTGTTGAATGACGGTACAAAGGTCTGGCTGAACGCTGCGACCAGTCTGCGGTTTCCCGTATCATTCACCGGAAATGAGAGAATGGTCGAACTGGATGGAGAAGCCTATTTTGAAGTAGCATCCGACCACAGTAAGCCCTTCCGCGTGAAGATGAACGACGGAACAATGGTGGAAGTGACCGGTACCCATTTCAATATAATGGCCTACCAGGACGAAGGCGCGCAGCGTACAACCCTGCTGGAAGGAGCAGTCAATGTATCAAAAAATAACCTGAAGCGAAATATAAGACCCGGAGAGCAAGCTGTTGTGAATCTGAATTCTATAAAAGTAGTAACGATGGCTGATCCGGAAGAGTCCATCGCCTGGAAGAATGGGCTGCTGAGCTTTCATGAGGCAGATCTGAAGGCGATCATGCGGCAGGCGGCGCGGTGGTATGATGTGGATGTACAATATCAGGGCGAGATCCCTGAGCGAACATTCACCGGCTCGGTGAACAGATCATCCAGTTTAAAAGAATTGCTGAAAATATTCGAACTATCTGATATCCATTTTACGATCCAGGGAAGAACGATCCTGGTCAGCGGATGATGACGATCATCCCCGGATACCATACTCCTGACGTTTGCACCATTTTCCTTATCTGTTGAATGTTCGCCCGACAAGGGCAGCAGGGAATTGCCGGCGCTGATCTGTGAAGATCGGTACCCTGGCATCCTATTGCCCAAACACTGGTTCACCAGCCATTTCTTTAATCCCAAAACAACTACATGATGAAACTTGAGCTGCTCGCTTCAGGGGAAACCACCATCCGGCCAAAAAGCAGGCGCCGTTTGCCCGGAATTTCTTTTCTTGCCGGTACATCCGTCAAAAATGCGCTACGTATTATGAAAATAACCGCCGTTCTGCTGCTGGCATTTATCATGCAGGCAACTGCAAGGGGCTATGCACAAGGTATTACGCTTTCTGAAAAGAATGCATCGCTGGAAACGGTATTTAAGAAGATCACGAAGCAAACCGGTTATATTTTCTGGTATGAGAATAAACTGATCCGTGATGCCAAAAAAGTATCTATTGAAACAAAGAACGCCACACTGGATGCGGTCATGCGATCATGTCTTGACGACCAGCAACTGGAGTATTCCACTGTCGGCAACACCATCGTGATCCGCCGGAAAAAAGAATCGGCAGATAACAACCAGCCCATTCCCGCGATCGATCTGAGGGGCACCGTCACCGATGTAAATGGTCAACCCATCGCTTCCGTAACCGTTTCTGTAAAGAACAGCAATAAAGGCGTGAACACAAACGAAGCAGGGCAGTACTTACTCCGTGATGTGAAGGAAACTGATGTGCTCGTGTTCTCATCCGTTGGCTATACCACGCAGGAAGTGGCCGTGAATGGACGTGCAGTGATCGATATACAACTGGCCATCGCCATCAGTTCGCTGGATGAAGCGGTGGTGATCGCGTATGGAAAAACATCCCGTCGCTTGAATACAGGTTCTGTAGCCAGCGTTACAAGCAAAGAGATCGAAAGCCAGCCTGTGGCTGATCCGCTTGCAGCGTTGCAGGGAAGGGTAGCGGGTTTGAATATCACCGCAACAAATGGTCTTCCGGGTTCCAGCCTGCAGGTGAGGCTGCGCGGGGAGAATTCATTGAACAATGGCAGTGATCCTTTATATATCATCGATGGTGTTCCGTTCATTTCCACACCATTGAACCAATTCAACGGTGCCAACGGCCAGCAAAGCCCGCTGGCAAGTATCAATCCAAATGACATTGAACGGATCGATGTGCTGAAAGATGCGGATGCAACAGCTATCTACGGATCAAGAGGCGCAAATGGTGTGATATTGATCACTACCAGGAAAGGTAAAACCGGAAAAGCGGTGACTGATTTCAATATCTATTCCGGAGTCAGTACGGTGAGCCGTAAGATAGACATGCTCAGCACCAGCGAGTATCTTGCGATGCGAAAGGAAGCCTTCGCGCTGGACGGCCAGACGCCCACTGCCACCAATGCACCGGACCTGCTGATATGGGATCAGCAAACTCAGCACGACTGGCAGGATATGCTGGTGGGACAATCGGCGCATGTGACACAGGTGCAGGGAAGTATTTCCGGTGGCAATGAAACAACACGGTTCCTGCTGAGCGGAACCTACCGGAATGAAGGAACTGTTCTGCCATCCGATCTTGGCTATAAACGCGGCTCCGTACATTTCAGTCTTGATCATAGTTCAAAAGACGGCCGTTTCAATATCACGTCTTCGATCAATTATTCCGCCGATAAGAACAATATCATTGCCACAGATATCACACAATATTACAAGCTGGCGCCGAATATGCCGGTCTATAATGATGACGGCAGTTATTACTGGTTCAGCACTGTTTCCAATCCATTGGCGTACCTGCACAGCAGTTTTGAAACAAAGACCAATAATCTTGTTGCCAATGCTGTATTGCGTTACACGATCCTGCCGGGTTTGAATATCAGGACGAACCTGGGTTATACCAAAACGGATTTTACGCAAACATCTACTTTGCCTAAAGTAACCTTCAATCCGGATAATTACGCGGGCAGCATGGCCCGCTATGGCTTCTCTGATGTGTCTTCTTATATCGTAGAGCCTCAGGCTGATTATTCACTGAAGTTTGGTGCAAACAATCTGCAATTGCTTGCCGGTGCAAGCTGGCAGCAGAACCTGAGCGAAGGTCATTCATTGTCCGGCTCAGGTTATTCGAGCGATGCTTTACTGAAGAACATGAAAGATGCGTCCGCGCTGGCAGTGGATAATTATAATTACGCGAAATACCGTTACCAGTCTGTGTTCGGCCGTGCTACATACAACTGGGATCAGAAGTATCTGCTGAATGCGACCTTCCGCCGTGACGGTTCTTCTAGATTTGGTCCGGATAAACGCTTTGGTAATTTCGGTTCTATCGGTGCCGGCTGGATCTTCTCTTCCGAAGATTTTGTAACGCGTGCATTGCCGTTCCTGAGTTTTGGTAAACTGAGGGCAAGCTATGGTACAACGGGGAATGATCAGATCGGTGATTATGCTTACCTGGATAGCTGGAGCTCTGTGAATTTTCCTTATGGCGGCGGCAATGGTTTGTACCCGACAAGACTGGCAAATGGGGAATACGGATGGGAAACAAACCGAAAGATGGAAGCTGCGATCGAACTGGGCTTTCTTAAAAATGCGATCCTGTTCAACGTGAATTATTACAATAACCGTTCAGGTAATCAACTGATACAGTATTCTCTTTCCTCTCAATCCGGTTTTGATTCTTATATCGCCAATCTTCCGGCCAAAGTGCAGAACCAGGGCTGGGAGTTTGAGTTGAATACGACGAATATAAAGAGCAAACATTTCAGCTGGACTACTTCCGCCAATCTTTCCATCATCTCAAACAAACTGCTGGAATATCCTGATCTTGAAGAATCGGTGGATGCATCCCGTTATGTGATCGGTCAATCGATCCGTATCATCAAGGGATATCAGTTCACGGGAGTGAACAGCCAGACCGGTATTGCTCAATTCGCAGATATTGATAAGGACGGCGCGATCACGGAATCAGGTGATTTTGTAATACTGGGAAATACAATGCCGAAGTTCTTTGGTGGTCTGCAGAACATTTTTACGTATAAGAAATGGCAGTTGGATTTCCTGTTCCAGTTCGTAAAACAGGATGGCCCAACGATCGATTATGGAGCGCAGGCATCTGTGTATGGTACGCTGGCAAACCAGACGAAGAAGCTGGAAGATCGCTGGAGACAACCGGGTGATGTCACCAGCATTCCACGTCCATCGGCCACTGCTTCCAATGCAGCATACCTCTCGCTGAATGATCAGTACCGTTATTCAAGTGCTGTATGGGGAGATGCATCATTTATCCGCCTGAAGAATATTTCATTGCGGTATGATCTATCCAGCCTTACACGCCGCTGGAAGATCGATAACAGCAGTATTTATTTCCAGGCGCAGAACCTGTTGACCATTACACATTATGATGGATTTGATCCGGAGACAAAAGGGTTTGACCGCACAAATATTTCAGAAGTGCTTCCCTTTGGTACGATCCGTCCGGCAGTGGTGCCAACGCTGAGCACATTTACGCTTGGCTTGCGGTTCTCACTTTAATTCATCATTCAACCTTAAAAGAACAGTTATGAAAAAGATATTCCGATATATATTACCCGTTGCAGCAACGCTGATGTTCGCCTCCTGCAAAAAGTATGTGGACGTCCCGCCGCCACAGGATCAGCTGCCTGCGGAAGCTGCGTTTACCAGTGATGAAACGGCAACGGCCACAATGGTCGGCCTTTACAGCGATATGAATGGCTATAACTATTCATTTGCCAACGTGCTTGCATCATTCATGCCGGCGATGTCTGCGGATGAATTTTATTCAGCATTCACTTCTTTCGACGCGTTCAAACTTAACAGCCTCACTCCGGATAATTCGTATGTCAATACGCTTTGGAATCAGCCGTATGCTTATATCTATCATGTGAATGCTGTATATGAAGGGGTGACTGCATCAAATTCGTTATCGGCTCCGGTAAAAGCACAATTGCTGGGCGAAGCGAGATTTATGCGTGCGTTCTTTTATTTTTACCTGGTCAATTATTTCGGAGATGTGCCTTTGGTGTTGAATACAGATGCCAAAACAAATACAAGCCTGCCGCGTGCGGCAACGTCCGAGGTATATGCAACAATTGAAAGCGACCTGCTGGAGGCCGTTGATAAACTGCAGAATGACTATCAGAGTTCAGAAAGGATCCGTCCCAATAAAGCTGCGGCAAAAGCCTTGCTTGCACGCGTGTATCTGTATGAACAGAAATGGAGCCAGGCGGAAACTACGGCAAGCGAAGTGATTGGTGACAGCCGTTATGGTTTGCCAACTGATCTTACCAGGGTTTTTTTACGTACCAGCAATGAAGCGATCTTTCAACTGGCCGCAGTGAATACTGTTACGGGAGCGGGAGGGATGAACACCTGGGAGGGTTACAATATCGTTCCTGCCTCAGCTACTGCGCGCAGTTATTATGTAATTTTTGATCAATTGAGAGATGCGTTTGAAACCGGTGACCTGCGCAAGGCGAACTGGACGAGAGCTTATGTGCTGAGTGGCAATACACTTTATTGTCCTTTCAAATACCGCAACAGGCTGATCAACCCGGTAGTTGAGTATACAATGGTGCTGCGGTTGGGTGAACAGTATCTGATCAGGGCGGAAGCGAGAGCCCAACAGAATAAGCTTTCAGCTGCGACCGACGACCTGGAGGTGATCCGCGCACGTGCCGGTCTTGGTCAGTTGAATGATAATCTGAGCAAGGACGAGGTACTAACGGCAGTGGAACAGGAGCGGAGAGTGGAGCTGTTTTCTGAATGGGGGCATCGCTGGTTTGATCTGAAAAGAACCGGGAGGGCAACAGCTTTGCTGGCACCAATGAAAACAGCATGGCAGCCGACGGATGTATTGTATCCGATCCCTGTCGCGGCAATGCGGACAAATCCGAATCTGAAACAGAATGATGGGTATAACTAAAAACTGACCGGCGTAGATCTCCCGCAGATTGCGCAGATTTGTTTTTACAATTAACGAAAATACCTGTGCTTTTGAATCTTCCAATATTGGTATCCGCAGATTCCGCTGATTATATCCTGATATTAGATGCTCATCTGCGAAATCTGCGGAATCAGTTATGGTACCGTTCATTTAAAAAGAAACATTTCAACTATTATAAAAATAAATCAGCGTAATCTGCGGGAACAATACGCCCAACATTAAATAAACAACATGAACAAGAAAATCGCTCTTCTCTTATCACTTGCTTTTGTGTATGGATGCTCATTCGCACAGGACACCCGTTTAACGATGACACCTGCATTTCCGCAACACGGCGATACAGTGAAGATCGTTTATCATCCATCAAAAGATGCAAGCGGGGTGGCGCAGCAGCAACAAAATATCCAGCTTGTTTTCAGCTATTCCAACTTTTATGAATTGCCCGGTAAAATAGCCATGGAGAAGAAAGGTGATGATTGGTATACTGCAATAGTGATTCCTCACTATGGCGTATATGCCACGTTTTACCTGCAAAATGGCGAATGGACAGACAAACCATCCGCCACCACTCACTATCCGGTCATCGTATACGATAATAAAAAACAGCGGGTCGAGAACAGCTATTTGTATAATGGCTACAGTCTTTCCGCCCAAATGGGTAAGGCTCCCGGCGTGAAGGCTGCGCAAAAAGCGATGTATGAAGAAGAACTGAAACATTTCCCGGATAATTATGAAGCAAAGCTCCGCTTGCTGGCTACTTCACTGAATGCGGGACTTACACCACAGGAAGAACAGGAAGCGCTGCGGAAAGGAAATGAAGTGATCGCAAAGCGGTTTTACTCTGATCCATACAAGATGGGTAATATCAACAAGGTGACGATGGGTTACCTGATCATGGGTGAGAATGACCGGTTGGATTCTATCAGAAATGTGATCGTGGAGAAATATCCCAAAGGATCTGCCGGAATAGAACTGCGTTCTTCACACATTGCACAACTTGAAGAGGATGATGAACGCCTGAAAGAAACGCTGGCATTGCTGAAAGAAAAAACAGCTGCAAACCAGGATGCATTTTCGGATGTGCACGAATCCTTGTTCGAACTGTATGCAAAAAAAGGACAGGCGCAGATGGCTTTGCAACAGGCTCGCGTGATGCTGGCCATGCAGCAGAAACAAAAAAGTCCGTATGTACCGGTTTATTATAAACAGATCGCGCAGACCCTGCTTGATCGTGATCTGGCGCTCGATTCAGCGCATGTATATGCATCAAAAGCGCTGGCAATGGCTGACCGTTTTCCCATGGGCATCATCCGCTATTTTCCGGAGACAGGTTATCTTCCTTCATTTATTGCGCCGAAGGAGCGGGAAGCGGGAACAAAGAAATCATCCGCAAATATGTTGTCATTGCTGGCGTTGATCGAACAAAAGCAGGGGAAGAAAGTAGTCGCGGAGCAGACAATGAGTAAAGCACTTGCGCTTTCCAAAGACGACGAGACATTGAAACGCGCGATCGTGTTCTACGAGAAAGCAAACAGCAAACCGGAAGCTGCCGGCGCCGCCTGGGCGATCCTGTTGCAAATGCCCAATGATACAATGGCGTTGAATGCCTACCGCCGTACGGAAGACACGAAACAATTGCCTGCTAAAATGCAACAGCTTGATTCCATCTGGACGATCAAAATGCGTGCTTCACTGAACAGCGAACGCCTCAATAAAAAAGCACCGGTGCTCGAAGGATTGCTGACCATGGATGGCAAGCCGGTTGATGCGGCCAGTCTGCAAAATAAGATCGTTATACTCAACTTCTGGGCTACCTGGTGTGTACCGTGCATGGAGGAAATGCCTTACATGCAGAAAGTATACACGCAGTATAAATCCAACCCTGATGTGGTTTTCCTGGTGACCAATTCCGCTGCGCGCAACACACTGGAAGATGCACAGAAATGGGCAGCAAAAAAGAAATATGATTTCCCGGTTTACTTTGCATCTGAACCCAGACTGACAGAGAATCTCGGATTTCAGTTGATACCCGCCACCTTTATCATCGACACAAAAGGAGCGATCCAGTTCCGTATGATCGGATTCGAAGGAGCAACGATCGAAAAGAAACTGAGCGTGGCGATTGAGATGTTGTTGGGGGATGGTAGGAGGGAGAGGGGGTAAAAAGTTCCAGAGGTTCCAGGGGTTTCAGAAGTTTGAGAGGTTTGATAGGTTCCAGAGGTTCCAGGAGTTCAAGAGGTTTCAGAGGTTGCTGCCGCGATTTGAATAAGCTGAATAGATTTGAAACACTTGGGGGTGCGACCCGTTAACAACTGTTGGACACGTCCCGTAAATACCGGGATTTTCAAATCGCGGTAGCAACCTCTGGAACCTCTTAAACTCCTGGAACCTCTGGAACTTCTGAAACCTTTGAAACCTCTCAAACCCTCTGCTAGCTCACCACCGGCAACGATCCACCGTCAATCGCATAGATCGTTCCTGTAAGATAGCTTGCGGCAGGTGATACCAGGTAGTGGACCAGTGAAGCGACTTCTTCGGGTTCGGCCATTCGGCCCATGGGAATGCCGCCGGTCTGCCCCAGCAACTGCGTAAGCGCGTCTTCTACTTTGATCTTTTGAGCTGATGCATAATCTTCGATGAATTTTTCCATCGGAGGCGTTTTGGTGGCGCCGGGAGAGACGGTCAGCACACGAACACCTTTGCCTGCAAGTTCTGTTGCCAATGCTTTGCTGTAGCTGTTCAATGCTGCTTTTGACACTGCATAGGCCATGTTGAGATTCCATAATGCCTGTTTTCCGGCAACAGATGAAATATGAATGATCACACCGCCTTTTCGCTCAATCATGGCCGGGAGCAATTCCCGGTCGAGGCGGATCGCAGCGATCAGGTTCAGTTGCAATTCATCTTCCCAGTGTTTATCGGTCAGCGTGCTGAAGCCTCCACCGGGTGTGGTCAATCCTCCAACATTGTTGATCAGTATGTCCACTCCGCCAAATTGCTCATTGATCTCCCTGCTAAGTGCTGCCGCATGTTGTGGGTTGGTCAGATCTGCTGCTATAAAATGGTGATGGCTTTCTGTTGCCGGTTTATTTCTTGCAGAGACGATCACCTGTGCTCCGGCCTGCGATAATTCATCCGCAATGGCCCTGCCTATGCCTTTTGTGCCTCCCGTTACCAATGCTGTTTTTCCTGTAAGGTCCGTGTTGAAAATTGATCTGGTTTGCATGTTGTTTTATTTATAATTCTGAAATGATTGTTTCAAAAAAGATCGCATCTATAACTTTAATTCTGTAGTGATTGTTTCAGAATTCAGTAAAAAAATTTACTTGGCGAGTTGCCTGATAAAATATTGACCCATCTTTTTGATCTTTACGGGATCCTTGTGCAGTATGTAGGATTCGTACCAGCCGGTCCAGGTGCTGTTTAGAAAATCGGCGATCAGTTCCGGATCTTCATCTTTTGCGATATCGCCTTCGTCCATGGCTTTTCTGATCAATAATGCGAGGAACTGGTAAGTGAATTCACTGTCTTCCTTCAGGATCTTTTTTACCCGTTTATCATTGTTGCCCACTTCAAAAGCTGCTTTGATGGCCATACAGCCCTGCTCATCGCCAGCGATCACATTCACGGCGTCATTCACAAAGTCGGTCAGGATCTTGAAAGCGGGTTTTTTACTGGATAAACGCCTTTTAAAATCTTCTTTTTTCAGGTCAGTGTAGCGTTTGATGCAGCGGACGTAGAGTTCGTTCTTATCACCGATGGTGTTGTACAGGCTGCTGCTGTTGATCTTCATGGCATCCGTCAGGTCGCGCAGGGACGTACCATTATAACCCTTCTCCCAGAAAACTTCCATCGCTTTCTGGATAGCATCATCTTCATCAAATTCTACGTTACGTGCCATGTTTGTGTTCCGGCAGCAAATATAAAGCAATTTTGAAACAAACGATTCAGAAAAAATATTGTTAACGGTTTCTGCGGGGAAACCGCAGGTATTAATGAATTCAATATTGATTCTGATAAGCTCCTGCGGATTTCGCAGATAATCCATTCATAGAAGCCGATCAGGGAAACCGGCGCAAGCCTGCTCAAACAGATCTGTGTCCGGTGATCATTTGAAAAGAGAGATTTTAATGGGGAAAAGATCTGGTTTCTATAATGCACGATCAATTGCATCTGCCAGTTTTTGCTCCAGATCGCTGCTGAAGCCGCCGAATCCTTTTACGATCTTACCCTCTTTATCGATCACATAAAAATTGGGATAACCATCCACATGATAATCCTGCAGCACTGATTTTCCGGGTTTATAAGATTCATACTCTACGTTGTAACGGTTGTTGTAAGAACGTATCGCATCGGGGCTATCAAAGGGATTTACATTGATCACGGTAAAATTGCTGTTACTGTATTTTGCAAGCAACTGGTTCACCGGTTTCACAGACATGGCGCAGTATCCGCATCCGTTATCTGTAAAACTTACCAGCAGAACCCTGCCTTTATAGTCACTCAGTTTTGTCAGCTTGCCTTTCAGATCAAGCAACTCAATATCGGGAGCAGTATCGCCTTTTTGTAAAAGATCTGTTGCCTGTTTGGAACGTTCGGCGGTAAAGCCTTCGGGGACCAGTGAAGTGGACAGGTCCGGGAGATCGTTGCGGTCAAGCTGATAGTTCAGGAAAGTGTATTCATTTAGCAGCGTTACATACATATCTGTTCCGTCGATATAACCGAGGCCATCCTCTCTGTAACTGTATGGCAATAACGTTTTTTTGTCCAATACAAACGATGTGGCGCCGTAGATCCTTTTGCCATCCCTGAGTGAATCGAGTTGAGTGATGCTGAAGTGATAGTACTTCTTTCCCGCGATCACAGAATCGGGAAGTGTGGTTACACGCAGGCCTTTTGCCAGATCTTGTTCCAGTTGATCCATGATATAGGCGAGCGTGGGTAAATAGATGCTTCCCTTTTCCAACGTATCATTAATGATCTTATAGGTTTTCTTTGTCAGATCGATATTGACGCGTTTATGATCGTAATACCATTTCTCTTCCGTGCTGCTGCGGGTCTTGTATGCCCATGATCCATCCGATACCCTTACGATCAATGCGTCGGTAGAATCAATGGATCGTTCGCCGGTGAATATATTAGCGCCGGATGAAAGGCTGGTATAGCCGATATTTTTCAGGCGGTTGAATTGCTTGACGGCTTGCTGCGCGATCTGTGAATGTACCTGTATCCAGCCAAGAGTGATGAGTAAGATAAAACCGACCGATCTTTTCATTTGTTTAATTTGATCAGGAAAGGGATAAGATGGAATATTACGGTAAATCCATAATATTGTCATCCTTACCAGGCAATTTCATTAAGTAGCAATGCGCCGCGGATCTCGCAGATCTGTAAGTTCCGTCAACGAAAGCTATTTCCAGCAAAGAAAACATATTTTACCGGCAGGCGCAGATATTGCAGATCAGCTATGGCTTATAAATTACCGTTTATGACAAATAAGGGACTATAATCACTCTGTCCGCAATGACTTTACAGGGTTCGCCCTTGCCGCTCTCATTGCCTGGAAGCCCACCGTAAACATTGCTATACCAATTGCTGCTGCTCCTGCTGCAACGAATATCCAGCCGTTAAGTGTTGTCCGGTATGCAAATCCTTTCAACCAATCGTTCATGAAGTACCAGGCCAGCGGGCTTGCGATCAGCAGTGCGATCACGATCAGCCGGACAATATCTTTGCAAAGCATGATCATGATGCCGGGCACGGTTGCTCCGAGTATTTTCCGGATGCCGATCTCTTTTGTTCTTCTCTCTGTCGAGAAGATCGTCAGACCAAGCAGCCCCAAACAGGAAATAAATACAGTAATGCCCATGGCCAATTTAATGAGCGATCCGGTGCGCAGGTCGTCTGCATATAATTGAGCAATGCTTTCATCGAGGAAAGAATACCCGAATGGCGCGCTGGGGAAGACCGTTTTCCAATCCTTTTCTATTTGAGAAATGAGTGTGTGTATGCCGTCTGCGGTCATACTTTTCGCGGCGATCCTGAGCGCGATAATATTTTGTGATCCGGGTTCGTGTTTGATAACGATGGGCCAGGTAGCCTGGTGAAAAGAGCTTTCATAAAAATCAGCCACCACACCCGCTACCGGATAAACTTCGCCGGGAGCAACGGTCACTTCGCGGCCAACGGCTTTGCTAACGTCATTGAACCCCAGCGCACGCGCGCAGGATTCGCTGATCAGTAGTTCTCTTGTGCTGTCACCCGGAAGCATATTCCGTCCCGCTACGAGTTTCATCCCGTAAAATGGAAGGTAATCCGCATCCGCGGAATGAATGGAGATCTCTACCGGATTCTCCTTATTGCCTTTCAGTCCGCCGCCACCGAATCTCGAATACGTAATGCTCATCGGAGCTCTGGATTCCCTGATCACCTGTTCCACCCCGGGCAGTTGCCGGATCTTTTCCGCCAGTAATATCGTTTTCCCAGGTCTGTTATCCCGGGGATGGTCAAGCGTGATGATCGCGTCCTTTTTAAAGCCAAGATCCGAGTGCAGCAGGTATTGTAATTGCGAGCTTGTAACAAGCGATGCTATGATAAAGAGCAGTGAGATGGTGAATTGGAAGACAATCAACCCCCTGCGCAACGTTCCTTTTCCTCCACCTTGTACTGCAGAGATCCCTTTGAGTATCACAGTGGGTTGGTAATTGCCGAGCACTTTTGCGGGATAGAATCCGGCGAGCAGGGTGGTGGTGGCAGTTACCAGGAGCAAAAAAGAAAATGTTACAATATCTAACCGGAAACGAATTCCTTCCGGTATCAGGTTCGCGCATATGCCGAATACCGGTTTTATCATGAGCATGGAAAGTGTTACTGCCGCTATCGTCAGCAATAATGTTTCAGTAAAAAACTGTAGCGTAATGGCCGACCTTGTTCCACCCATTACTTTTCGGACACCGATCTCTCTCGCTCTTTGCATGGATTGCGCGGTCGACAGATTTACAAAATTGATGATCGCAAGGATCAGGATAAAACCTGCTGCGGCCATCAGTGTGTATAAGACTGGCAAACTTGCTTTTCTGCTATCACCACCATATTCGGAATGAAAATGGGCCCCGGACAATGGTTTTAATTGAGCGGCAAAACCAGGGTCAGGACCGTAATGCCGTTTTGCAAAGCGGGCAAATTGCGCATCTATCTGCGAAGGTGTAACGCCTTTGGCCAATTTGATCATGACCTGGCTGGAGCGGCTGATCATATCCCACCGGTCAAGCGTGATCCTGTTCTTTAGAAAGCTTACCGGGATTGTGGCATAAGAGATCCATTGACTAAAACTGAAATCGCTGTTGCCTGTCCAGTCCGCCACAATTCCTGTTACATTTACTGCCAATGAATCCTGATAGTACAGTGTCCGGCCAATGATCTTATCCGGAGACAGATCGCCGAAATATTCCCTGGCTTTTCCAGCTGTGAGTACAACTGAGTTAGGCATCGTAAGCGCTGTTTTGGCATTGCCACTCAGCCATCTGTATTGGAAGATGTCGAAGAACCAAGGTTCGGCAATGGCGAGACGGCCTGCATCGTCAAAGCTTTTTGATCTTACATTGTTGTCTTCAGGTATGGTCACATTCGCGCTGTAGAGATGATATGCTGCTACTGTTTCAAAACCCGTCATTTCCTGACGCATAGCCGCCGGCATGGGCCCGGGTACAAGATTCCAGTGATTACCGTGCATCCGGGCATCCACACAATAGATGCGCTCACGGTCGGGATGAAAATTGTCAAAACTGAATTCATACCTGGTGATGAGGAAGATCACAAGGCAGGCGCAGATCCCGAGTGCAAGACCCAATACATTGACAAGACTGTAGAATTTATGACGGACAAGATTACGCCAGGCGACGATCCAGTAGTTCTTAAGCATAAACAGTGTGTTTGTGGAAACAATAATCCCCAAATAAGATACCGGATCAGGATCGTGTGATAACCAGTTGCTTGCAGGAATGTATCATTACCCAATCGTCCGGTTATGATACAAGTGGTGTCTGTATCTGTAACAAAGCGTACTGGTCAAATGGTGCCGGATCGCATCATTTTTAGCAGACTGTTTTTCAAAAGCAATTTATAGCAGGCAGTCAACTGCATGGCGGTCTGATTCAGCGGATGACCGTTGTGGGAATGATAAAATATTACAGCTCATCAACGATCCGCCATATTCCATAGCGTTAGAAAAGTCAGCTTTGTCTGCTCTGTCAATAACGGGTAATTGATCTTGTCAGGCGTATCAGTCGGCTTATGATAATCTTTCGCGAAGCCGCAATCGATCCGGACGAAGGGCACTCCCTGTTGCCAGAATGGAAACTGGTCGGAGCCGAGCAAACGGCGGCGCATATTTTCCGGACGTTCATAATACGTATCGAGCTTGAGATGTGTGAGCGCATCATTTGCTTTCAGGAGATCGTTGCGAAAGCCTTTCACGGAATCCATCACCAGTATATACGCATAGTTGCTATCCGGCCGCCGGCCGCTGTAAAATGTATCGACACGCCCGAGCATGTCGATATTGAGCACGGCATGTGTCTCTTTAACCGGGTAAACAGGATGATTCACATACCAGAACGAACCGATCATTCCTTTTTCTTCACCCGTCCAGGAACCAAAAAGAATGGTGCGTTTGGGGCGATAGCCTTTGGCGGCAGCCTGATCCAGCATCCGCGCGATCTCCATTATTGCAACGGTTCCGCTGGCATTATCCACTGCGCCGGGATAGAGTTGTTTATTGACGATCCCCTGGTGATCATGATGTGCTGAAAGTACAACCGGAGATAATGTTGTGTCAGTTCCTTTAAATATCCCGATCACATTGACGGCCTGCACGGGATCAAACTTTTCACTGTAAGAAAACCCCAGCTTGTTTTTTAGTATAATCGGCGATGACAATGGTGTGCGCAGGGATTCATCGTCATTAAGCGAAAGCTTATCTCCGGCAAGTAGTTCATTCATTCGTTGCGGTGTTAACGAAATTTCGTGGACCAATCGCGGATCATCGGCCGCAGGAACGCCTTCATACTCTTCCAGCTCTTTGTTCCGGAATTCGGGTGGCAACTGGTACATTCTTATCTGGGCGATGGTCTGCGAAAGCGCTGCGTTATACATCAGTACGGCGGCTATACCATGTGTTTTCCAGACGGACTCAAGACTGTCGCCAATGTTGTCCTGTATCGCTTTGCGCATTGCTTTGCCCGGTACACAGATAACTTTCCCCTTTACATCATGTGTTTTTACATACCGGGAGACCTCGTCTACTGTAAACAAGCCGAATACGACCGGGGCATCTTTTACGGATACCGGTGTTAACGGGTAAAGCCACCAGCCATCATACCGTTCGAAATGTTTTTTATTGATATAGAGATCGACCTGCGCCGTTTTCTTTTGTGCGATGACCGGTTGAAAATAGCTGCCGTTATACGGGCCGGCCAGGTTTGCTTTTTGGAATGCAGCCGCAACATATTCCGCAGTCAGGGTATCCCCTTTTGTTCCGATCTGCCGCCCTTCCAGTTGAGGGCTTGCGAGAAAGTAAAGATCCTTTTTCAGTGAGGCGAGGGAACAGCCCCTGGCAATGTCAACAACAGCAGCAGGCTGTGCCGCAACTGCAAGGGATACAAGGCAAAGCAGAAAAATATTGAAACATTGAAACAGGCTGCGCATAAATAAGATGATTTTATGTCTTTCCTTAAATATACGCGATGCACCGATACCGGCCAATCGTCTCTCCGGAGAAATTTCAACAATGCGGTTGGGGTTCAGTTCTCTGCCTCGCTTATAAGTCTTCTGTGATAGTTCACCTGCCCCAGGTGATAGCTTAGATGCGTCGCCAGATGAACCAGCATGTATTCTGTGGAAGTCTTTTTCTCAAAACCAAAACAGGGAATTCGGATGCGAGGTCGCTTTCCTGCAAACCGGCAAGCGTTTGATCAACTACCCGGATAGTACTGTCGATCTTTGCAATCAATTCTTCTTTGGGAATATTTTTTAAAGAAAATTCATGTTCACGATTCCTGACATAGTTTGTGCCGCCCAACTCCTTACCGATATAGTTGTTTAAGTTTCCGACCAGGTGCAGGCAAAGATTTCCCGCGGAATTTTTTATTTGTGCTTTGATGATCCAGAGATCAGCTTCATTATTATATTGATCGATCTCGCTTTTCAACTTGGCGAGGTCCCTTATGAATAGAGTCTTCAGCGTTTCTGTTAACATAACCGTCGGTATTTTATTTCTCTCAAAATTATCCGAAATAAAATGAACGGCATCCGAACGGTCAGTTTTTATTCCGGACCTGAACTAGCTGGATACGGAGCGGCTTAGTGCTTTGAGATTCACAATCTCAATGTACTATCTTTTAATTACCGGTCCATGGATGCATTTTTACCCTCCTTCCCGGTAAAAATTAAACCGGGAAGACGGGGAGGACGGTAAGAGGAAAGTTGAGGAAAATAATCTGTCTTCAGTCGGTGAACAAAAACGGTTCGCTGCAGATGTAATGACTTCTACCGGTGAGCTCGCGGTAATCAGTAATGCTTACTTCATCTTTATAAGCCTTGCTGTTTTTCTCGACCAGTTTTTCAGGAATGATCTTGTCCTCAGATCCGCCAATAAAAAGCAATGGTACATGCGGTAATTCAAGATCAACTTTACCGGGTTTCATGATACAGTCACGCAGGATATTTCGGCTATCATGTACTGCCGTTTGCTGAATGCATGCGCGGCGGCGGGGCATTGAATGCACACTGGCAAGTCCCGGGGAACAAGTGATAGAAGCATGTGCAATATATTACGGGTGTATGTATATGCGGTGCGTGGCAGCCTGGGGTATGTGTAAAAGGCATGTGCTTTGTGTTACTGTCATAAACAAAAAACTATGATTGCAAGAGATGGCCATCGGGTAAGTTTATGGCAGGATTCTGTTCCGCCATACCAAAGTTTTACAGAAGTAGCTGAGAGTGGGAAATATGATGTTATTATTGTCGGGGGAGGGATCACTGGTCTTTCCACCGCCCTTCTATTACAAAAAGCCGGAAAAAGTTGCCTGGTACTTGAAGCAAACACACTTTGCTTTGGTACAACGGGAGGCACAACAGCACATTTAAACACATTATTGGATACTCCCTATACAACGATCCGGAAGAATTTTAATACGGATAGTGCAAAACTTATTGCCGAGGCGACAGCTGGCGCCATTCAGCTGATCAGGGAGAATGTAAAGGAGTACCAGATCGATTGTGAACTGGAAGAAACAAGCGCGTTTCTGTTTTCTCAAAACAAAGATGAGGACAAAGAACTGGAAGAAATATCGGGTGCTACGATGGACGCAGGCGTTGAGTTGCGTTTTCCTGATGCCATTCCTGTCCCGATTCCATTCAATGCGACATTCGAGGCGCTTGGCCAGGCAAAGTTCAATCCCGTCCGGTATGTGTACGGTCTCGCTAAAGCATTTGAGCGTATTGGCGGACATATAAAGCAGCATTGCAGGGTAACTGGTGTGGAAGAAAATGAAACGATCGAAGTACAGACCTCTGCCGGAAATTATTCATGCGCTGATCTTGTATATGCAACGCATATTCCACCGGGTGTAAACCTTATTCATCTCCGCTGTATTCCTTATCGAAGCTATGCGATGGCTGTAACGCTTGAAGATGACAACTATCCGGAAGGCCTCGCTTATGATATGAAAGATCCCTATTACTATTATCGGACGCAGATAGTGGATGGCCAGGCTTACCTTATCGCGGGTGGCAGGGATCATAAAACGGGTGAAGATATCAATACTGAAATGCGCTTTACCGAATTGGAAGCACATGTGCGAAAGTATTTTAAAGTAAAATCAGTGGCCTATAAGTGGTCGTCACAATATTTTGAATCTGCAGATGGATTACCGTATATCGGGCATCTGCCAGGTCATCCAGGACATATTTATGTAGCGACAGGATTTGGCGGCAACGGCATGGTCTATAGCGGCGTTGCGGCGGTGGTATTGCGTACATTGATCCTGAATGAAGAAACGCCATTGTCAGCATTGCTTGATCCAAACCGTCTCAAGCCCGTTGCTGGTTTTACCAGCTTTATCGGTCATAATGCACATGTCGCCGGCGAATTGATCAGTCGCTTATTCTCCGGGGAGAAACTTGATGAGCTTTCGGCACTTGCACCGGGTGAGGCAAAAGTAGTAAGCTATGAAGGGGAGAAGATCGCAGTGTTTAAAGATGATAGCGGGGCAATACATGCCATCAATCCCGTATGCACACATATGAAATGCGAGGTGAAATGGAACGGTGCCGAGCGGTCATGGGATTGTCCCTGCCATGGCGCGCGGTATAACCCCGAAGGAAAGGTGTTGACAGGTCCGGCTGATCGGGATATGCAGCAGGTTCGCGTAGAAGAGTTGACAAGTGAGAAATGATGATCGAGTTGAATTAATTCAGGTAAAACGGTTAATAGATCCAAATAGCCGGAAGTTGTGCATTACAAACATGTTACGCGTGATAGCCTGCGTGGTTACAATTTCCTTTTTGTGATCAGAATTGCCGCAATGTAGAGGCTGGTATACATTGTTACCCCGTAGCTTGGGATTAAGTTTTTTCCGGGTTTTCCCTGAATTGTCTGTTCATGCGAAATGGCAATCCGTTGCACATAACACAAAATACCTGACAACAGCAATTATGATTTGTATATGACTCTCTGCGTGGTATAGACTTTGTTCAACTTCCTGAACGAATTGCTGTAACTAAATTTCTCAATAACTATGAATGTATTGACTAAAAAGAAAACAACGCTGCTTATTGCTGACCGTCCGGCACTCAAGGCGATCGTTTCAGGTACTGTCAGGCCGGCAAAGACAGAGGCGGATAAGGTTCCGCAGAAGATGATCTCCCCGAAAGGTCATATAAAACCGCCCCAATACGATTTTCTGTAATTATTTATTCATTATATAAAAATCAACTTGTATGGCAAATACAAAAACTCCCGCCCGGACGAAAAAGAAATCGCAGGCAGGCGCTGGTGCTGGAAATACTGAACTGGAAAAGTTTTTCCTGGATGCCGTGAAAGATCTTTACTGGGCTGAAAAGCATCTGACGAAAGCGTTGCCAAAGATGCGCGACGCGGCAACGACGGAACAGTTGCAATCGGCAATTGAAGAACACATCGCCCAGACTGAAGAACATGTTGCACGTTTGGAGCAGGTCTTTGAGATCCTCGGCGAAAAAGCGCAGGCTAAAAAATGTGATGCGATGGAAGGTCTTGTTAAAGAAGGTGAATCCATCGTAGAAGAGACTGAAGAAGGTTCACTGACCCGCGACGTTGGTATTATTGCCGCTTCACAAAAAGTGGAGCATTATGAGATCGCCTCTTACGGCACACTGGTGCAACTGGCTATGACCATTGGTCAGGCTGAAGTGGCGGAAATCCTGGCTAAAACGCTGGATGAGGAAAAGCAAACGGATGCAAATCTTACATCTATCGCAGAAAATAATATTAATTACGAAGCAGAGCAAGAAGGTGAAACGGAAGATGACAACTGATCCGTTAGTATAAAGGGGCGAAAGCCCCTTTATTGTTTTTATAACTATTCCGCATTTGTATTTCGGTGGTTGGAATGAATCATTTACGAATGCCGACCGGCAAATGAAAAGCGGCAGCAGGAATTATCCAGCTGCCGCTTTTCGCATCTTCAAATATCGATCTCGATTAACTGGCTGCATCCCGCAATGCTTTGATCTTATCATGCGCAGATCTGATATCCGATGCCTGATCAGATACAAGGCTCAACGCTTCTCCTGACAGTTTTCCATCTTTCAGGGCAGTTTCGTATGCTTTTTTGATAGCATCTTCGCCACGTTCTGCTTCTGCAAGTATGCTCTTGCGGTCAGAGCCGCCAAAGAGTGACTTTATATCGATCCATGCACGGTGCAGTGTACCTGCAAAGCTATTATCTGTCTCGGGTTCTCCATCGGCTGCTGCAACGAGCGCGGTGAGTTCCTGCGAGAACTTCCTGCTTTGTGTTGCGTATTCCTGGAACAGCGCTTTGAGGTCAATATTTTCATCTTTGATATCTGCCAGTGCTTTTTCAAAACCTGCGATGCGGTCATTGTTGATCTCGATGAGCTCATTCAATACACTGTTTCTTGTAGCTGTCATTGTTGCCATAGTTAATGTTTTTATACAGGTAAGAAATCAAGTAACATGCCATCATCAGGTTGCTTGTGAAACAAGGACTATTAATGTTTAATCCGTTTGCGAGGGCGATAAGGTGTATTGGAGCTGAACCGCAGTCTCGAAGCGAATAATGGATTTAGTGAAAAGATCAGGTGGATCTTCCCCTGTAAATCCGGATTCGGCAGCTTGTTCAAAAGCGAATCGCCATTATGCGGCAATTATTCCGCAGACTTGGTTGTGAGAAATGTTGCAAACCGCTCGATGATCTCATAACATGCTGTCCATGGTGGCCATTGAACAGGTAGATGTGGCGGATGAATGATCTTGTATTGTGCGCTGATAACGCCGTGTCCCGCCACTGTGATCTCCATTCCCTGGTTCACGAGCGGCACGGTACACATGGCCCAATGCGAAGAAGCGGATCTTGCCGCATCAATCGCCAGTTGTTTGGAAGATGTCGGAGCATAAAGATCGAAATCATGCGAGGGTTCGCGGAGCACTTTGTGACAGAGCGGGTGGTGCCGGAACTGCCGTTGCAGTAAGCCTGCCGTCGCAAGTTCTGCAAATGCAAGCGTCTCTCCATAGTTGGACAGGATGGTGCACACAGAATGTACCAGTACAGATGATGAGATCATAGATCTTTTGTGACAAAAAAAAGACCATTGCTGTTTAGCCAGTATGATCGCGGGATTCCGGGGCAGGTTTGAGGAACTGTTTTCTCTATCAGGGTGTATGTGGTGGAATGACCACACATTGTTGGTTCGTGGATGCCAGGATATTTTGAATCGGGCTGTTGGATTTTCCGAAGGTATAATTGCTGAACTTCGCATTCTTATGAAGCATGAACAATTCTACGGTAAAGGTTTTGTGGAAGTGAAAGGTGCGAAAGAACATAACCTTAAAAATATAGATCTGAAGATCCCGCGTGATGCATTGGTGGTGTTCACCGGTATTTCCGGATCAGGTAAATCATCCCTGGCTTTCGGAACACTATATGCCGAAGCGCAACGGCGTTATCTTGAATCGGTATCACCTTATGCAAGACGATTGTTTCATCAGATGTCAGTGCCACAGGTAGAGGAGATAACCGGACTGCCACCGGCAGTTGCTTTACAACAACAACGTGGCGGCAGTTCCAACCGTTCTACATTGGGAAGTGTAACAACGATCTCCAACCTGCTGCGTATGCTTTATTCCCGCGCTGGAGATTATCCAAAGCACCAGGGAATTCTATATGCTGAATCTTTTTCACCCAATACGCCACAGGGTGCCTGCCCGCGTTGTCATGGGCTCGGCCGTATTTATGATGTAACGGAAGAATCAATGGTGCCGGATCCATCCCTTTCCATACGGGAGCGTGCTGTGGCAGCCTGGCCTACTGCCTGGCATGGACAGAACCTGCGCGATATATTGATCACTCTTGGTTATGATGTTGACAAACCATGGAAGAGCCTGCCCAAAAAGGATCGTGACTGGATCTTATTTACCGAAGAACAACCGACGGTGCCCGTATATGCCGGCTTCACACATGAGGAAGTGAAACGCGCGATCAAACATAAGATCGCGCCGAGTTATAAGGGAACGTTCACGAGTGCGCGTAAGCATGTACTGCAGACGTTTGCGAATTCCCAGAGCGCCATGCTGAAAAAGCGTGCGCAGCAATACATGGTGGCGTCCGATTGTCCCGTATGTAACGGGAAACGTTTGAAGAAAGAAGCGTTATCGGTGAAATTTGAGGGTTATGATATCGCAGAAATCAGCGCTTTATCTCTCGAAGAATTACATGCACTTTTATTGCCGTCCGTTCAGCACGCAGACAGCAACGATCAGCAACAGCAGGTAAAGCAGCGGATCGGTGAAGATATTGTTGCAAGACTTAACGTGCTGTTGCGATTAGGACTCGGTTATCTTTCCCTTGACCGGAGCACGCCAACCTTGTCGCCAGGCGAATTACAACGATTGCGGCTTGCCACACAAGTGCGCGCAAATCTATTCGGAGTGGTGTATGTGCTTGATGAACCTTCAGCCGGGCTTCACCCTTCTGATACGGAAGCATTGCTGGAAACACTGGATCTGTTGAAAGCAGCAGGCAATTCGCTTTTTGTGGTGGAACATGACCTGGAAGTGATCCGTCATGCTGACTGGATCGTGGATGTAGGACCTCTCGCCGGGCAGCATGGTGGCCAGATCTTATACAGTGGATTGCCAGAAGGGTTGAAGAATATTGAGACTTCGCTCACAAAGAATTATTTGCTGCAGCAACGGCCTGTGGTATCAAAAGAACGACCGCAACAAGGCTGGCTGAAACTGGAGAATGTATCGCGCAATAATCTCGATGGATTGAATATTCAATTTCCATTGGGTATTATGACGGCGGTCACCGGTATTTCGGGTTCCGGTAAGTCAAGCCTTGTCAGTCAGGCGCTCGTTGAACTGGTAGCGGCAGCACTTGGGCAGGAGCTGGTGCCGGAAAAAGAAGAAAGTAGCGAATGGGAAGAGAAACCTGTGGAAACGAAAAGTGGAAGCATTACCAGTGGTATGGAACGGATCTCAAGAATGGTACAGGTGGATCAGAAGGCGATCGGCAGAACACCACGCTCAAATCTCGCAACGTATACCGGGTTGTTTGATCACGTCCGAAAGATCTTTGCTTCAACAAAGCTGGCAAAGCAACGTAAGTATGATGCAGGCTTCTTTTCATTTAATCTTCCAAAGGGGCGATGCCCGAATTGTAACGGTGAAGGGTTTGTGATGGTTGAGTTGTTATTCCTCCCGAGTGTGTATACACCGTGCCCGGTTTGTCATGGAGCACGCTACACAACAAAGACACTTGAAGTAAAATACCGCGATAAAAATATTGCGGAAGTATTGGGATTGACGGTTGACGAAGCTGCCGTGTTTTTTGAAAATGAAGAAACGGTGCTGCGTTCTTTACAGGTATTAATGGAAGTGGGGCTTGGTTATCTCAAACTTGGTCAGCCGGCAACGGAGCTTTCAGGTGGTGAGGCCCAGCGGATCAAACTGGCGACTGAACTGCAGCGTGTTGGTAAAGGTAATACGCTGTACGTTCTTGATGAGCCAACGACAGGTTTGCATCCATTTGATGTGGAGAAGTTATTAAAGCAATTGCATCGCCTGGTTGATGCCGGTAATACAGTTATCCTTGTCGAACATAATATGCGTGTGATCGCAGGAGCAGACTGGGTGATCGAAATAGGACCGGAAGCAGGAGTGAAAGGCGGGAAGGTGGTAGTGGAAGGAACTCCGAAGGAAATTGTGGTAAGAGGAAAAGGAAAGACGGCTCCGTATCTTAAGAAGGTAATGTGAATTAGGGGTCGGATGCTGGCCGAAGCTCATAATAACGGATCATGATCATTGTTTTACGATCATGATACTAACGCAAATGGAGATCCCTGCTGGCCTGTGCGAATAAAATTGTTTGTAAGTATTATCAACCCTTTTGCCATTCACCGAATGCCCGTATAAATTCTTCCTGGTTGCGGTTTACATTATGCAGGATCAGCCGTTGGATGCCGATATCCTTATACTCATTGATCAGCTGTTTCATTTGAGAAAGCTGAGTGATGATAGGGATTTGTTGTGCTACATCTTCCATGGAAATTATCAGAGAAGCTTCATCAAATTCTTCCGTGGTGTGAAGGTCGGCGAGTTTTTCTTTGGGGAGCATATTTGATCGCCATTGGTCATGCGCACCATTGATCGCCTCTTCTTTTGTAGAGCCGAAGCTGAAGCAATACTGTGCATAGACGGGCTTGTCTTTTCCTCCGTGCACCGCAAACGCATTCATCTTATGTTCTACTTCATGGGGATCGCCTGCAGTGGTGATCAGTCCGTCTGCCCACTGGCCCGCCCAGCCGGAGGTTTCTTCAGATATGGCTGCGCAGAATAAAGGCGGAAGCTCCTTTGGTAAAGTAAAGAGCGTGGCATCTTTGATGCTGACCAGCCCCTTAAAGCTCACTTCCTTTCCGCTCAATAATTCTCTTATAACAGAAACGCATTCCAGCAATCGCTGATCTCTTTGCTCTTTCGATGGCCATGGATCACCAGTAATGGACTCATTGATCGCTTCCCCACTACCAAGTTCTATGCTGTAGCGTGAAGGAAACATTTCTGCGATCGTTGCGATCGCCTGCGCCACTATTGCCGGATGATAACGCTGTCCCGGCGCGCAGACCATACTAAAAGGAATTGAAGTTGCCTGCATCGCAGCAGCGATCCATGCAAAGGAAAAACCGCTTTGTCCCTGCCGTTCACTCCAGGGATGAAAATGATCCGAGCTATGAATGGCATCAAACCCCGCTAATTCTGCGTGTTGAACATAGCGTAGCAATTCCGATGGACTGAACTGTTCATGTGAAGCATGATAAGCGATCTGCATAATCTGTAATGATTTCTTCCGGAATGATCGCACAAACAATGCCATCGCGATGACTATTAACTTGTTCAGGGAAAACACTGATAAATCACCGCAACAAACGGAAAGGCATAAAATTAGCTGCATACGTGTCTATGGAAACAGAACAGATAATAGGGATCGCTGCGGGCATTTGTACCGGCATGTCTTTATTGCCGCAACTGGTAAAGATCAAAAAAGAAAAGCAGGCGAACGGCACTTCGAACGGAATGCTAGCGATACTGTTATTGGGTTTGATCGGCTGGATCATATATGGGATCATGCGGAAGGATTACCCGGTGATCATTACAAATGCGTTTTCACTGGTCATTAATATTTGGATCGTGATCCTTTCTGTAAAATATAAGGAGATTGCTGTTAAGAAGGAGTGAGGGTTTACTCGATGTTGTTAGTTGATGCACTTGCACTATGAGTTGAACTTCACATAAACTTAACCTTTAAAGGTCAATGCCGGCTGGTTAGCCATAGGGTTTGTCTCTTTGAGGTGGCTCCCTTTTGCAGATTGGGATCGCGCATTCTCTTCCCACAATTAAAATTGTGGGCTAATCGCACACCCCGCTGTGCGCAATATTTATCGCACCTGCCAGCCCTTCGAATAATTCGTCGAACCTCAACGACCTGCATAGCCCACAATTTCAATTGTGGGGTGGAGGAGATTGCGAATGAAAGGCGTTGTAGGGGATTTGCAAACCAACCGCTCTATGAGGTAAAAATCCTCTGTTAAGGAAGCGCTGGCCGCGCATTTTCTTCCCATAATTAAAATTGTGGGCTAATCGCACACCCGACTGTTCGCAATGTTTACCACAACCGCCAGCCCTTCGAACAATCCGTCGAACCTCAACGACCTGCATAGCCCACAATTTCAATTGTGGGTGGAGGAGATTGCGA
>QFQQ01000140.1 GCA_003243445.1 Citrobacter freundii
ATCCTGCTGCGAAAAGGTGCGGTGTGGATTTACCGACACTATCTCAAAGGTCATCTTCCGATGAAGAAGCGCTGGGATGGCAAGTTTACTCACGATACTGAGTTAGCGGGTGCAGCATGAGTATGCTTTTTAATTTTCGCCCTTTGGTCATCAACCCTGAGCTTGCTATGCGCATCGGTCTGAACGAAGCGATCGTATTGCAGCAGGTTAACTACTGGATTAACGACAAAGAGCAGGGAGTTATCCATGCCGGTCGTCGCTGGGTGTTCAACAGCTATGAGTCGTGGGTAAAACAATTCCCGTTCTGGTCAGCAGATACAGTTAAACGCGCTTTTACATCACTCGTCAAACAGGGATGTCTCGATGTTGAGCAACTCAATAAGTCCCTGCATGACCGGACAAATTACTACGCCATCAACCATGAGTGCGAGCTGCTTAATGATGCTGAACAGGTGCCCTCATCGAACGGGGCAAATTGCCCTGATCGACAAGCGCAGGATGCACCGATGGATGAGGGCAAAAACGCCCGATCTCTAACGGTTACTACAACAAAGACTACTACAGAGACTAACTCTATTGGTGCATCCGCTGACGCGCCTGCACCGGCTCGCTCTGCAAAGCAGGATTATTCACCTGAATTTGAAACGACCTGGCAGGCATATCCAAAACGTGCTGGTGGCAATTCCAAAGCGGCAGCCTACAAAGCCTGGAAAGCCCGCCTGAAAGACGGCGTTAAGCCTGAGGATATGCTGGCAGGCGTCAAGCGCTATGCGGCCTACGTCAAAGTGACTGGGAATGCTGGCACACAGTTCGTCAAGCAGGCGGCAACGTTCTTTGGACCCGATCGCCATTTCGAAGAAGCCTGGCAAACTCCATCCGCTCCCGGAGGTGGGCGTCGCAATGTGCTTCCGGTATCTGGCTTCAGTGAACAGGATTACGGACAAACAGACTGCAACTGGTGACAAGGGGAAACACAATGCTGAACATCAAACAACGCGAAGAAAGGGATTCACTGCTGGTGAAACGCGAAGGACTTCGCGAAGAACTGTCGTTCGCTGTAGAACATAAAAAACCGTGGCAGTGGGGAAGTTGGGAGTCAGGCGAAGTCCACACCGTAGTGTGCGAAAAACATGGCGACTATGAGCGCATGTCGCTCACTGGTAAAGCGTTTCGTGGTACCGAAAATGTTAAACATTCCCTGTGCCCGGGGTGCGTGCGCGATGAGCTGGCGGCAGTCGATGCCGGGCTGCGTGCGTTGCAGGTATCTGACCTGCTGGACAACGTCGGGATCGCCCGCCGATTTGAGGGCTGTGAGTTTAGTAATTATCAAGCGGTTAATCAGGGTGCCGCAAAAAACCTTGCAGCCTGCCAGCGCTACGTCAACAGTTGGTCGGAGCGTCTTAACGCAGGAACAGGGCTGGTGATGACCGGGAACTGCGGGACAGGAAAGAACCATCTGGCGGTATCGATGGCAAAGAGCATTGTTCGTGAGTATCTGGCCAGCGTGGAAATCACCGATGTTATGCGCCTTACCCGGGCTGTGAAAAACACGTGGCGCCATGGTGCTGACAGTACCGAAGAAGACGTTATCGAGCGTTTCGCATCACTGGATCTGCTGATTATCGATGAGGTGGGCGTGCAATTCGGTAGTCCGACGGAAATGACCATCCTGCAGGAGGTTATCAATGCCCGATACGAGAGCGTGCTCCCGACCATCCTGATCAGTAACCTGACCTTTGAGCAACTGAAAGAGTCCATTGGTGAGCGTATCGTGGACAGGGTTACCGATGGTGGACGAAACCGCCTGGCGTTTGGCTGGGAAAGCTATCGTGCAATTGCTGCAGGGGTAACCGCATGATGACTCCGGTATGGAAAAATAATGATCTGGAAGGTGCGGTAATTGGCGCGATTTTTCTGCGCAATACCGACCCTGAGGTTCTGGGCATTCTTTCCCGTATGCCGGCGAGTGTATTTTCCGTCCGTCAGTACCGTGAAATTTATTCCGGCATTTGTCGTCAGGCTCGCGGGACCGGAGTGATAGATCCGCTGTTGCTGTGTGAGACCATGCCAGAACACAGCGCAACGATACTCGAGTCAAGCCGTATCGCCTGGGCTAAATCAGCTCTGACGTATTACGTTTCCACACTGGAACGTAATGCTGCCGTTCGTGACGCCGAGGCTGTAATCGAGACAGCGTTGGCTGGCATTCGCAATGCTGCCAATGGTGAAAACGCAGTCGAAGCGTTGAAGGTCGCGCAGGAGGCCATCGCTTCAATTTCACTCACTCCTGATACCGTTCAACCTGTGCATATTGATGAAATCTTACCTGCAGTAATTGACCGGGTAGATGCAAGGAATCAGGGGCTGGAAGAGGCCAAACCGCTGATGACCGGCATTGAAGAACTGGACGCTAAAACCGGCGGCATTGAACCGACAGATCTGGTCTTCATTGCGGCTCGTCCGTCGATGGGGAAAACGGAGCTGGCCCTGGACATTATCGATAAGGTATCAGAGCAGGGACGTGGCGTACTGTTTTTCAGCATGGAGATGGCCAACATCCAGATTGGCGAGCGAATGGTATCTGCTGCTGGTGGTATGTCAGTGTCCAGACTCAAAGCGGCCGCGAAATTTGAAGATGAAGACTGGGCACGGTTATCTACAGGTATCGGGCATCTTACCGGGCGCAATATCTGGTTGGTCGATGCCACAGATCTGACGCTTGAGCAGATCCAGCAAACGGCAACCAGTCATCAGATTGCTCATCCAGAAACCGCGCTGGTGGTTATCGATTATCTGTTACTCATTAAGATCCAGAGCACGGCACGCTATGACCTCGCAGTGGGTGAATTGTCGAAGGGGTTAAAGCGTCTCGCTAAAACAAACCGTACTCCCGTTCTGGCGCTGAGCCAGCTTTCGAGAGGCGTGGAATCCCGACCTAACAAACGCCCTATGAACTCAGATCTGAAGAACTCAGGTGAAATTGAGGCAGATGCTGACATCATCATGATGCTCTATCGCGATGAAGTGTATAACCCTGAATCACCGGCAAAAGGGATCGCGGAAATTAACATCACCAAGCAGCGTAACGGCGTTCTTGGGACCGTATACCGCCGTTTCTATAACGGGCATTTTCTGCCGATTGACCAGGAAGAAGCGAAATCAAAATCAGCATCGCAGCAAAAATCACAACCGCGTCGGTATGCAAAAGTTTAAGGAGCCAACAATGGATCGTCTAATTCATGAAATGTCCTATTTGTTCACCAAAAAGCGCTTCATGGAGCTACAGGAGTCTGCACGAGACATAGCTATCAGCCATAGCGACTATCCCGAATGCTTTGGAGTTATTGCCGATGCAATCGATGAGTTCCTTGAAGCTACGCCTGAGGATGAATGGCGTGAGCGTGAAAAAATCTTTATGCACTACGTTGTAATGCGCGCTTTATCGCTATTGGGAAACGGCGATAGAGTTACCGATATCCAGTGGACACACCCTGGCTGGTTTGGCACCGCTGAGAAGGGAGATACCATTCAATGAAACTGGAATCATCACTCAAACATTTCAGCCCTCAGGGGATGCACATCAGCGACGACGTGAATAAAACAGGAGTACAAGACAATGCGTGATATGTACGAGCTAATGGACCTCTGGGGGGCTTGGGCTGCGGCAGACAGCAGCGGCGTTGACTGGCAACCTGTCGCTGCTGGATTCAAAGGGCTACTGCCACACGGAAAGAAATCACGCCTTCAGTGCGACGACGATATGGGTATTATGATTGATGGTTGTGTGGCGCGTCTGAAGAAGTATAAACCGGAAGAGTATGAACTGATTATTGCTCACTTCGTTATCGGTATCTCGTTGCGTGCTATCGCGAAGAAGCGCAAATGCTCGGATGGTACGATAAGGAAGGAGTTGCAAACTGCGCTAGGTTTTATCGATGGATGTGTATGTATGTTGGGGCAATAAAAAATAGGGATGAGGCAAAACCTCATCCCTTAACTATTTGATTATCAATTTATTTTTTTCATCGTGCATCTTATCAATCATGAAGAACATTCCCAACGCAGTCGTATAAATAATGTTACAAACTGCGGTCAGATAGACGAATAGCAATGTCGCTTTGATCATCGGTATTGATGAAAGATGCAATTCTTTGATGCTGGAACTGGTTAATTGAAGTGCTCCCCCAATAAAGTATAACGCTATGCTCATGAATGCCAGATAACCAAAAAGATATGTAAGAAATTTACGTCTGGTTAATTTTTGCTGCTTTAGTGTGGGTGGTTCACCTTGCATAACATCATCCATTCCTTCTTTGCTGAATGTTGCAACAGCAGCCATTGAAGCAATGTAGAAACCAGATAGTATCTGAAGGATGCCATTCACCAAAGATACTAAGCTGTCTTTGCCTATGATCGAGACAGATTTTGGCAATATGCTAATTACAATAGTGATGATCGCAGCAGTAAGGACTGGCAGAACCCAATCAAAAAAGCGTTTTTCTGGGTGCTTAATACGCACGTAATCCACAGGTGTAAAAACCTTAGAAAATACAGACATATACGCCTCCCGTTTAATGGTTGTCCATGTTAGTTACTTTACCATAAACGCTTGCATTTTTCCGAGCAGTTCAGCATGAAGCGATGTCTGGCACACAGCAATGGTCGTTGCTAAAACAGCCTTGTCCCTCTGAGCAAGTTGTGCGGTGGCTAGCTCCTGAAGACTCATTTCTTTGCCGATCGTAACGATATCCGAAGATACGCGTTTGTTTTTATCTTTGTAAGAAATTCGTAATGTAGTGAACTTACGTCCGCGAAGCTTATCGTAGGCTGCCTTGATTGCCTGAATAGCGCCTTCTCCACGACGAATCTTTGTTGCCAGTTTAAGCGTCTCTTCTTCAATCATAACTGTGCCATCATCATCTAGTGAGTTGTCTTTAAAGCGACGAGTAGCAACGAGTCCACAAAGATAGCCTGTAGAAAGTGATTGTTCCAAGGTTGTTGCCGCTAAGAAATCAATCTCAAAAATTGGTCGACATTTGAGCTCTTTTTTCCCATCTTTACGGATAAAGGAAAAATTATTCTCACGAAGAAAAGCAGTTAAAGCTTGCGCCAAGAGCGCGCGCGTGATGCCTGGTACTTCTTCAAGAACAGCCTCGTAGCTATCCGGGAAGTGTGGATCACTTGGCGTTTTCTTAATTAATAAATGTGCCGAATACCCCATACCCTCATCATTTTGTTTCTTTTCGATTCTGGTTGCGCCTGTTTTTATGTTTGAAAAAGCTGGGTCTGATGCATCTTTGTTAATGTATTGGAAAAGTAACTTCAGATACTCACCATCATCTTGCAGGGCTAACAATCTGATAACAGAGCGCCCCTTGTTTAATTCATAAACAGCTTCACTTGAAAGAAAGCGACTTTTGAGAACAGGGATACAATTAATCAAGGGCATGTCTGGTGCATCTTCAGGGTACCTTTTCAAGGTTACCTGACATTTGATCATGAAACGTTCATTATCCCCTAAAAGCATATGCTATCCTTCCGAAAAGTACTGTTTATTTGTTCAGTTAATTCAATGAGAAACCAATTATTTATTCATAATACATTATTTTTCTCACGCGTACGCAAAAAGCATCGTAATCTGTTAAGAGTGGTCACTTCGACACAACGCTTAATGATCGAAACCCTGCCACTGGCGGGGTTTTTGCTTTTCGCACTCAGTGTAAGTGAAATATAACCATGTGCTTTCAGGGAGAGTTACTATGCAGATTCCTTTCAAAAGTTGTCTGGAGAGTGGCATGGAATTAACATTTAAGGATCTGAAAGAAAAACGCACTAAACTGGTCGAGGCGCAATGGAAGTTACAGGATAAACTTCAGGAGAAGGCGAGCGAACTACTACGAGAGTATTCAGGTTCTCTTGATCTTACATCTCGTGAGTGGACTGGTTCTGACGGAACAAGATGGCCTTATGTGGACATTGGTATTTGGGAGGAGGAGGGGAAGTTCTTTCCTGTCTTAATCCCCCAACTCAATATGGACAGCCGTTACCACTTGAATTTCGTGATTGCAACCACTCTTGATGATTCTCCGCTAACAGGTGGCTACAGGCAGGGCGTAAGCATCTCACTCTGGTATGAGAACTCATCATTTTATGCTGAAGTAGGCTCAGGAGACGACGTCTCCCGTTTTTCTGTCTCATCTCAGCTGGGTGGATTTTATCAGGTATGCAACGCTATTAAGGCGTTAATTAGCTCTTCTATGGATCGCGCCATGCCAGATATTCCAGCGAATTAATAAAGCATAAACATCTTTCAGGGCTATGCAAATGCATGGCCTTTTCTATATCCCGTTGTGAAATGTTCGTGAGGCATGGGTTGTCAGCCAAAGGATCACCGGGAGACACCCAGCACCACGCATCCATTATTGCATAGCAAAAAGGCTCACAACGGTGGAACTTTTAGCAGGGCGAAAAAAAGCCCGCATTGGGTTGCGGGCATAACAGAGAACAAATAGCTAATATTCAAGTTGTCTTTCATCAACTTGTCAGAAGAATTTAACCTTAAGAAAAATTGATGTAAAGACAATATTGATTTCTGGCTACGGGCTGCGCATTTGCGTGGCCTTTTTCGTATTCAGGCTCACGGGAATCATCCGCTACGTGCTTTGTTGATAAATCCAGCCCGTGAAGCCTGACCTTTTCATCACACACAGCGCCATCCGAAAAATCGGAGGTGAGGCTATGACCAGAATGAGCACCATTTACAGCAGACTTTCATATGGA
>QFQQ01000007.1 GCA_003243445.1 Citrobacter freundii
AAATAAGTTCGTTAAGATTTGATTTTACAATAAGTAGACTGTTTAAGTCTCCCCTGAAGGGGGAGATTTAGAGGGGGCCCTACGCCAGGTGAGCGAATAGTTTTTTCGTAACTAAACGGCATTGAATGTTAATTGTGGATGAGGAATACGCAATCATAGCGTTTGAAGACGTCTTCCCAAAGGTGTATACGCAGCCTGTCCAGACTCATTCCTTTCATGTTAATTTACATATAGGCACGGCACGTATAAATGCCGCTATGAATGGCATGCACTTTGAAAATATATGATACCGTTCGTTGTTGGATGGCATATATAATGGGTGTATATGGAATCGCAAATCTTTGATATTGCTTTTGTTCATGATGGAACTGATTATCGGGGATGGGTCAACCCTTCTGATAAATTGAATGCGGAGGGCAGACCCATTTCTTTTCATGTGGTGCTTAATGAAGTATCATTCGGGTATTTGTCCTACAATGGCGCATGGAAAGTGAACGAACCGCGGCCGCATGCATTAGTGGAATGTGTGGGATCCGCGATCGAGAAATACTACAGCAACCTTGAAGAAGTGCAGCAGGCCGATGCGAGCTGATCTTTAAGTGATCATCGGATTTGATGCGTTGGTGCCGGAAGTTCCCGCGATTTTTACGGAAGACCTGATATAAACTACTGCATATTAATTTGATGACAGGTGCTTTAGGCCGTCACGGATAACGGATCGCAGATGCTACACTGGCTTTTTCCTTAGGCGTTGAAGATCATTTGGTCGTATACAACAATCCCATTTATCATTATCTTTTTCAACAGATATATCCTGCTATACTCCATAAAGGTCCCGGTTTTTTAAAACCGGCGGTCTGCATTTGCCGTAGGTATTGGCTGTAGTAACCAACTTATCACTATGGAAGAAGTATATATCAAGAAGTACTGGCCGGATGAGAATATTTTGTTCTACCTGCATTTTCAAAATGGCCTGGCCGTCCGGCAGATAGAGATCTCAAGCGATAACAAAGTGTTCCTATCTACGGAAGAACCCAGGCAGGGAGACTTTATTTTATTTGATCAATCGCTGGAAGACCTTGAAGTAGATCGAAAGGATTTTATTACGCAGGGTGCATTCGAAGCGGTCTGGGCAAAAAAGCAGCAGTGAATTATCATATGTGTTGCTGTCGTTTGTTATAACTGCCAGTAGCATCGATGATAAACGTAAAACCGTTCTGCCCCCCGCTAAACGGTTTAGTTCTGTTTGCACTGAACCATTTTGAGCGATTGCCGCAATACATAACGCAGACGGCCTGCCGTAATTATTTTATCTGCTTGTGGTCAATCGCCACCAGATTTTCTCCATTAGTAATTTTTGAGGCGCAACAAGGATAAACGTTGAATTGCCGGCTGCTATTTCTTGCTCGGACATATTTGCCGTCAGGCATGTCGATTCAATATTCCTTCGCAAAAGCAGGAGTACTTTTATCGGATCAAGCGTGATGATCTGGTAGAGATCAAACTGCTGTGGAATGGAAAGATCGATCTTTGCCACGGGTGGTCCATACAATGGGTAGCGGATGAGCAGATCGCCAATGTTCAACTGGTCAAGCTCATGTGAATGCCGGATAGGTTCGTAGATCATTTCTTTTAGCGCAGCAACAACGGTAAGGCTGTTATGCTTCGGCGCGTACATTTTATTTATTAATTAATGCACAATGATCCGAATGAAAAGCCCCGTTCAACAACGGGGCACGGAATTTCCAGCTCGTTTGATGGAATTCGAAGGGGCTGGATTGTTTTCAACGGATTGGATTTTTCGTGCTATGCGATGGATCGGTAAAGCCGTCATCCATTACATTTTGACAGGACAAAGATAGAACGGCTATGGAAGAATAGTTGTAGGATGGGTTATGATCCTGCTGTCAATATTGCTTGACAATGAGCTGATGAAATGAATTATACGGGTATCGGTTTCAATTGAGATCATTGGTGATTGCGCTTGCCATTCGCACATAGGTTGGAAAAGAAGTTTCGGTTGCTGGTTTTTTTGTTCCGGAATATATGGAACTCAGCTGTTCAGGTTTTTCAGCGCACAGCATTAGTTTTGGTGCCGTATCAATACAGCCATCTTATATTGAGTTGGTCAAGCTTGTAGGTGCTCGTCAATTTTTGCGCGGAAGCTGGAAAGGGAGAATGGCTTTGCAATGGCATCGTCTGCCCTGGCGGCGGCAGCGAGTTGCGCAATGTCAGGGCTGGCTGAAAGCATGATGACCGGTATATCTTTATATAGAGCAGATTTTTTGATGAACCGGCATACATCAAGCCCATCCATTGTAACCAGGTTTCGGTCTATAAGAAAAAGATGTGGAGGTGTAGCTTGTTCACTCATTACTGTTGACGCGTCTTCCACTGCGGTAATAGTATATGACGGACCGTCGAGAGCCAATGCAAGAGAATCGCGGATGGCGGAATCATCTTCTATCAATAAGATCGTCTTCATAGATATAGTTTAGCAGTTGCGGGTAATATCTTAACCACAAATCAGCAGTACGGATCCAGGGCAAAGTGCAGACGGCACCAACAGCGCGACCGTTGCATCTGATTAACGAACGAAAAGGATATATCGTATCATACACATGATCAATTAATATTTATCACATGTATACAAGCCGTACTTATCCCGGTAAACGTTTATGAAGTATGATAGTTTGTGAAGATTTATTGAAATGAATGCACGTAATCATCCGTATGGAAGTGTAAAATAAAAAGATGAACCTTCACCTGGAGTTGAGCTGAGGTCGATCACACCGCGGTGTTCGTGGACGATCTCTGCGCAGATATATAATCCTAATCCAAAGCCTTTTTCTTTCTTTGATTCTTTGGTTCGGAAATACCGTTCAAAAACAAATCGTTGTTCTTCTGCGGGAATTCCCACGCCTTTATCCGTCACACAAACGCGTGCATGATCGCCTCTGTCCATCGTTTCGATAATGATCTCTGTTCCGGCGGGAGAATATTTTACGGCGTTTGCTATGAGATTGGTGATTACCTGGGTAATTCGTCTCCGGTCCGCCTGAAGCAGCGGCAAAGGACGGAGTATCCATACAAACTGATGTTTGGCGCCGGCGTGTTCGAAAAGATCGCGTTGTTCACTGACCAGCGCGTTCAGATCAGTTGATTCGAAGGAAAGATTGAGTTTTCCTTCTGAAAGCTGACTTGCGTCCAGCAGATCCCGGATCTGTTCGATCAAACGGTCAACCTGTTCATTTAACTTATCCAGCAGCCGGGTTTGAGATTGATAGCCTGCTGCAGCAAGATTTTCGGAAAGTAATTCACTGTAGGTTTTAATAGAAGTGACCGGTGTTTTTAATTCATGACTGGCAATACTGATGAAATCGTCCTTATGTTTTTCCAGTGTTTTGCGATGAGTGATATCATAACAAACCCCGATCAGTTTTGCGGGTCGGTTCTCCGTCTGCATCACTACGCGTCCATAAATATTGATCCATCTGATCTGTTCATTGTCCGCGCGCATGATCCTGCATTCCGCCTGCAGGATCTGCAGCCCGTTGGTTGCTGCATTTATCTGATCACGCACAAGTTTCTGATCGTCGGGAAAAATGCGTTCCATGAGTTGTTCCGGCGAGATCTCAGTTGCATTGCGCGGCAATCCAAAGATCGTTACGGCCTGCTCGCT
Organism: Citrobacter freundii; assembly: GCA_003243445.1. Taxonomy (GTDB): domain Bacteria; phylum Bacteroidota; class Bacteroidia; order Chitinophagales; family Chitinophagaceae; genus Terrimonas_A. The sequence goes on from QFQQ01000007.1 coordinate 3,683, forward strand.
GATCTTTAACAGGCGGGTGCTCAATTGCCATTCCCATTCACCCATTTCGGCGGAGCTTAGCGCGAGGCGCTTGCGTTGTTCGGAGAGCAGCAGTGCTTCTTCCGCCAGTTTTCGATCGGTAATGTTGCGGGCGATCTTGACAAACCCATTGATAGAATTGTATTGCACAGGCGTCATCACACCGCTCATGAAAAAACGGCTGCCATTTTTGTGCAGGTGCCATCTTTCATCGATGGCCTTTCCGCTGTTCTTTGCACGGATGATCTCGAGGTCTGGAACCTTCCCATGACGGTCCTCGGGAGTAAAGATCAGCTCATGGCTTGACCCGATCACTTCTTCACGTTTATAACCGAACAACAGTTCTGCGCCGGTATTCCAATCAATAATTGTCCCTTCTTCGTCCATCATGACGATCCCAAAGTCTCGCGCCGCTTCCACAACAGCGCGCAAGCGGCTTTCTGAAGTATTCAGGTCGGTCTGTGCACGATGAAGTTCTGTTACGTCCCGTGCGACAGTGGAAATGCCGATCACTTCACCTGCATGGTTTTTTACGGGCGACAGGTTAATATCCATGGTCATGTGGCGGCCATCCTGGTGAATGCGCACGGTATGGTAGAGATCGATCTGTTTACCGGCACGGATGTCCTTGATCGTGTTCAGCAGTTTTGCGAAGTCCTCAGGAAAAGTAACCATGTCAAGGGATTTGCCGATTGCTTCTGCCGCCGAGTAACCGTACAGTTTCTCTGCGCCTTTGTTCCAGCTGGTGATCACTCCATCAAGATTGACTGATACGATAGAGTCCTGGAGGGAATCGACGATGGATGCGAGGAAGAACCGCGCCTGATCATCCTGTATGAACTGGTTACCGGAATACGCCGTGACATTGCTTTTGGCTGGATCGTGATGCATGTATACTTTTTCATTGATTAGAGATGTGCAGGAAGAAGGGGCGGGCCGCTTTGAAGGGTCAAAAGCCGGGCCGAAGATGAGGTGGACGGATATGGTGGGATGATGTGCAGCGGTTGATGATCAGAAAAATTTGGATTCCGCAGATAACGCAGACTTATCAGCCTGATGTCAGAAAGATATTGACCTTTTTGAGCACACGCTTACGAGATTCCACAGATAACGCAGATGGATCTCTGAAAGTAGACACTTATCTGCGGAATCTGCGGAATCGAATAAGGGTATATGGTAATCCTAAATAAACAGTTCAAGGTTCGGTCAGACAAATCTGCGTCATCTGCGGGATCCAACTCTTCCGGCCTCCAGCAAACACGATTAATTTTTGATCGCGGATAGCAGGCGGTTTCTGCCCGGACTTTGCAGCCGGAAAGGATCTTATCGCCGGACTGCATATTTTTCAGTGATGCTGAAAAATATGCAGCTTTCACAGACAGATTTTCATTTATGTATGCTACTGGCATTCTCCTTGATCGGCATTTTTTCAAAACGAAGTTATGCGACAACTCATCCATCTGTTAAAAGGGCGGATGCGTAACCGCCCGAAAAAAAAGGACGGCTGGCCGCATGGCGACAACCCGTTCTTAGTATGGTAATTTATTGATCAACCTTAAACAGGAGGTAATTATGACAAATGCTGTTCAGAAACGAAGCGCAGCAGACCGGCAGGAATTAGATCATGTGGTAGGTGGTATTTTTAATTCCACATTACGCCGGTTCTTTACTGGTAATTTATGGGATGTAGACGGCGCCGGCAGTGTTCCGGTGAACATCAGGGAAAACGATCAGCAATACGAGCTCGATGTGATCGCACCGGGTTGCCAGAGATCCGATTTTAAGATCACTGTGCAGAACAATCATCTGCTGATCTCGTTCGCGTGCAATGATGAAAAGCAGAAAGAGGCGGAGGCCGGCTGGGTGCGGAATGAGTATGTATTGCGGCCGTTCGAAAGACGTTTCTCGCTGGATGATACCGTTGACCGGGAAAAGATCAGTGCCGCATACAATGACGGGATCTTGCGGGTCACACTGCCGAAGACCGATAATGCTAAACCAAGATCATTGTCGATCGAAGTGAAATAGTTTGTTTATGTAAAGCCGTTTCGTTCGAAACGGCTTTTTTATGCCTCATATTGAACAGGCTGATTTAAAAAAGTTCAATCACCTTCCGCGGATTGTTGGTTGAGTCAGCCGCAGGCCGGTAAACGGCCGGGACGTTCCTGGCTCATCCAGTCTGGCGATGGCCGGCGCAGGACCAGTGATCAGTGTGGAAATGCTGCCACTTGTGAGGCGTCAGGAGTTGTAAAAAAGCGATAAAAATTCCTTTTGATTAGCGTTTAAAAAAATGGTTGAGATTTTGCAATCTCTCGTGCATTAATGTTTTACACATGGATGCTAATCCACAATCGAATCAATTATTTCTTAGCGGACCGACGGAAAAGGATCAGTCGCTTCTACTGCTTGCGCTGGATGCAAGTATTTCAGGTATAATTATCACAGACAATCATCTGCCGGACAATCCGATCGTTTATTGCAATAAAGCCTTTGAAAAAATGAGCGGCTTTGATAAAGCGGAGATCATTGGCAGGAATTGCCGCTTTCTACAGGGAAATGATCGCGATCAACCACAGATAACAGAACTGCGTGATGCAGTCCGTAACGGAAAGGCGCTTACTGTTGTCCTTCGCAATTACAGAAAGGATGGCGAACTGTTCTGGAATGAATTGTATATGTCGCCAGTTGACGGCAATGACGGAAGCGTACGCTATTTTATCGGCGTCCAGAATGATGTGACGCGCAGAAAGCTTGCCGAAGAAGAAGTACTCGATCAGCAGGCCCATCTGGAAGAACGCATCGAAGAACGGACACGCCAGCTCTCAGAAAGTGAAGAATACCTGAACAGTATCATCGAAACCGTCCGGGAGAGTTTATTGGTGCTGGACCGCGAACTGAATGTACTGAGTGCAAACCGCAGTTTCTTCCGCACTTTTGAAGTAGATGAAGGGGAAACTGTCGGACGCAAGCTGTATGACCTTGGCAACGGGCAGTGGAATATTCCAACCCTGCGTGCTTTACTCGAGCAGGTATTGCCAACCAATAATCCCGTGCTCGATTTTGAGGTGCAATATGATTTTCCACACATTGGCCAGAAACAAATGTTGCTGAACGCTTACCAGGTCGAGCACCAGGGTTTGTATAAAGACAGGATCCTGCTGGCCATCGAAGATATCACGATCCGCAAGACCGCCGAGCGCCGGAAAGATGATTTCCTGTCTGTCGCGAGTCACGAATTGAAGACACCGCTGACGGTCATCAAAGGTTATCATGACCTGCTGCTTGGTTTTGATGAAAAAGATATCAGCCCGCGGGGTAGACGGATCCTGGAGAAAGCCGCAAAATCCTCCGACCGCCTGCACAGGCTTGTGCTCACCTTACTTGATGTGTCAAAGATCCAGAGCGGAAACCTGGAATTGCAGACAGAGTCCTTGTTGCTGGATGATGTTGTCAGGGAAGCCATCGAACTGTTCGGACCCACACTGGATAAATCTCACGAGTTCCGTGTGGAAGGGCAGACCACGCACCTGATCCCGGGGGACCGCGAGCGTTTGCTGCAGGTGATGAGCAATCTGCTTGGAAATGCGGTGAAATATTCCCCGGGTAAGCCTGTGGTGAAAATTAATTTATCAGAAACCGATACGATGATCAAATGTTCGGTGAGTGATCTGGGTGTTGGAGTATCTAAAGATGATCAGCCAATGCTGTTCGACCGCTTTTTCCGCGCCAGTGCACATAAGCAGCTTTTCCCGGGAATGGGGATGGGGTTATTTATCTGCCAGCAGGTAATAGCAGCTCATCATGGAAAGATCTGGATCGAAGAGAGCAATCACCAGGGTACAACATTCAGTTTTATCATTCCTTTTAAACAATCATAATGGTCCGTAAAAAAGTTTTTGTCTGCGATGATGATGCTGATATCATCGACATGCTTGATATCGTTTTGTCAGCACATTTTGAAACGATCTGCGAAACCGATAGCCGGCGTGTCATCGATCAGGTTCATCTGTTGAAACCTGACGTGGTGATTGTTGATCTGTGGATGCCGTTCATTGCCGGGGATGAGATCATCCGGATGCTGCGCGGAGACGAGAAGACACAGGATCTTACCATCATTGCGATCTCGGCAAGCCCCAGCGGAAATGAGAATGCAAAAGCTGCCGGCGCTGATCTTTTCATCCCAAAACCGTTTGAAATTGCTCAGTTGATCGAAGCTGTACGCTCGGCGTCACATGAAAACTGAACCGAATTGGCTGAAGCATATTCCATCTAACAACAAACCTGAAGAGAAAATATCAAGTCGTTTTGAGTCCTTACCGTCTTACCGGTAAAAATAAACCGGGAAGCCGGGAAGGACGGTAAGGAAGTCCTATGTTAGCAAACTTGTTCTACATAGAGACCAGTGTCTTATAATCTGCGGGATCTTACGACCGGCAGATTTTGCAGGACCGGTCTGTGATCAGGTTGCCTTCAGCACAGCCACCGGGTATTGATTGAAAATATCTGTTGTGCTAAATGATCGTCCAGGCATTTCCAATCCTGTAAAGATATTTCTCCATTTCGCGGGTAAATTTTCAGGCAGGTTGATCTCTAGTGATAAATGCTGCTGACTTACTATTCCCAGGGGCAGTATTACCAGTATACATTCATCATTATATTGACGGGCATACGCGATCAGGTTGCGTTGATTGTTCAACGCAGATACAGGGATATAGTCACCCTTTGAAAATAATAACGGATGCTGCTTTCTTAACTGTAGTAAGGTGTAAGTGATCCATAATTTATGTATACCTGATTGATACCCCTGCTCCATGAGGTCACCGATGACTGGTAGAACATCTTCACCGGCTTGTTTTATACGGTTCAGTATTTCCCGCCGCAGGCCGTAATCAACGCTGCGGCGGTTGTCAGGATCTACAAAGCTATAATCCCATAATTCGGTGCCGCGATAAATATCCGGAATGCCCGGCGCCGTCAGTTTGATGATCAATTGCACGAGCGAATACACACGGGAATAAGGAAGGAGTTGTTGCACGAAAGTTTTGAAGAACGGCAGGAACTCCTGGTCAGGATCGAGCATGCGATCGATCAGCGCCATGCAGGCTTTCTCGTAATGGTCGTTTGGTGAAACATGACTGCTGTTGAGTTTGGCCTCACGCAATGCTTTCGTGATATATTCTTTTGTTCTGTTCACATATTCTTTGGTGACCACCAGGTCATCAGGCAGGCTACCTATAATGGTCTGGAAAAAAAAGTATTCGTCATTGTGGGAAGGGACCTGGTTGTTGTCTGGGCCGGTTAAGGTTGACTCTATGAGTTTACGGCAATTCCATACAAGTGTGTTCCATTCCGCTGTAAGTTCGCTGAGCAGGTTGATCCGCATGCGGGCATCCTCACCGCGCTTTGTATCGTGCGTAGCGGTGCTGTTCATGGAGCAGGGATTATTGAGCATACGCTGTTGCATCTTCTCATGGAATGCGGCGGTGGAAATGCCGAGAACACAGGGCGCATCACCAACCTCGTTATGGGAGATCAGCGCATTGTATTGGTAAAAGGTTGTGTCTTCCACACCTTTTGCAGCCATTGGCCCGGTGAATTGCATAATGCGCTGGATCACCGACAGGTGATTATCCGTTTCAACCGGATCGGCTGCCGGTTGAAAGATCTGTTTCAGTAACGTAAGCCCGGGTTCCAGCAATGGTTCATACTTAAGTGCAGTGTCGAACGCCTCGTTGATCTGTTGTATGCTTTCCAGGGAGAATGGGAAACGCTGGTCATAAGAACGGTAAACGGGATAGGCAGCCATGAAAGCGCCAAGCGCTGATTTTAGTTTTGATAATTCGGGGTCATGATCTTTGATCAGTTGCAGCGATAATATCATGCGGACCAGGTTATCCCAATCTCCGTTCAGCGAGTTTCTTAGATTGTCGAGTTTGTTATCGAACACGATCCGGTAATAATCCTTCTCCTGTGGAGCATACTGTTGGTAGATGGATAACAGTTTGTCCGCACCAGCGGTATCGGTGATCAGTTGATTGGTGTAGGATAAAAACTCGTAGCCACTTGTTCCCTGTATATCCATCGGTGGCAACTGTTCTTTAACATCCAGGATCTTTTCTACGATGATATAACAATCTTTACCAAACAATTTCCTTAACCGGTCGATATATCCAACAGGATCTTTTAACCCGTCGATATGATCGATCCTCAATCCGGTCAGCACGCCTTGCTGGTATAATTCATGGGCCAGCTGATGACAATCCCGGAATACATCTTCATTCTCCATGCGTAAACTGATCAGTGCATTGATGGTGAAGAAGCGGCGATAGTTGATCTGCTGGTCAGATACGGAAAATTTAGTGAGCACATAATGTTGTTGTGTGATCAGTTCTGTAAACAGTGATGTGTTCGTCATGATTGTTTTTATCCGCGTGTTAATCTTACTGCTGCGTGTGGGTTCGTTGAGCAGGCTTGCAAGTGCTGTTTTTTTTCTTTGCCACTCTTCAGAAGAAGATCTTTTTGTTTCGATCATATCGTTCAGTAAGCTTACGAGCGGGCTGTCATTTTCTGTAAGACAACCATCGAGAAGCACGGGATAATCATCTATCCTGACCGGGAATGAGTAATCAGCATATTTCAGGGAGAATCCGGATGCATTGAGCTCAATTATAAGCTGGCCTTCTTTTATTGTTTCCTGGAGGTCCATTCCAAGCAATGGCGCGATCAGCTTATTTGTGTAGAAGGGATGATCCCAGTCTATGTCAAAATAGTGAGCGTATGAGGAATAAATTCCTCTTTCGAAAACATCGCATAACCATGGATTATCCGTATGAAAGGCAAGGTGATTGGGAACAATATCCTGTATCCAGCCGATGCCTTTCTCACGCAGTGCTGCGGACAACGCGGTGAGTTCGGCTATTGTTCCGATCTCCGGGTTGATCCTGCGGGGATCAATGCCGTCATAGCCATGTTCACTGCCTTTCACCGCTGCAAAGATGGGTGAGGCGTATACGGCAGTTATGCCCAGGTCTTCGAGATAATCTATGAGATCATGCAAATGGCGGAACGTAAAGCCATGATGAAATTGTACTCGATAAGTTGATGATGGGGTCTGCATGCAAATTGTTTTCGATTTTATCACATTGCGATTAGTTTGCCAGATTGTGAAAGCAGGACGATTGCCGCATAAGAATGTTTACATATGATCCATTTGATATGGAACAGTTTTTTATTGATAACGGATATGATTACTAATTCTACCCTGGTTCAATTCTTTGATTGGTATTGTAAGGGTGCTGGTCAGCACTGGAAGCATTTTCAACAGGAGATTCCTTCATTACTTGACCTTGGCATTACAGATGTCTGGCTTCCCCCTGCCTATAAGGGAACGCGCGGCGCAGCTTCTGAGGGGTATGATGTATATGATATTTATGATCTGGGTGAATTTGAACAGAAGGGAACCGTCAGCACTAAATATGGAACAAAGGATGAATATGCAGGTGCTGTTGCAGAAGCGAGACGCAGGGGACTGCGTGTTTATATTGACGTTGTATTGAATCATATGGGTGGCGCGGAGGAAACAGAAAAGATAACGGTGCGCAAGGTTGATCCGAAGAACAGGAATAAATTTATTTCTGAACCGATGGAAATAGAAGCATATACCAAATTCCGGTTTCCGGGAAGAGGGGGTAAGCATTCAACATTCAACTGGGATCATCACTGCTTCACCGGGATAGATCATGCTGTAGGTATGCAGGAGCCCGCTATCTATTCAATTTTGAATGAATGGGGGCAGGGCTGGGAGCCGCTGGTGCATAATGAAAAGGGAAATTTCGATTACCTGATCCTGAATGATATTGAAACGAGAAACCCGGCCGTGAGGGAAGAATTGAAGAAATGGGCAAAATGGTATTACGATACCATCCCATTTGATGGTGTACGGCTGGATGCGGTGAAGCATATCAATCCCGCGTTTTTCATTGAATGGCTGGATTATATGCGGAAAGAGGTGAATCCGGATCTAAAGGCGATCGGTGAATACTGGCTGTCTGATGATCTTCCTGTTTTACTGAAATACATTGAAGTAACGGAAAAACGCATGAGCCTGTTTGATGCGCCGTTTCATCATAATTTTTCTGAAGCATCGGTCAGCCGGGAGAAATATGATCTCAGGAATATATTCAACGATTCGTTGGTTGCGGTTCATCCTGATCTTGCAGTCACATTTGTAGACAATCACGATACGCAGCCCCTGCAATCACTGGAAGAGTATACAGAGCAATGGTTCAAGCCGCATGCGTACGCGTTGATCCTGTTGCGGCAGGAAGGATTTCCCTGTGTATTTTATCCCGACTTGTACGGCAGCAGTTATTCCGGAAAGAATAAAGATGATCAGCATAGCGATATAGAATTACCGGTAGTGCCTGAATTGAAGATCCTGCTTGAATTGAGAAAGGAGCTGGCTTACGGACCGCAGACGGATCATTTTGATGATCCGAACTGTATCGGATGGGTGAGAGGCGGTGTGGAAGAGCGGCCAGGATCAGGACTTGTGGTCGTTTTGTCAAATGCCGAAACGCCGCAAACAAAAAAGATGCTGCTAGGTAAAGCATTTGCCGGAAGGCGTATGATCAATATACTGGAGGAGGAGAGTGCGGTGGTGAGCATTGATGACGCCGGCATTGGAGCGTTTGAAATTGCGCCGGCGAAAGCAGGCGTATGGAGATTCGTATAGGTTAAAACTATCCGGCGAGGATCTTAGTTTCTGAAGTTTTACCATGGTAAAATTTATTGTGAGAAAAAAGCTAACCCTGATCCTTGTTATCAAGGAACTGGCTTTCTTCCACGATCTGATCGGGTTTCTTTTTATAAAATACCATTCCCAGCGCCATGATGATGCTGGTCGTCAGGATCACAAAAAATAGGATTCCCTCATCGAAAGTATTCAGGCGGAGATGATCAGGGATCTTATAAAATAACACAATCGTGATCAGACCCCGCGGAATAAAAAATGATTCCGGGAACATATTTGTACGTACAAAAAAACGGAGATACAGGATGCGCACCAGGAACATGGCGATCACGATCAGGCTACCGACCAATAAGATCCCGGGCTCCGAGAGAAAGGCCAGTGAAATGGAAAATCCAAAGAGAATAAAGAAAAATGTACGGATCAGGAAAGATGTTTCCGCGGTGACAGAATGAAGTAAATGACGCAGCGAGTCAACCTGTTCATGCGGAAAATATTTAATTATTTTCTGCCATCTTAATTTTTCCCAATTATTGATCAGCAGACCAAATGCCAGAATAATGATCAGGGAAGGCAAATGAAAGATCTTTCCTCCCGCGTAGATCAGGATCAGCAGAGAAAATATCAGAAAGAATTTAATGTTCAGCCTCGTTTTTGCAAGGATGAATAACAGGAAGAAAGAAAGTATTACAGAAAGTACAACCGACAAAATGATATTGCCGCCGAACAGACCAAGCGAATGTAGCGTAAGCGTATCGCCCGCAATAAAATAATTAAACACGATAATGCCGATGATATCGGAGAAGGATGCTTCATAAACAAGGAATTCCTTTTTCTGTGCACTCAGCGGGTTAATGCTGGGGATAACGATCGAACTGCTCATTATCGAAAGTGGAATGGCATAGACAAGGCATTTGTCCACCGGCTCATGTAGCCAGTTTGTCAGGATCACTGTCAGCAATGCTGCCGAGATCGCGAAGATGATCAGGGCGGAGAAAAAGGAATTCCTGATCAGGCCGAGTTTACTTCTTTCCAGTTTGAGATCGAGCCCTGCTTCCAGTACGATCATGATCAAACCAACCACTCCCAATGCTTCTATTAATTGCGGAGAGAAGCTGATATCGGCTTTATACGCATCAGCCAATGCCCTGAATCCGATCCCTGCAAACAATAACAGCAGAACAGAAGGCACCCTGATATAACGGCTAATGATGGAGAATAGATACGATAGTACTACGATGCTGCAGATGGCGATCAGTACTTCTTCAGTGTTCAATGTTCCCATATGTAAAGATACAAAAATGAATGGTTAAGAAAGTGCCTCAATGTTTGCCAGACAGTTCCCGCCTGCCAGGTCTTTCTGCACTTTTCTTCAACACAACGTACCCGGCGATGCCGCCGACTATGGAAGCTGCAAAAATACCGTTTTTTTTCTGTGTGATATGTGCCTGAATGTTGAAGGCCAGACAGGTAATAAACATATACATTGTAAATCCTATTGCTGCCGGCAATGCGATCCCAAAGAGATTGCGCACGGTCATTCCATCAGGAAATGGAACAACTTTACACTTCACCATCAGCCAGTCGAACCTGCCACCGAATATGGTAATCTCCATCAGGCTTTGACTGTTCCCGGCTTCTGTTGGCGTTTAGTGATCGGGTTCTCGATGAAACCTTAAATCGGTTGCATTGATCCAGATCATTTAAAAGATAACATACTTTCTGAACACTTCAATTTATTCGTTGCAATTACTAAATCGTTTGCGTAAGCTTTAAAACACCGCTCATACAAAAACAGTATGTCAGTTCTGGGATAATTGTAAACTACATTACAATTAAATTATAGCCCGAAACCCTTGTAAGAACAGTGAGAGAAGAACAACAATACGAAGAAGCGCAGTTATTGCGTATGCTGGCTAATGATAGCCAGTATGCTTTCCAGCTGCTATTTAATAAGTATAAGAACCATATCTATAAGGTGGCGGGACTGTATCTTAAAACGCCGTCGCTGGCTGAAGAAGTATTGCAGGATGTGTTTATGAAGGTCTGGCTGAACCGTCAAACCTTGGTAAATCTCAATTCATTTGAATCATGGCTCTTTACTGTCAGCAAGAATCATATCCTGAACTATAATAAGAGAGTGGCCGCGGAATGGAAAGCGCAGCAACGCTACCGCAACCAGCAAGCCGCCGATAATGAAGATACAACTGATCATAAGGTCAGGACAAATCAATACAATGAGCTGTTGCAGAAGGCTGTCTCCAGATTGCCGGAACAACAACAGGCTGTTTACCGGCTGGCGAAAGATCAGCAACTGTCTTACCAGGAAATAGGAGAGTTGATGTCCATTTCCCCACTCACTGTAAAGACGCATATGACCAGGGCACTTAACTCCATCCGGGCTTATCTTAAGGCACATGATGAACACCTGCTGATCCTGTTGCTTATCACCGGAACACAGGGTTTATCATAATGATACTAAGGCTTCCTCCAAATCTCCCCAAGGGGTAGACTTACGAGCAGCCATTATGAAAGACAAATCAAATCGTTTAGATCATGAGGTACTTTATAATTTGACTATTTATTGAATAATGAATGTACGAAGTCTCCACTTGGGGGAGATTTAGAGGGGCCTTTACGCCAACCGGCATTATATTGATGACTATGATGTAACACGCACTGAAGCGGCTTAATGACATTGCCTGGCCGGGACAACCTCTTCGCTTCTTAACTAAACAACATTGGGCACTAAATTCCAACTACTTATCTTTTCTGTATTAGCAGTGCTTGTCTTTTTGCTGCGAATAGGCACGATTTTTCTTCTCCTGATCTGAAAAATATTTTCAAGCCGTGTACTCCTTCGTTGTTTTTACATTGTCTTTATTATAGAGGGCGTATTTAAACGCCGCTGAACATAACAATGGACAATCGCCAACGAATCATCTATCTGCTTGACCGGTACACCAGTAATGAATGTACCAATGAGGAACTGGCGGAGTTGTTTGACCAGTTATCTGCTGAAGAGCATGATGAAATATTTGAGGCGCATATAGAAGGCAAGCTTCTTTCATCCTTTGTTCCGGGTGCGGACCTTGCCGCCTATCAATCGGAAGCGATCGTCCGTAAAGTATTCTCAACAACAGAAACTCATACGGCGATCATCCGCCGTATGTCAATGCGTAAGCGGATTCAGCGATGGGTGGTGGCGGCAGTTATTGCCGGTATTGTTGTGCTGTCTGCAGTAATGATAGTAACGCAGCAGTCGGCGAAAACTCTATCTCCCTCCGTCGCTTCACTGAGAGTGAACAGCAAACGCTTTATCAATACCAGCGATAAGGCTGTGTTGATCAGCCTGGAGGACGGTAGCCGTGTAACCTTACAACCAAACGCATCGTTGACTTATCCTATGATCTTCACAGCAGATGAACGGGAAGTGTTGCTGGAAGGAGATGCGTTTTTCGATATAGCCAGAAATCCCGCTAAGCCGTTCCTTGTTTATCATGGTGCCCTTATTACAAGGGTATTGGGCACCAGTTTTTATATCCGCCAGGATAGTAACAGAGAGCAGGCATCCGTGGAAGTAACGCATGGAAAAGTGGAGGTGTATGAGAATGACCAGTTCCGGAAAAATGTAACAAGGGACAATGGCGTTATCATCACACCAAATCAGAAAGTGACGTATACAGAAAGCGGGCATCAATTCAACACATCCCTTGTTGAGCATCCGATTCAGCTTCCGATATCCGATCCTTTGAAAAACTCTCCAGCGGCCGTTGCTAACCGTTTCAATTTTGAGAGCGCATCACTCAGCACCATCACTGAAGTGCTGACGAAAAATTATGGTATCGAGATTGAACTGGAGAGTGAACAACTGGGCAACTGCTCTTTTACCGGAGACGTGAGTGAACAGGGGCTTTATGAAAAGCTGGATCTTATCTGCCGTGCCGTCGGTGCGAGCTATGAGATCAAGAATACCAGGATATTGATCAAGGGTAAAGGTTGCACAAAGAATGAGTAAGCGTTTGCCTGCTATTTGTTGAATTTAAACCAAGCCATATGAGACAACACCACAAAGTTTCCTTTTTCTGCTTTAGCCGGGGTTCCATTAGTGCCGTAGGCCGGCCCTGCATCCATTTTAATTCCTAAACGATATTATCTTCTTCGTAATCCCTTACGGAATGAGACTATTTTTTACCCAAACTGCTCTGACGATTGTTTTACTGCTTGCAGCCCTTATGTGCAGGGCACAGGGTCAATCTTCCATCCTTGATAAAACGATCACAGTTTCCTTCGTTAATTATGACCTGAAAAAAGTCATTGATGTGATTCAGGCGGAAACGAAGATCAAATTCATGTACAGTCCCAATGCGATCAACCTGAAACAGTTTGTATCGCTGGAAGCAAAGGACATAAAGCTCCGGAATCTGTTTGAGCAGGTATTTACGCCATTTGGTATTGATTATAATGTGATCGATAACAGTGTGCTGTTGTTCGCGAGGAAAGCGGCTACATCAGCCGGTCAGGCAGCAGGGTCTGCAACTGATCATACTATTACGGGCAGCGTCAGCAATGCGGAAGGGGCGCCACTTGCAGGGGCTTCCGTGATGATCAGGAGTCTGAACAAGGGAACGCGTACCGATGCCGATGGGAATTTTTCGCTGGAGGTTCCTGACGATACCGATCTCACTCTCGAGGTGTCTTATGTGGGATACGTTACGCAAACAATCACCGTCACCGGGAACTCCGTGAAAATAACACTGCAGAATGCCGTTACGGTAAATGAAGAAGTAGTGGTCACGGCATTGGGGATTTCCAAGAATGCGCGGAAGCTGGGTTATTCACCTACCAACCTGAACGGCAACCTGTTCAATCAGGCCAGGGAACCGAACATGGCTAACAGCCTTGGTGGTAGAGTCGCAGGGTTGAATGTAAGCGGCGTGAACAGCGGCCCGGGTGCATCGGCGCGGATCCTTGTCAGGGGTATCAGCAATTTTACTTCCGCTACAGGTCCGATGATCGTGATTGATGGCGTGCCTATGGATAACACGCAAAAGGGGTCGGCGGGTGTGTACGGCGGTGCGGATATGGGTGATGGTATCTCCAGCATTAATCCGGATGATATCGAAAACATTACCATATTGAAAGGGTCGACCGCCTCTGCGTTGTACGGGACCAGGGCTTCAAATGGCGTCATCCAGATCACGACCAAAAGCGGCAAAGGTGCAAAGGGAATTGCAGTAGAGATTAATTCCAATGTGAGTTTTAACAGCATCATTGATAATACCGATTATCAGCAGGTGTATGGTCATGGTATCAACAATAAAAGACCTACAACATTGGGAGACCTGACCACAGCGGGCCTTAATAGCTGGGGTGAAAAGATGGATGGAGAACCGGTTATTGCACAAGACGGTTCAATGCATCCGTACTCACCGGTTGCGGATCAGCAGCAAAAGTTCTATCGCGTTGCACCGGTTGTGATCAATACAGTCTCATTTGTAAATGGAGGTGAGAGCGGTAATATGCGGTTGTCTTTTTCGCGTGCGGACAATCAATCGGTCATACCGAACAGTTCACTGAAAAGATATACGGTCAACCTGAATCTGAATCAAAATATCACCAACAGGCTGAAGCTGCTGTTGATGGCGAACTATATCCGGGAAAATGTTTATCACCGTCCTTTCCTGAATGATATGAGCCGGAACCCTAATTTTACGATGGCGGTGCTCCCCGCTAATATCGATCCTGCTTATCTGCAGCCCGGTTATAATAGTGTTACCGGTTATGAGAATGCGATGAACTCAGATGGTTACCAGACCAATCCGTGGTTTGCCGCAGAGAAATTTGTTACGAACACGACACGCAACAGGTTGATATCCTCCACTACCGTCCGCTATGATATTATGAAGGGGTTGTATGTACATGGCCGGCTGGGACTTGACCTCGTAAATGATGGTCTGCTGGATATTGAACCAACGGGAACAGGGTATAAGCGTACCGGTGGACTTGGAGAATTATCCAAAGCGCAGACCACAGAATTGAATGCGGATGTACTGGCGGGTTATTCAACAAAGCTCTCGGGCGATATCACACTTGACGCTGCAATGGGAGGCAATATGCGGAAATACCAGTATGAAAAAACAGGAACAAACGGACAGCAATGGAATACACCGTTCCTGTATGCCGTGTCGAATCTTGCTTTCACGAATCCTGTATATGCTTACACAGAGAAACAAACGAATTCAGGTTATTATACGCTGGATCTTTCTTATAAAAGTTGGCTGACGCTCAGCACAACCGGGCGATATGACGTGTTCAGCACATTACCAAAAGGAAAGAGAGGCATCTTCACCCCCTCGGTTTCCTCCAGTTTCATCTTCAGCGATCTCTTGCATCTGCCTAAACTGAGTTATGGAAAGCTTCGCTTCTCTTATGCGCAGACAAGCGGTGAAGCAGATCCGTATCAAACATCGGTGTATTATCAGATACAGCCGGGAACCAATGGAGGTGTGCCGTTTGGAAATATTCTCAGCCAGACTTCTGATGTGAAAAATCTGCAGCCTTACCGGATGAAAGAATTTGAAGTGGGGATGGAGTTGAAATGGTTCAGGAATCGCCTTGGTCTCGACCTGACTTATTTTAAACGGAGAACACAGGGGGAACTGATCGCCAAGACGATCAGTATTGCCACCGGATATACTTCCAGCTACGAACCGCTTGGATCAACAGAGAACAAGGGCATTGAGCTGGTGCTGAACGGTACGCCTGTGCAAAGCAAACAATTTACCTGGAATGTTTCCTTTAACCTGACAAGCGTAAACAACAAACTCGTAAGTATTGGTGACACGGCGCAGGGAATCGCTATTGTTAAATCAGGAGAAGGACAATACCGGCCATCAGTTGGTCCATTCAATAACGGTGCGTTCGTGGGAAGCTTGCAGGGTTTGCCGATCGGTCAGATCATGGCGTATGATTATTTGTACAGCAAAGGGAAGATCGTGGTGGGTGATAACGGCATTCCGGTAAGAGGCCCGCTGACGCCGATGGGTTCGGGGCTTCCAAAATACTATGGTGGCATCAATGATGAGATCATCTATAGGAAATTCAATTTCTCCTTCCTGGTTGACTACCGGTTTGGTTGCAAGGTATTGTCGGGAACAGATTTCTTCAGTATCTATTATGGTACGAATAAATCAACCTTGCCGGGCCGTGAGACAGGTGTGATCGTTGACGGGGTGACGCGTGATGATAAGCCGAACAATACGCTGGTGAATGCGCAAAACTATTACCAGGGACTTGCTGCAAATATTTCCACCATTTCCGTATTTGATGGCAGCTTTATCAAGCTCCGGCAGGTGGTGCTCGGTTATACATTGCCTGACCGTTGGTTCAATAAATCTCCGCTTCAATCGATCAATGTTTCTTTTGCAGCACGCAACCTGCTTACTCTACTCAAGCATACAGTAAATTTTGATCCTGAAGATAACTTTTCTGCGTTGCCAGGCAACGCTGGTTTGCAGGGTGGAGGCATTCCTCAAACAAGGACGTATGGCGTAAACGTCAACGTTAAATTCAAAAAATAAAAAGGTTTATATAACAACACCATTATGAAGAGGACCTTTTTTAACACGATACTTGCTCCGGGTATAACCATGCTGCTCCTGCTGGTATACTTATCCGGATGTTCTAAAAAATTTGATGAGATTAATACTGATCCGAGTAAAGCCAGTCAGCTGGACTTCGATCCCAATTACCTCTTCACTACGGCGCAGCTGGGTTATGGTAATGTAACAGAATATCAGCTGTACGAATTCTCCTGTATGACGCAACTCTTTGCATCTACCTTTGACTATTACGGTGGCGGAGATAAATATGATCAGCAGTTGACTGCATATAACACGCGCTTTTTTATTGATGGTATGACGCAGGCGGCGCAATTAACGGAAGCGCAAAGCCTGGGTGAAAAGGACCCGGAGAAATATCATAACCTTTCACAGCTATGCCGCATCTTCCGGGTGCTGATCATGCAACGCATTACGGATGTATATGGGGATATACCATACTTCCAGGCCGGTCAGGGTAAGAATGGTGTTCTTTATCCCGTGTATGACGCACAGGAAGCGATCTACAAAGACATGCTTGTTACTTTGGATGATGCCATTCAGAAACTGGATGCAAATAAGCCGCTTGCAACGGGTGACCTGTTATATGCCGGGGATATCGATCAGTGGAAAAAGTTTGGTTATTCGATCATGCTCAGGGTAGCGATGCGGTTGAGCAAGGTTGCGTCTGAGCTCGCAAGGCAATATGCGGAAAAAGCTGCGAAGAACACATTTGCATCCATTGCTGATAATGCAATTGTCAAACTGGAAGGCGGTCCTAACGAGGCGACGATCAACCGCACGGCGAATGCTATTGGATTGAACGATTTCCAGGAGATCCGCTGGAGCAAGACGTTCATTGATTACCTGAAGAGCAGCGGTGATCCGCGCCTTTACGCGCTTACGGAAAAAGCGGATACCGGGCTAGCCTATAACCAATCGCTTGCGCGCCCAGGATTGCGTTACACCACGCAGGATCCTACACCCACCGGCTCTTTGCACGAGGTACCGATCGGCATGCCGAACGGACACGATATCAGCGGTGCCTACTCGATCACTACGGCTCCAGGTTATCCCGGACCAACCGGCACGGGTGACAATGCGAGTCCATTGGGCAACTATGCGCGTCCGAGAATGGATGTATTCACCAGGAAGAACCTGCCCGTATTCCTGGTTACCTACAGCCAGACAGAACTATTGCTGGCGGAAGCCAAGATCAGGGGATGGGATGTCGGTGCTGTTACAGCTGCACAGCATTTTCAGAATGGGGTACAGGCAGCATTGCAGGCTTTGCCGCAATGGGATGCTGCGCTGACTATTCCTGCTGATACAATCACGCAGTTCATGAGCAAACGTATACTGGATGAATCATCTCCAGAACATTCCCTGCAGATGATCAATGCAGAATATTGGGCTGCCTCCATCTTTGATTTTACGGAAGCGTGGAGCAACTGGCGGCGGAGCAATTATCCATTGCTGACACCGGTGAATTACCCTGGAAATATTTCCGATGGAGCAATTCCGCGGCGATTGCCTTATCCGCCGACAGAGAATGCTACCAATCCTGCAAATTACCGCATTGCGATCCGGCAACTGGGAGGAAGTGATCTTTCGTCTGCGCGGGTGTGGTGGGATAAACAATAGGTGTGTTGCTATAAATCTTTATCGATAACTCAATTGTCATTATGAAAGAATATATTTTCTTGATTGCTGTCTCACTGCTGCTGATGATGAGTGCCTGTGTGAAGGTAAAGACAAGCAGGGATTTTCCGCCGCTGAGAGATGGCGCCGTGGTTGAACTGACTGCCAGTGAAATTGCCTGGCTGGAGCAGATCGCGAAAGAGAAAAGAGATTCGATCCGCATTGCGGATTCGATCACGGCAGCCGGAGGAAATGCAGATCCCAATTCTTTGTTTCATAAAACCGGTCTGATCGTGGCACTGGTGGAAGTGAATGATCACTATTTCCCTAACGTACTTTGTTTTAAAGATGAAAACGGCAAGCCGGTGATCGATCTGGCGTTTCCTTTTTCCGCCAATATCAATATCGACCCCGGAACCGGCAAGGCCTACGTGTATTACAATCAGCAACATCAGGAGATGCTCAGGGACAAGATCTTCACAAGAGTAAAGAATGGAGGTGTGCCTATCGGTTTGTCGATACTTGGTAATCACGATGCAGCAGGCTGGAGCAATTTCCGCAACCTCGGTGAAGCGACAGATTTTGCAAGGAAGGTTGCTTTTGAAGTCAGGCGAAATGGTTTTTCCGCGGTATTATCTGATGATGAATATTCAGACTATCAGCCTGGCGCCGATCCCAACTCTTACCTGATGGCGATGTCAGAGATCAAGCGCTTGTTGCCGGATATCTATCTGTGTTATTATCCGCTCGGCACTGGCGGTGGCTCCTGGAACGGAAAGAAAATGGGCGAGATCGCGGATGCCTGTTTCCCGGATTATGGACAACCGATAGAGACTGGGCTTGACTTTAATTTTCCGAAGAAAGGATGTTTTCAATCATTCAATGGATGGGCGCCCGGTACAAACGAAGCCAGGCAGATAAAGGATCAGGGATACGGAGGCGTGATGATCTTTAATCTTGGCGGAAGTGCGCCTACCATACTGAACGGTGTTGCCGCAGGATTAAAAGGAAAGCAGGTAAGTGTCGAAAGCGGATGCCTGGACGGACGCGCGTATGATTTTGTCAACACAAGAAATCCTGATGGGACGCCAAGATGGTAGAGGATAATATCTTCTTAAGTCCCGGATCATTCAACTCACCAACCAGTAGCCACCCGTAAAAGCAACCAATCATGATGAAGCGATCGTTTCACGTTGTGATATGTAAATTTTCGATGCTGTTCAGCTCCCTGCTGGTCGGTGGACTCGCACACGCCCAACAGAATATTTTCAGTCCGGCGAATGTTGTGGCTATTACTTCGACGCCGGCAAACAATAATCTTGATAAACTGAACAATGGCAATACGTCGTCGTCGGACTATATTGACTTTTTTACCAGTGATCCTGTTAAGATCACTTTTGAATTGAAGACAGCTTCTGTACTTAAAACGTATCAGGTTTATTTCTATAGCTCCGGCTATGCGGCTGATAGCGTTAAGGTCTCTGCGTCCAATGATGGTTCGGATTGGTATTTACTTGATACGGGATCCGCAGATGCCAGCTTAGTATCAGGTGTTGTGTCCAACGCTGGAGCCTACAGATTTTATCAGTTTATTTTCACCGGCATTCATAATGAAGATCTGTCGCCGTTGGAAATAATGGCGGATAATGGCGTACTGGTCGCTCCAGAGCTGACCATTGCTCCACAGGAGCGCGGTGATCAGGCAGTGCTATCATGGATGCAGGTGATGAATGCAAACGGCATCAGTACAGGTAAGTATGAGGTGCAACGTTCTAAAGACGGAACAAACTTCTCGCCGCTGACGACCATCGGTGGCGCTAACATTTCTTATACCGATACAGGTCTTGCCCGGTCTACTTCATACTGGTATATGGTAAGAGCGCTGTTGCCTGATCAGTCTGTTTCATCTTTTTCCAATGTAGTGAAGATCACTACAACCGACGATACATTGCGGAGTGCTCCTGCATTGGGTGCGAGTGCTGATCTTATACAAAGTAATATTGCTCATTTATCCTGGTCCTTGATCATTGGCGGACCCGGTGGCTTTGATGTAGAGCGTTCTGTTGATGGTACGAACTTCACCCGCATTCAGCGTCTGGATAAGTCCGTCGCATCTTTTAATGACAGCTCTCTGCTGAGCGATACCAAATACTGGTACCGTGTGCGGGCATACAATGATATTTCTGTTTCGCCTTATTCTGACAGCAAGATGATCACTAGTATCAACGATTCACTGCTTGCGGCGCCGGTGCTGAATGCTGTTGCTATCACTGCTCAGCAAGCCCAGTTGTCATGGACGCAGACGCCGCTTTCCAATGATGCTGACGCAACAAGAAATAAACAAAGTGGTTTTCAAATCGAGCGATCAACAGATGGCATAAACTTTACGCCACTCGGACTGAATGGACGCGTGAACAGGAATACCATGAGCTTCGCAGATGAAACGCTGTCTGCCAATACCCATTACTGGTACCGGGTCAGTGCGTTCAATTATCTTGGTACATCGCCCTATTCGGTGGTAGTTGAGGTGACCACAACTAACTCCATAGGAACATTGGTTGATATTACGGATGATGGCGGTCGTCTTTCAGCAAGCGCTGATAACTGGGGTGGACCGACAGCCAACGAGGGCTCACTCAAGCTGATTGATAATAATCTCAGTACAAAATGGCTGGTGTTTAACTCGGAAGTCAGTGGCGACTTGTCTGCTGTTTACAAGCCAACCGGTTCTTATGTAATAACGTCTTATGCAATCACTACGGGCAGTGACGCTCCGGGGCGCGACCCGGGTAGTTGGCGCGTGGAGGGCTCTGCGGACAGTACAAACTGGACCTTGCTGGATAATCGTAGTGGAGAATTAGGGTACGCGGTGCCAAGAGGTGAAACGGTGAAGTACCTGCTTGCTCAGCCTGGGACGATACCTTACAAATATTACCGTATCACTTTTACCGGCAATAATAATTCTTCCGATGGCGTGCGTTTCCAGGTCGCGGAGTGGCAGATCTTCGGTATATCATCCAGTATGCTGGATGTACCGGGTGCCCTTTCTGTGAGTGGCACCACATTAAGCGGTGTGGCATTGCAATGGCAGAAGATATCGCCTGATAATGTTTCGATGCTGGAGTTGCAACGATCCGGAGATGGACTGTACTTTCAGACGATCGACAGTCTTACTCCTGATAAAACTTCTTTTACTGACCAGCTGCTGTATGACAGCGCGACTTATTTCTATCGCATCAGGTCTGTCGGGCAATCTGTGACGGATCTCTCCGGATGGTCTAATGTGGTAAAAGCCACTACATCCTTTGTGCCTGGTGTGCCGCTTGGTCCGGTTGATCTGTCGCTCCTATTGAATAGCGATACGATCATCGGCCTTTCCTGGATCGACCGGTCTTATAATGAGACAGTGTTTGAAGTGGAGCGTTCGCTGGATAGTATCACCTTCACACCACTGCGGACATTGCCCGCGAATACCACCGCGTTTGCCGATTCATCTGTTCGGCCGGGAACCTATTTTTATTATCGTGTGCGTGCAAAAAATACGCAGGGAGTTTCTGCTTATTCTTTTGTGTTGAAAGTGCTGAGTTCGGGGCAGAATACGACCCCACTGACAACCTTGCCTGTCATTCCGGGAAATCTATGTACGGGTGCCGGTACCTATCGCTTTTCATTTAGCGGTATCAGTGCAGGTCCTGCTTATGAAAGTATTCAAAAGTTACGGGTGAGCAATGTTGTTGCAAACAGATCGCCCGGCGACACCTTGAGTGCGAAGCTGCTGACGCAGTTCACTTTCGATCCGGCAGTTAACAACGGAGTAGTCAACTATGGATTTGCGACAACCGGATCAGCCAAAGCCGGTGATTCAGCCATCATTATTGTGACGATCAAGGACGATGGCGGTACGAATAGTTTTGGGGTTGACAGTGTGGAGGTGCCTGTTAAGTTTTACTTTGTTCCGTTCTCTGTTAGCATTACATCAGATAAGGACACGTCTGTTCCCCGTTATGCATTGGTGACGCTGAAAGCAGCGAGCAATTTCCCCGGTACCACTACTTATCAGTGGGCGAATGCGGATGGCATCGAAGGAAGTACGAGTAGTCTGGTGCTGCGTGTAAGGCCTACAAGGGCGACTACCTATACCGTAACGGCCACTTCATCAGGCGGATGCCAGGCAACCTCGAGTATCACTATTGCACCACCATCCGGTACAGTAAGGATCAGCAATGTGCTTACGCCAAACGGCGATGGCAAGAATGACCGGTGGATCATCTGGGGAATTGAAAACAAACCGGATAACAGCGTGAAGGTGTTTGACAGAGCTGGCCGCCTCATTTATAGTCAGAGAAATTATTCCAATAACTGGGATGGCCGATACCAGGGCAAACTGCTGGAAGAAGGTGCTTATTACTATGTGGTGGATTTTGGTGATGGCCAGCAACCAGCAACGGGAATGTTGAACATTATTCACGCACATTAATGTTACGAACCATAAAAGAAAGCCGATGAAAAAAAGTTCATTTATAAAATATGCGGGTGTGCTGTTATCGGGAATGTTGTTTTTTCAAAAGGGGATCTCCCAATTGAACATACCCGGCACAGGATATTTCCAAAATCAATATTTATTGAATCCGGCCATGAGCGGACAAACAGCAAAGCAGGTCCGTTTTGGTATGGGCTATCAGCAATCAGGGAATATTAAAGACGGCCCACAGACATATTACCTGACGGGTGACTATGGATTTAATGAAAGGGTGGGAGCAGGGATCAACCTGTTCTATGATAAAGCCGGTCTTGTTAATACGTACAAGGTGATGGGGACGTATTCTTATCACATTCCGCTGGATGAACGCCATCAACTTCATTTCGGTCTCTCCGCCGGAGGTGTGCAGCACCGGCTGAATAACCGGAGCATTTCCGGAGACCTGGATGATCCGTTGCTGTATAACTATAATGATCAATTCATGCGTTTCGAAGCGGATTTTGGAATGGCTTATACAGATGGTAAACTGACTGTTCAGGCAGCAGCTCCGAACCTGGTTTCCACATTCCGCAAAGGAGATAAGGATCTTGTGAACCGGGCATTGTTCTTCGGCACGGTTTCTTACAGGTTGAATTTATCGGACGATAATGAAGACTGGTCGGTCGAACCAAAAGTTGCTTATCGTGGTATCAAGGGGATCAAGAGTATAATAGATGCCGGCGCGAACCTGACCTATAAAGATATAGTGAATGTTTTTGGAATGTACCATACGAATAAAAGTGCATCGGCTGGGGTAGGATTGAAAGTGTCCAATGTTGTGCAGGTTACTGCCTTGTACAATACACAGGCGAGTGAATTCAAAACATATTCAGGCGGAGATTATGCAATAGGTTTATTGATACAACTTGACTAAGCCTGTTCATTGAAGAACTAAAAGCAGACCGTTCACTATAGTAGAAGGCTGAAGTTTGATGATTAATGTTCATTTGCGTTCAATGGTAACACTCACTTACCGCGTCAGATTGAGTTTTGTAAAACCTGTGGGTGTTTAAGACCTGTTGTTTCTACAGCGGGTCTTTCTTAACATGGCAACAGTTTCTCAACATAGCAGTTGTTGTTTTCATCAGCAGTTGATTTAAAGGCAGACCGGTTGTTTCTACAGCCGGTTTCTTTTAACAGCAAAGACGGGCCAATCATTTCAATCACTTTATTTGACAGAATCCGTGACAAGATGATTACTGTACGTTTTTTTTACAGCGTTATTTTTTTTCTCTCTTTCTGTTGAAGGAGAGTAACCCGGTGGCGGGGCTTTATGTGATCGGATCGCCTTTGGTTGAAGAGGCGGAGATATTTACCGGTGGAAATACTTTTAGGGCAAGAACGATCAATAATAGCGTGTCAAATAAGTATGTGCAGCAAGCAATGCTGAATGGACTGTTTATAACAAACCATATCTGTTGCATAAAGATCTTATCAGGGGGGAGAGTTGGTATTGTATATGGGAGACAGGCCTTCGATGAGTTGGGGTGCTGATAAAAAAGGCCGGCCGTATTCATTGGTTTTGCCGTGATATGGTTAATGTGTTGCATAAGATTCCGCAGATCACGCAGATTTATTTGTCTGACAGCTGAGATGATACTCTTGTAAGAAGCAGTCGGGTAGTAGGAAAGGCGTATTGCGCAGATAAGGTCGTGACAGGGGAGGTTATCCGGAGGATCCGGGCCACCTCATTTTGAACCGGTTGATCTAAGTCGTCACTATGGGAATTAAAGGATTATTCGTTTTATTGTTTTTGCAATTGTTCACTGGCCATAGAATATGGGCTACTGAGCGATCTCAGCCGTATGAGGTTACTATTTACAATACGGATAATGGCCTGCCGCAGAACAGTGTCAAAAGCATTGCGTTTGATAAGGCGGGTTTTTGCTGGCTGGCTACCGAAATGGGGTTGGTGCGGTTTGATGGAAGGAATTTTAAAGTTTTTGGTGCCGGGCCAACAAGTAACCTTCGTTGGGGACGGGTACAATCGATTATGCCGACCCGCAGAGGCGAACTGGAAGTGAGTTTTATTGATCATACCAAGGCAGAGATCCGCCGGCAGGGGAGCGAAGCAACATGGCGGCCTGTCGCCAGCGGCACTGTCAAGGGGCTTTATTCAAGGTCCGGTTATATTGTTGATGAAAGCCTGATCGATCACCTCGGGTCATCGCTTCAAGTTGCGAATATCTGGAACAGATTCGAAATGGCATACGAACGGAACAGGATCGTTGGACTCGATCGCAACGAGGCGTATGTTTTGCTGGACGATCATTTGTACTACCTGCATGATGATATTGTGCGCAGCTATGAAGCCCGCGATCTCTCAAAACAAATGTTATTGCTGGAGAACATTTACCTGAATATCGGAAAGGGCAATACGATAAAGGCCTGGTTGAATGGAGCGCCTTTGCCGCTGAGCGCTGGAATTACGGGAGAACTGGCTACAGAACGGGCATTCATTGCGGGTGATTTCAAAGCATTGTGGTGCCCTGGCGGAAGTTATATTTATTGCAATGCACGTTTATACCGGCTCGTCCTTTCGGGTAAAAGCATTTATTCCATTAGGGTAGTAGAGGACCTGCCCATTAAGGATGTCAGTAGTATAAGTGTAGACGCCGTTAACCAGATCTATTATCTGGGAAGCGGCATTAATGGTTTGTATGTTGTAAGACCGTCCGATTTTTTTGTTCCGTCGCTGCCGGCAGCTTCGCCCGCGATGGTGCAGAATTATTATACTCAGGCAGTGATGGACAGTAATTGGTTGTTCTGCCATGACGTACTCTTTTCAAGGAAAGGAGACTCAAAGGTTATTTCATTTGATGGAGACCATCCGGGTGTTTTACAGCCTGTATCACCCGAGACATTTTATTACGGGCGTGCTGGTGAACTGAGAATCTATAATATTCATACGCAGCGCTCAGGCAAAATAGCAATCCTGGATGGAAGGATTTCGGGTATGTTGTCAGATAAAGAGGAAAACGCCCTGTATGTTACAACACGTAAAAGTATATACATACTAAGCGGTGACACGATCACTGATCATTATATTCTACCATTACGTGATGGAGATATCTCCTGTTTTGTAAAAGAAGATGATACACATTTTATTGTTGGATCAACAAAAGGTTTGCATTGGTATCATAAGGGAGCGAATGCATTTGGAAGAACAATCCTCGATTCTATCAATATCAGAACATTGTATAAGGATGCTGATGGCGGGATCTGGATCGGGACTTATGGAAATGGTTTTTTCCTGTATGACAACGGAAAATTACAGGAGTTCCCGGCAGGCCCATCCGGGTCGTTAAAAACTGTTCATGCATTTGTGGATGATGGCCGCGGTTTTTTCTGGCTTACGACAAATAACGGGTTGTTCAAGGTCAGCAAAGCCGAACTCCGCGCTTATGCAGGCGGGACTATCGGTGAAGTGTATTATTACCTGTTCAATAAAAATGACGGCCTTCCTACGAACGAATTTAACGGAGGGTTCCAATTGCCTTATGCATGGTTTCCTGATAGTTTGCTCTCGCTTCCCACGCTGGACGGCCTTGTATGGTTCCATCCTCATGCGGTAAAGACCATGTTTCCCAGTAAGCCGATCTACATGGATAAAGCAATGCTGGATGATGGTGAGCTGCCGGCAGGTTTGCAAACATTCAACGTGCCGCCGGGACATCATTCGCTTCTGCTTTGGGTGACCAGCCCTTATTTTGGTCATCCGCAGAATATGCAGTTGGAATACCAGATCGAAGGGGTGATGACGGGATGGCGGAAGATCACCGGAGATGGTAAGGTTCTTTTGCAAAATCTTCCTTCGGGAAATTATAACGTGGTCTTCCGTAAACGGGATGGGATATCATTTACCTCTTTTGATAAGCTGTCAGTTCAGGTGAATGTTCAGCCTTTTTTCTTTGAGCAATGGTGGTTCCTGCTGATCGTTGCGGTGTTGACCATCTTACTCGTATATGCGATCCTCCAATGGCGTACGAAAAGACTGACCAGGAAAGCGCAGGAGCTTGAAGCAAATGTGAAAGCCCGGACAAAGGAACTGAAGCAGGTGATCGCAAGGCTGGAAAAGTCAGAGAAATCACTTGCCACCAGCGTGGAAACAAAAGACCAGGTGATCTCGATGGTGCTGCATGATCTGCAATCTCCCATCCGCTTCCTGGATATGCTGGGACGAAGGCTGGCTAGAGATCAGCGCCGGCTTGATAGCGGCGAGCTGGGAGTGCGAATCAGTGAGATCAACAATAGTACAAGCTCATTGTATAGTTTCACTACGCAATTTTTTGCCTGGGCGAAGAGCCAGCACAGTCAATTTACAGTAACGGTAAGGTGGGTCGTTCTGCAGGATATATTTGATAATATTGGGCTGCTGTACACGGACATTTTAAAGAGCAAGCATAATGAGTTGATCATCCATCCTACATCACTGAAGTGCTATACGGATCCTGATCTGTTGATGATCGTTCTCCGCAACCTGGTGGACAACGCACATAAGAATACAACTAATGGAAAGGTGGAGCTATCGGTGCGTTTTGTGGAGAATGAATTTTTTATCAGGGTTGCTGATACAGGTGTAGGGATGGATGAGCGCCAGATAGCTGCCTTTCTGCATAAGAAAGTTAGCACGGTAGAAGGTTTGGGAGGAATGTTGGTAGCAACACTACTGGAAAAAATGAATGGCAGGCTTATTATTCAGAGCCAGCCGGGAGCGGGAAGTTGTTTTATCATTCGGCTGCCTTTGCATCCGTGAGTCCATGTACCTGCGCCAGCGTATTCAGTTCGATGACATTGGAGATGCCTAACTTTTCATAGATACGCGACTTGAAGGAACTTGCAGTAGAGGAGCTGATCGAAAGTGTATTGGAGATCTCCAGTGGGCCATGTCCCTTCAGCAGCAACAGTGTGACCGCGAGTTCCCGTTCGGACAATTTACTGAAAGGAGAGGCTGACCCGCCTGGTTCTGTCATCAGTTGCTGAATGTTATCCATCTGCGAAGGCGTCATGTATTTTCTTCCCTGGCTAAGCGCTTTGATGGCGTTTACGATATCTTCTTCGGGTGCATCTTTCTGTAAATAGCAATATGCCCCTGCCGCAAGCATGCGGCGGGCGAATACGTTTTCCGGATTGACACTCATGACCATGATCCTGACGCCGGGCTGCAATTGTAAAAGATCGTGCACCAGTGTGATCATGTCCACGCCCGGCATGTTGAGATCGGTGATGAGGAAATGAAATTCCTGTTTGCGCATCAATTGAAAGATCTCTTTTCCATTTGAGGCAAAAGTGACACTGCAGCTGCCAAGTGTATCCTGCACGAGCATACGCAGACCAAGCCGCACCGATAGATGATCATCTGCTATGAGTATTTGAAAGGCTGCCATTGCAAGAAGAATTGATTGAGGATTGTTGAAAACAAAAATAATTAAACCATGGGATGAAAAAGACCCTGATTTGTTAATTAACAGAAGGCAGCGCATGAACAAAGTCATGCAGCTGCCATGGTTTACCACCACTCTTCGTGACAGGTATCTGTTGTCCCTGCTACCTGGAAACACGAAGAAATCTGTCGGACCTGGTTTAATGTATGAGAAGAAAGCCCGGTTTATGACTAGCCACCAGCGCCAGTCAGGCGGATATATAGTCCCGCATCAAATGAAAAATATTTGCTGACAGGTTCTGTTGTGATAGGATTCGGAATATTACCAACGGTGATATTTTGCGGATCACCTTCACCGAAGGTGAAGTTGTATCTGACCTGCCCGAAAATACCGAACGACTGACCGAGTCCTATGTTGAGACCAGCTTTCGGAGAAAGAAGGAAGTACGTTTTGTTATTCTTATTCTCTACGATCTGTGTATTTGTGGAGACATAAGAAACGTTCTGCCTGTTATAACTTAAACCGGCGTCAACTCCAAGATAAGGTTGCACCATATCTGTGCGTGGTTTAAGCAGTATATCCAATCCTGCTGCCAGATTACTGACTACATCTGCCGAGTAATAGGTCCATGCACCTGCGCCGGAGCCACCCCTGATCTCGCTCTTTTTTTTGGGATAGGAGGTGAGGCCCACTCCAAGCGCAACAGAATTTCCGAGAAAGATCTTTCCGTTCAGACCACCGCCCCAGAGACCGGCTTTATTGTCACTGGTTCCTTTCAGATAAGAGCCGTAGGCACTCAATTGAACCTGGGCTTTCAATGTTCCTGCTATTACCATGCTGGTAACTACTGCCAATGCTGTTTTCTTCATATTCATACGTACGTTTTAAAGTTGCTGATCTGCCGATCAATTCATTTCAATGCAAAAATATCTTCATGGTGTATGCGGATAAATAGCTTTTTTCCGAATAAACTGTGGCTTTTCAGCTACAACGTGCGCTGTAGGGAAAACGCCACAGGATTTCGTAATACGGCCACGTTTCTTGAATGATAAGGGGTCTATTTTTGATCAGCTATTTTTTTGATAATGATCTTTATTGTCTGCGGCATACTGGTGTGCTGCGAATCCTAAATACCATTTACGTATGAGAACTTTTTTTTGGTTGGTGGGGGATGGCTTTCCAAAAGAAGAAGCTGCACTGATCTACGATTTCGATGCGGTCGAGGATGTAATGCTGGTCATTCTTCATGATGAAGAGGCCGGAGGACCTATTGCCGTTATCGTCTATGAACGGGGATACAGGAACTGGGAGATCGACGGTGATAAAATAGTTCCGGAAAAAGTGGACGCGATAATTGAGTTTTTGCAGCAATACTTTGCTGACAAAGATTACAGATTCCGGAAGGCTGTTCATTATTTTTTATAATGTGCCTGTGTCTAAAGAGCTACAATGTGCTATTAAAAGGCTACGGTACAATCTCTTTGTGTTGAATAGTTTTACTCATTGATAAAAGAAAGTAACCTGCATTATGAAAACGAAGGCAATCCTGCGAAGCTTCAGTGTTTTGTTAATGAGCATTTTTTTGGCAGCATGCTCGAAAAATACTTCACCACCGGCTCCGCCTGTTTCCAACACATTTCCGCTGTATAACCACTCTTCCGGAACGGCTAAAGCTGCTGGGTCTTTTACCTTGTTTCAATTAGAAGGAGGGAAGGTGTCGATCAATATACAATTAGACGCGGATTATTTTGTACCGGGTATTATGCTGGATGCCTATTTAGTGACGTGCGACACATGTTCGCTGATCTATACTTCGCTGGGAAGTGTGAATGGCAATACCGGTGCGGGTTCTACGCCGGCTTTGAAGACCAACGGAAATAATGAAGCCATACTATATGATTCACTGATCACAAAAAAAGGATATGCTGTAAAAATATTGAATGGCAGTAACGTGCAGGCTGTAGGAGCGATCCAGTGATACGGGTTGGCTGTTTACGGTAGCTGAGCATTGAATGTTATGCTGTTCTCTGAGCAATCGTACTTTATGAAGATCCAACTTACTTTTATCTTGCTATTATGTGGATTGGCGGGAAGAACACAGCCGCTCATCCAGCCTTCCCGCATCGTGTATAAAAATGCGGGCTATCCTGCTATCACTATTTCTTTCAAAGCAGCTAACGAAGATGTCCGGGATGCGTTGAAAGCTGCGCTGAAAGCCGGGAAAGGAAGTTATAAAACAAAAAAAGGAGTGATCATTGGAAAGAAGTGGCGGCAAGCCGACATTAGCGAAGGAATGTTGAATAACTGGTGGACGATAAAATCAACAGGCAGACGCTCCAGGGAAGTAGTAACCGTTCAGATGAGTCTTCAACGGGCCGATTCGATATTCATGACAGATCCGGCAGATACGATTGATTATGCAAAGGCCGTGTCTTATCTATCCACACTTCCGCTGAAAGTGGAGCTATATCGAAAGAATGCCGAGCTCACTGCCCTGAGAAAGCAACTGGCAAAAGTGGCCAACGAATTAGCCGCGCTGAGGAAAAAAGATCGTCGCCGCAAGCGGGATTACGACCGGAAATCACGGGAGCTCGATCGGTTAGCGGAGCAGATCCACGCATTAGAATACGCTAATCCGGAAACATCACCCTAAGCGTTGACGATCGCATGACAAAACTATTCAGCCCATTTTATACTTTTTACTATGGATCTCCAACAAGCAAAAGCGGAATTGGAAAGAGCCCTGAAAGCACGCTACTACTGGAACAAGAAAGTAGCGCAGCTGAAGGACGTGATCGCTGCACTTGGTGGTGATCCGGATGAATATAAAACGCAATTGTCTTTCCGGAATGAATCGATCTACACCGCAAGGCTGGATGGGTTTTCATACCAGGAGATATCAGCCCTCGTAGGTCTTTCCATCAGCAGGGTGAGGGAGATCTGTCAGCAGCAGCGGCTTAAGGCGTACGTTGCATTGAAGACGTTGTTTGGTGATCATGGCTAAGGGGATGGTGGCCACAACGGGTTTGTGAATTTTTTCAATTACATACAGTAAATGGCTCACACTTGAAATGAATTTATCCGGGTTAACCCTTATAAAAAAAATAAATGTCGCTTCGGTAAAAAAAAATCTACACTACGTTTAATGATATATACATAGATGGCTGGTTACAATCAACCTAAATACTGTACCTTGTATACGTGCAGCGAATAATCCTGATCACTATTCGCCTGAACGGTATACACTCATTATCTATTCCTGCTGTTGCTTATGAAGGAAGACATCAATCCTCTTGATTTTTTGCAGAAAGGCGCGCAACAAAATGCACTTTTGGCGGCTATTGTCCATTCCTCGCAAGACGCGATTGTCAGTAAAACAGTGGAAGGCATTGTACTTAGCTGGAACAGGGCCGCAGAGCAATTATTTGAATACACGGCCAGTGAGATGATCGGTCATTCTATTACGAGACTGATACCCGAAGACCGGATGAATGAAGAGCAGATGATCATCGAGGAAATGTTAAGCGGTCGTTCGGTCGAACACTATGCAACTATCCGCCGGACAAAATCAGGCAGGCTCGTTTCCGTCTCTCTATCTATTTCTCCTGTATTGGATGAACGACAGCAAACGATCGGCATCGCTAAAATTGCGCGGGATATCACCAGGCAACAGGAACTCGAAGCACAACTGAAGGCAACGAATTTAGAACTGCAGAAGTCAAATTTGTATAAAGATGATTTCATTGCACTGGCCGGTCATGAGTTAAAGACACCGTTGTCGACGATCAAAGCCTACCTGGAGCTGATTGACTGTTATCCCGACAGAAGTGCAGAGTTCTCCGATAAAGCACTCAGGCAGGTTCAACGGCTGCAACATCTGTTATCGGAGCTACTGGATCTAACACGGCTGCAAGCCGGGAAGCTCACGATCCAGCGGGCGATGGTATCCATGGAAGAGATCATTCATAATGCGATGGAATCCGTGCAACAATCCATGTCCACCCACCAGCTTTATTTTCAGTCTGAGTTAGCCGCCTTGCAAACAGAAGTGGATGCGGTGCGTATCGAGCAGGTGCTGGTGAATTTACTGACCAATGCGATCAAATACTCGCCCGGCGCGGACAGCATTGTGATCAGGGCATTTTTAGAAGGAAGTAGTGTGCATGTTTCTGTAACTGATTTCGGCATCGGCATTGCCCCGCAACACCAAACCGCAATCTTCCAGCGGTTTTACCGGGTCAGTGGCAGCACGCATATCACGGAAGGCCTCGGAATGGGGCTGCATATTGCCCGCCATATTATAGATCAACATAAAGGAAAACTGTGGCTGGAAAGTGTGCCGGGAGAGGGCAGCACCTTTCATTTCACGTTACCGCTCCCGCAGATTTGAGAAAAACTACTCATACATCGTCGTTGGTAAAAAGAGCAGCGTGATTTTTTGAAGCGACATTTTGCCAGGAATGGAATAGGTTGTTATGCCTTTTCAATCGATCTGTATGATCGTTGATCCGGATCTCTGATTTCTTTACCTGAAAATTTGGCCGGAAAGGAAAAATATATATCTTTGAGGTGTACTAGATGGATAGTACACTAAATCACAGATATGGTTTCGCTCCAAAATGTATCATTTGCTTACAGGAAAAAGCCGGTATTTGACGGTCTTGATCTGAGCTTTAATGCCGGTCATGTGTACGGCTTGCTCGGAAAGAACGGTACGGGTAAATCGAGTCTGCTGCGCAATATTGCAGGTTTGTTGTACCCGCAAAAAGGAAGAATCTCGGTAAACGGACATAACCCATCGGAAAGACTGCCGGTCTTTCTTCAGGATGTGTTCATGGTGCCGGAAGAATTCTATCTTCCGGATATTCCTGTTCCGGATTTTATCAAGACCTATGTTCCTTTTTATCCTCGGTTCAACAGCGATAAGTTCAGGGATTATCTTTCCGTTTTTGAAGTGCCTTCAGACAGTACCCTTCAGAATATGAGTTATGGACAAAAGAAGAAAGTGCTGATCTCCTTTGCACTGGCCAGCAACGCTAAGCTCCTGCTGATGGATGAACCTACCAACGGTCTTGATATCATGAGCAAAAGTCAGTTAAGAAAGATCATGGCGCAGGCGCTGGATGAAGAACGATGCATTATCATCAGCACCCACCAGGTGAAAGACCTTGAGAACCTCATCGATCGTATCACGGTCATCGATGAAGGAAAAATCCTTTTTGACCATACTATCGAGGAGATCTCAAAGAAACTGTCCTTCCGTTTTGCGACGGATGAGGACGACCTGGCTGCTGCTATCTATCATGAAACTTCACTCGCAGGGAATGTGATCGTCGCACCGAATCGCGAGGAGGAGGAAACAAAGCTTGACCTGGAACTCCTTTATAAAGCCATCGTCACAAACAGCGGCAAAGTGAATAAACTGTTTCAACCGTAAATCTCTTTTATGAACCAATTCTTTAGTGTCAGCAGATTTTCCTTATTGGTATCAAAACACTGGGCCGACAATAAAAAGCGCTATTTGTTTTCGGTGGTGGGCTTTATATTACTACTCGTGATCTGGTTTGTCCTTACGCTGCTTGTCGACCCGCACCGGCCAATGGATGAGGAGCTTCAGATCCTGACTTTCTTTTTTACGCTTTTCGGAACAGGCATGCTGTATGCCAGCCAGTATTTCCGCGACCTGGGATCGAGGCCAAAAGGGATCAATTTCCTGATGGTGCCTGCCTCGGCATTTGAAAAGATTTTGTGCGGCATCCTGTTCACCGTGGTGATCTTTTTCGCTGTCTTTACAGCTGTTTTTTACCTGGTCGATATACTTATGGTGTTCATCGCAAACCGGTTTTTGCTCACAGGTGACCCTTCCGCCCATCAGCCGGTCGTCAATATGTTCAGGGCGGCCATTCTGCCATTTGACAAAGTGTCCATGATCAATATGCTACTGCTGTTCTTTGCTGCGCAGTCAACTTTTTTCCTGGGATCTGTCTATTTTACGAAATACAGTTTTATCAAAACTGTTATCACCGGGTTTGTGATATTCTTCCTGCTGTTCTGCCTGATATACTTATTATATGCACGTTTGATGCCGGCCGGGGAATACGAGGATGTATTTCTTGTTTCCTACAGGGTCGTCACTCGTGGTGCCGATGATTACCTGGTTCAGTTGCCCCATTGGGTAGGAGTAGTGATCCATTTTATGATAATGTATGCGATTGCGCCGTTTGCTTGGGTGGTGACATATTATCGTTTGAAGGAAAAACAAGTATAGCCTTTAAAAAAATTATCATGCAATTCAGAGAATCAAGAGCCATATATCTGCAGATCGCCGATTTTATCTGCGAACACATCCTGCTAAAGAAGTGGAAGGCAGAGGAACGTATTCCTGCAGTTCGTGAACTGGCGGTACAACTGGAAGTCAATCCGAATACTGTTATGCGTACCTATGAGTTTTTACAAGGCCAGAACATTATTTATAATCAACGCGGCATTGGATATTTTGTAAGTGCCGATGCGGTCAAACAAGCAATGCAATACCGCAAGACCGAATTCATCGAAAAAGAATTGCCCAACATTTTCCGGAATATTTACCTGCTGGATATGGAAATCGATGAGTTGAAAACACCGTACGAAAAATTCAAAAAACAACATTTTAAATAACCCAATATAAAATCATAATGAAAAAGAGTAATAAACTGTTATTGGGTGGTTTTCTTTTTGTGATTCTGCTGATCACAGGAGTTCATGTCGCCCTGTATGCAAAGTATAAAAATGGCGATTATATCGTTTACAGTCCGGGCAGCATGAACCGCCAGGGAGCCATGCAATCCTTTCCTGGTATAGCCACTGTGTCGATCCGTAATATGCATGCTGATATTGAGTTTGGTGACGTACTGTCTGTTGAGAAAGATCCCGGAGGTTTTACGCGGTATGTGCAAAAAGGCGACAGTCTTGTTATCAGTGCAGGCGATGAAACATCAGCCGTGGTTAATCCGGGGCAGATTAAATTAGTTCTGCCGTATAATGTCACTGTATCTGGCTCCAATTCGAAACTGGCTTTTAAAGCGACTAAAAATAAAGCCGATGCCAACCCGGTTCTGTTCCTGAATAATTCGGTCGTCGCTTTCGGGTCCTGGGAAAATCCAATCCGGCTGGATCACGTTAAACTTGTTGCGGCAGATCAATCAACGGTTTCGATTGGTAATGCACTGATCAATCATCTTGAAGTGGAGTTGAGAAAGTCTTCACTGGAAGATAATGAGGCAACTATCGGGCAATTGTCTGTTGCTACAGATTCGACTTCCCAATTGACCCTTCGGTCACATCATTTATTAAAAGCAAAAATTACTTCGATCTCTAACATCCCCTAATATTCAATTCATAGATCACCCCGTACTGGCTACCTCAAAGTGCCAACGGGCCATGCCATGCCCTAACCGAAACAAACAAAAAAGTATAGCCATGAAATTTTCAACCTTATTCTGCTGTTTTATTCTTGCTGCGGCAAGCGCAGTCGCGCAATCTTCCGGAAAGTTGTCCGGAAACGTAGTGAAAGACGGACAACCTGTAGATAATGTAACCATCACCCTTTTGCGTGCCAGGGATTCTGCCACGATCAAACTGTCAGTCACTAACAAAGAAGGTGTGTATGTCTTTGATAACATTCCCGGTGGACAATATCTCATCTCCGCCACAGCGGTTGGCCACCGGAAAGCCTGGTCGGCCACTGTAAATCTATCACCTGGATCACCGATGGTACAGGTCCCGTCCATTCAAATATTCACCTCCAGTACAGATCTGGCAGAAGTAACGGTTTCATCAAAACGTGCGCTGGTGGAACAGCGCATTGACCGTACGATCGTAAACGTGGATGCATCGATCACCAATATCGGCACTTCCGTTCTGGAAGTGCTGGAAAAAGCACCCGGCGTTACAGTAGACCGCGATGGCAATGTCAGCCTGAAAGGAAAAGACGGCGTTCTGATCATGATTGACGGCAGGCCAACTCAATTGAACGGAGCGGACCTTGCCAATCTTTTACGGAATATGAACTCAAGCCAATTGGACCAGCTGGAGATCATGACCAATCCACCCGCAAAGTATGAAGCCGCGGGAACATCGGGCATCATCAATCTTAAAACAAAAAAAGCAGTAACGGCCGGCTTCAATGGTTCTGCCAGCATTGCCTATTCACAGGGGAAATATCCCAAAACAAACGAAGGGTTTAATTTCAACTACCGGAATGCGAAATTCAACCTGTTCACTAACCTCAGCCATAACTATCAGAAAAGATTCCAGGTAATGAATATCGACAGGAATATCCTGAACGACCAGGATAATTCCATCATGAAGATCTTTAACCAGGTGACAACAAGAAATCTTGACGGTAATGCGTATAACGCAAAAATAGGCATAGACTTCTTTGCGGATAAACGGACAACCTTTGGCGCTGTTGTTAATCTTAATGCCAGGCAGGCATCATCCGGTAATCCAAACATTACGCAAATATCAAACTCTGCAAAGCAACTTGAAACGGTGACGGATGCTTTTGTAAACACAGAGAGTGATTGGAAAAGCATCAACGCAAATTTGAACTACCGGAGGATATTAGACAAGAAAGGCAAAGAGATCACTTCAGATATAGACTTTATAAAGAATAGCACCGATAACGATCTGTTCATGGTCAATTCCTATGCTGACGCCTCCGGCAACCCAATCAGCAAAGCTGATACGCTGACCGGTCTGCTGCCTCAGGAAATAAATGTATACAGCGCCAAAGTTGATTACCTGCATCCCCTTGGCAAAGATGCCAGGTTTGAAGCCGGTGTAAAGACCAGTATTGTGAGGACGGACAATGATGCCCGTTATGACAGTGTGCAGTATGGTCAGATCGTTCCTGATCTGAATCGAAGCAATCATTTCATTTACCAGGAGAATATCAACGCGGCCTATCTGAACCTGAGTGCTCCGTTGTCGAAGCGTATCACTGCACAGTTTGGTTTACGGATGGAAAATACCAATGCTACCGGCAAACAAAAAACGACCGGTGAGAATTTCAGCAGGCATTATACGCAGTTGTTCCCGACGGCCTACTTCCAGTATAAACTTAATGACAATAATAATATTGGCGCCAATTTCGGCAGACGCATTCGCAGGCCGAATTATCAAAGCATGAATCCTTTTATCCGCTTTCTTGACAGATATACCTACAGCCAGGGAAACCCCAGCCTGAAGCCTTCCATCAGTAATACAGTAGAGCTTACGCATACCTGGAAGAACCAGCTGACCACTACACTTAATTATACGCATGTAAAGGATATCATCCAGGAGGTGATCCAGCAGAAGGGAGAGGAGGCGTACAATATGCCGGAGAACGTATCAAAGCTGAACACCGTTGGATTATCAGTGAATGCAAATACTCCCATTACCAAGTGGTGGACAAGTAATATCAATGCGAATGTTAATTACGATAAATATGATGGTGTGATCAATAACGATCCCGTCCGCTTGTCGGCTACGAGCTTCGTTATAAATTTTACCGAGCAATTCAAAGTGAGCAAGACATTTTCTGCGGAACTGAATGGAACGTACAGAAGCGGATGGCTGGAAGGTGTAACGCGTGTCAGGCCGGTCGCTTTTATGGGTGCAGGAATAAGTCAGCAGATACTGAAAGGAAAGGGAACGGTGCGGTTGACTGCACGGGATATTTTTTACAGTCAGAAGATGAATGGAAGAAGCCGTTACAGCAATGTCGATGTGAACATCCGTCAGCGGAGTGAAACGCAGATCCTTACGATTGGATTTACGTGGAATTTCAATAAGGGGAAAAAGATCGCGCCGGTTAAAAGAACAGGTGGCAGTGCAGGGGAGGAACAGAACCGGATCGGCCAGTAAGTTTATTTGGCACGCGCAGGGAATCGTTCTCCGGATCTCAAAGGCGCGGAACAACAAAAAGATCTTTTTATATAAATCATTTTAAAGATGAGCTATTCAGCAGTAATCAAGACCAATGATCTTTCCTACAATTATTCAAAGCAGGAAAGAACCTTATCGGCCATCAACCTGCAGGTGGAACGTGGAAGCATCTATGGTTTTCTCGGACCAAATGGTTCAGGAAAGACGACCACTTTAAGCCTGATCCTTGGCTTGCTGGATTCACCCGAAGGCAGTATTGAAATATTCGGAGAACATCTTCATTCAAACAGGATCGGTATACTGAAGAGGATCGGTTCTTTAATCGAATCGCCTTCGCTCTACGGACATTTAACGGCCAGGGAGAACCTGCAAGTTTACAATGCTGTGTACGGCGCGTCAAGATCAAGGGTGGATGAAGTATTGAAGATCGTCGGCCTCGGTGATACCGGCAGGAAGCTCGTCAGAAAGTTCTCACTTGGTATGAGGCAGCGGCTTTCCATAGCGCTGGCGCTTTTACCTGACCCCGAATTGCTGATCCTCGATGAGCCGTCAAACGGGTTGGACCCTGCGGGGATCATTGAGCTTCGTGAACTGATCAGGAAGCTGAACAGGGATCATGGCATGACCATACTCATCTCCAGTCACCTGCTTGCTGAAGTGGAAAAGATGGTAACGCATGTCGGGATCATCCGGCAGGGAAAGATGTTATTCCAGGGAGCTTTAGCTGAGTTGCATTCCTTTCAACAGCGGGGATCGAAATTATTGATCAGAACCTCCGATAACCAGCGGGCAATTCATGTGCTGCGTGACTACCAGCCTGAGTTCGCAGAAGAGAACCTGGCCGTTGCTTTCCGGGATGACCACCAGATCGCAGGAGTCAATCAGTTGCTGACGCAACACGGGCTTGATGTGTACCTGCTCTGTCCTCAAAAAAACGATCTCGAACAATTATTTATTGACCTTACATCTTCACAGTTATGAGCCTTATCGTTTCTCTTCGTTCAGAAGTACTTAAATCGAAGCGTACAGCCGCATTTTATTTCACGCTCCTGGGTGCTGCTGTGATCCCTGTTATTCTCCTGTTCACGATCATCGCACATGGCCTGCCGGATGAAGAGAAGACCAGCAAAGATCCGATCAATGCGCTGTTCAACCTGTCATCCGATATGACAGGATTGGCGCTGTTTCCATTATTCATTGTACTTATCTGTACGCTTCTTCCCCAGATTGAATTCAAGAATTCAACCTGGAAACAGGTATTCACATCACCTCAAAGAAAGGAAGATGTTTTCTCGGCTAAGTTCCTGAACATTCATCTGCTGATGGTGCTGTTCCTGATAGCCAGTCATCTGTTCGTATGGATCGTGGTCATTGCTGCCCACTTCATTCTTCCAAAATTCAATATACTGGGTCATTCCTTCAACTTTACGAAAGTGCTTGAGGATAACGCACATGCCTATCTTGCCGGACTGGCCATTTGCGCTATCCAGTTCTGGATAGGGTTGAGGTCAAGGAATTTTATTGCGCCGGTAGCAATAGGACTTTTGCTTTGGTTGATCGGGACGGTGCTGGTGCTCGAGTACCATTCACCTGCGTCACCATATTTTCCTTATTGCTTTTCTGCCATCCGGTTTTCATCAGAATTCAGTCCAAGGATCAAAGAAGTGGAGTGGATCTCCTTTGGTTATTCTGTTTTGTTTTTGATCCTTGGACTTGCTGATTTCAAAAGGAGGCGAAAGCTAAAGAGCATATCCTGAGACTGCTTCGACGATCAATTGTCTGGTGTGCTGTTCTCTTCGCAATTTAAAGATCAATTAAAAGGTAAGCCCGGGTCGTGTGAAATAATTCGTGGGATTGACTTAAAGTATACTGTTGCTATCGCGGACTGAGCAGCCGCCAGATCGGCATTAACATCTTTGATAAAATAAAGATGATATGCTAGCTGTTAACCTTTTAACTCATTCAACGCTGTTTCAGATCGTTTGTGCATGAAAATTAAAATTGGAATACGATTTAATTCACCTACCTTCATCAGGCACAGTTAGTACTTCATCATCCAGTCGGGATCAGTTCTGATTTTTACGCCTCATCCGGTAACTATTATTCTCCTCTTTACGCCTGCTGTTGTCCTTCTGTTATTATTAAACATTAAATAGTTTATTATGAACTTGTATGTAGCAAATTTTGGTTTCGACTTTAATGATGAAACCCTGAAACAACTTTTTACTTCTTTTGGTGAGGTATTATCCGCCAAAGTAATTCATGACAGGGATACAGGACGCAGCCGTGGATTTGGTTTTGTTGAAATACAAACAGACGAGGCTGGCAACAACGCAATAGCTTCTCTCAATAATAAGGATGTTAATGGTCGCCTGCTATCAGTTACACTCGCGAAACAGAAAGCAAAAGGACCGGTCAGAAACGTGTGGATGTAATCCGCTCCGTTTTAACCAGAAATGTATGCATGATCTATACTGCAGGAACTATTGCCTGCGGTATAGATTATTATCAGTGTTCCGGAAATTTTATTCAACCGTGCAATAAACTTCAGCATGTATACCCCAAATAATTTCAGGGCAATGGAGACAAATAAGAGCATGGCCCTGTCAAACTTCAAGGAAGCGGCCATCAAGGTATTCTTAAACCTTTGGTTTGATTTTGAGAAGCATGCCAGAAAACTTGACCGGGATACGGATGATAATGTATTTCAGCAATTGCAAGGCCGGTATATCATTGGCCTGAAAACCGAGCTCTTAAAGAATGCTGAGATCTGCCTGGGAGGATATTGCGGCGACAGGAATTCATTAAGGAGAAACCTGAATGACCAGGTGGCGCAAAATGTATCTGCTTTTATTCTGAGGGCCCGGCAACTTTAAAGAAGTTTGCCTGATCATTATTGCAGTCAAACTTTGTTAAGTGTTCTCTCCCGGCGTTACCGGATTTTATTTATAAAGTATCTTATGCCTCCGGATAAGCTGGACGGTAGTTTGCTTCGTAGACATGCTGAAAGTACTGAGATGGCTTTATTGATGCCGGTAAGTCAGAAGCGCGGTAAATAAAAAAAATCATCCCGGTTATTAATCTTACATTACGCCGATGCAGGTTATTCTTCCTGCAGATAAATCATCCCCATGTCAAGTATCATAGATGTTGTGGCCGGAAGCAATCTTGCCACTATGCTCAGAAGTTTGAAGGCTGCGGGCCTGGAAGACGCCTGGAGCGAAGCCGGTCCATTCACTCTTTTTGCACCAAATGATCTTGCCTTTGGAAAGCTGCCCGCCGGAGAACTTGCTGAATTGCTGAGACCGCATAACAGAAGTAAACTGGTGCTGCTGCTCAACTATCATGTTGTTACGGGCAGACAGTATTACGGGACGCTCACTGATGGGCAGGTCCTCGAGACGATCAATGGAAACCAGCTTTATGTATCGGTAAATGGTAATACTGTAAGTATCAATGGCTCGATGATACAGGAGCGTGATCTGGAAGCTTCAAACGGGCTGGTTCATTCCTTGAGCAAACTTGTCTTTGAGGTTGAAACCTGATCGATAACGAATATCGGATTCATTCACTACACGGGATTAAGTTAGTTACAGTTTTCCTGGCTGGTGAATTCTATGCTTTCTGCGCAGGAGAACGCCGCAGCCAGTTCTGCTTCGCCTTCCTTCACCCAATCGGGGAGCAATACGCCGGAGCCAATGATCCATTCCTGATGTTCTTTCTTTACGGTAAAAAAGGACCGGTTTCCATATTCATCGGTAGCATCTGCATCAAAGAGTTCCTCCGTCCGCTGATAAAAATTGAATTCCTGACTGATGATATACGGCCTGACGATCATTGTTATTTGTATCAGCTTGTTGATCATAAGTTAGATTGTATAGGATAGGAGATAATAGTGTGCCAGAATGATGAAGAGAGACCTGCTTTAAGAATTAAGTTCAGATCACCGATGGCAACATCGTCTTCCAGTCAATAGATAATGTGTTGTTGCCATACAAATCCTGCTCTCAATAAGGCGAGCCTTATTATTGCCAGGTTCAATGAATCATGCAAAAGACTTTTTCATTTGTTTTTGTAAAAAGGCAAACAGCTGCAAGTCAGCAGTTGACACCGTTTTTAAAATAAATATCCATTCATTGATCGAAACCTGCAGCAAATAGTCTATCTTCACCGAATACAAGAGCGCTTCAACAACCGGTCAGGTTCAGTTTTAATTCTTACACTGGCATAGTAAAAATTTCTCCTCTTCTTAACTCCTTGCTGTGGTTCTTCTGTTATTTATTTAATCAATTTATTTTTTTAGTATGAACATGTATGTATCAAACCTGGGCTTTCATGTGCAGGAACAAGACCTTAAACAACTTTTTACAGCATTCGGAGAAGTTACTTCTGCCAAGATCATCAAAGACAGGGAAACCGGTCACAGCCGTGGTTTCGGATTTGTGGAAATGGACTCTTCCGAGCAGGCGACCAAAGCAATGAGCGCCCTTAATAATAAAGAGATCGAAGGACGTGCGATTTCTATTTCGATTGCACGCGAGCGTGAAGCCCGTACACAACGCAGCTGGTAATCCGTTAACTATATTATTCCTTTGAGGGACAGCACGAGCAGCGGATGATTCCGCTGCCGTGCTTTTTTTGTAAAATATTTTATATGCATTATTTAAAAAATGATATGGAATTCACCCACTACAGGTGGACTGAAGGTGATGATGGCGTCTCGATCTTTACAGGTGAGCCGTCCCGCAGGGTTTTTGATCCGTTCAACGGCAACCAGGTCTTATTCCTTATCAATTATTGTTTGTCGATCGTCGGTAGATATTCAGTAGTGGAGGCGAGGGCCATTGAAAACAGGATAGCTTATAAGTTGCCGATGAACTCAAGGAGTGAGCGATCGGGATTCAACTGGCTGACGGGAGAAGTGGGCAGTCATCAATGGAAGATGCCAAAGGTTCTTGAAGGCTGATGCGTTGATCTGCCCGAAGGAAGCCTCTGTAAGTTTAAGACGCACTATGTCAAAATCAAAAGGATCATTTGATAGAAAGGTGTGAGTACAGAAGCGGCTTGCGATAAAGCGGAAAAGTGAAGGAGCGAAAGGCTTGCCGCAAAAAGTTTGATTCATTCATTTTTTTAATCAGGACAATACGTAAGATAAGTATATGGTAAATTCTGTGATCGGAAATTTCATCGAGACAAGAAAAGGTAAAATGGTTCGCATACAATTCAGGAAGCGTGAAGCGATCGAAGGTGTATTCATCGTTACAAAAGATTACGAAGAGATGAAGACAAAAAACTTCTGGAGGATCGTTACCGCGTCAAAGGCTGGTGAATGGAAGAGTACAAAAGATCCGGCCTGCGCCAGGATATTTTGTGGTGATGAGTTTGCAAAACTGAGTGATATCACTTCCTGAATGTATTTGCGCCCCGGACTTTTTATAACTTATTCAGGTGTTTCAGGTGTTCTGCCGCTGTCAGCAGGATTTTTTCCCGTTCTCCCGCATCCATTTTATCCCATAAGCGATAGACCATGCTGATGCGTGGATTCTTTTCCAGCTTATCGCGGTGAAGGTCATGAAAATTCCAGTAAAGACTGTTGAAAGGACAAGCTTTTGCGCCTGTTCTTTCCGTGTGGTTATAATGACAGTGTTCACAATAGTTACTCATCTTGTGAATGTAATTTGCGCTGCCCGCATACGGCTTTGAAGCCGTGATGCCGCCGTCCGCATACTGGCTCATGCCTCTTGTGTTGGGCAACTCTACCCATTGCAGGGCATCGATATAAATGCCGAGGTACCAGAAGTCAACATCTGCCGGATCGATCCCGGCTAATAATGCAAAATTTCCCGTGATCATCAGCCGTTGAATGTGATGAGCGTAGGCGTATCGCAGTGATTGGCTAATGCATTGCTTCATGCAATTCATTTTTGTCTGGCCGGTCCAGTACCAGTCAGGCAGTTTACGGCTGTGCCCAAAGAAATTGATCTTTTCGAAAGAAGGCATCTTCATCCAGTACAGGCCACGCATGTATTCACGCCACCCGAGGATCTGCCGTATAAATCCTTCCAGCTGGTTCAATGCGATCAGGTTCCTGTGCTTTTGCCAGCTTTTTATAGCGGCATTGATCACCTCGGCGGGGCTGATCATCTTCGTGTTCAGGCTGAAGGATAACCGTGAATGGTATAATGACCATTCATGCTGCTGCATCGCATCCTGGAAAGTGCCGAAGAGCGGTAAACATTCATTGATGAAATGTTGTAGTAAAGCCAGCGACTGTTCGCGGTTGAGTGGCCAGCAGAGATCATTAGGTGTAACAAGACCTATTGTCCGGATACCCGCTTCAGTGATCCGCCGGTGAACTTGGCTTACATCATTATGAAAGAGCAGAGGCGGTGCAGGCTTATGCTGGCGCGGAAGTTTTTTGCGGTTATCATGGTCAAAGTTCCATTGCTGCCCGGCAGGTTCATTGCCTTCCATCAATATGTTATGTTTTTTCCGCATGGCGCGGTAAAAGTTCTCCATCAGGATCAGTTTCTTTCCCGCGAAAAACTCAGTCAGTTCGGTACGTGTAGTGTAGAAATGTTCTGTATCTGACATTGCTGAAGGTATGGTCAGCTTGTTGCTGAAATCCCTGAGCGCAGTATCCACCCGGTATTCATCGGGCTGAAGGTATTCAAAGCGTTCAATGTGATACCGGCGGATCAGCGTTTCGCAGTTG
Organism: Citrobacter freundii; assembly: GCA_003243445.1. Lineage (GTDB taxonomy): Bacteria > Bacteroidota > Bacteroidia > Chitinophagales > Chitinophagaceae > Terrimonas_A. The sequence continues at coordinate 48,222 of QFQQ01000007.1, forward strand.
GCTGCAAAACTTTGCTGATTGTCTTTGTCGTCAAGTTTAATATAAACTACCTCATGGCCATCATTTTTTAAAATTCCGGCAAATTGTTCCATAGCCGCAAAGAACGCGCATGCTTTCTGGATATGGTGCCAGACATAATCTGTTTCCGATCTGATTTCCATTAATACATAGAGAATATCGCCACGTTTTTCGCTGAACCAGGAATGTTGCAGATTCAACTGATCTCCCAGCAGTAATCGTAAGATGGTATATTTCTTTTTCATAGCGGTTCAGGAAATGTGTTCACTATTATGGCTGATCCTCTGGTGATCTTCACAGCGTTTCTTCATCTACGCTTTTGCAATCCCAATATAGTCTGTAGAGCCGGTAACGATCATCAATAAACGGAAGCGTTAATTCGTATCTTTCTCACAGACTGGCCAGTTTGTAGCGCACATAACTTTTCATCATCAACGACAGCTTCTGTGAATTAGGTATTCTTACTCGTTGCTGCATGATCCGCTGCGCAGGCGTTTGCCTGATCTTCCGGAACAGGGACAGATAATATTTGTAAGCCAGGTAAACACCGAATCTTGCGCTGGCCGGCAATTTTTTTATACCTGTCAATGCTTCCTTGAATTCCTGGGCTATCTCCGTTTCAATAGCTGATTTGATATCGTTATCAAACAGGTTCATCCGGATATTGGGAAAATAAACCCGGCCAAGCAATTCGTAATCATCTTTCAGGTCGCGCAGGAAATTAACTTTCTGAAAAGCCGAACCGAGTTTCATTGCATAAGGCCTCAGCCGCTCGTATGCGGCAGGATCGCCTTCGACAAAGACGTGCAGGCACATCAGTCCGACAACTTCTGCGGATCCAAGTATATATTCCTGGTAACGTTCAGCATTATATGTCACCTTATCCAGGTCCATTCGCATACTATGAAGGAATTGTGCGATAAGGTTTCGCTGGATGTGGAAACGATGGACTGTTTCCTGGAAAGATTGCAGGACCGGGTTCAGTGAAATACCTTCATCCAGGGCTTGCCATGTTTGTTCTTCAAATCTTGCCAGCAACTTTTCTTTGTCGTAAGCATGAAAGCTGTCCACGATTTCGTCGGCAAGACGAACATATCCATAGATGGCATAGATCGCAGGTCTGATAGAAGGATCCAGTGCCAGTATGCCCAGGGAAAAGCTGGTGCTATAGGTGCGCGTGATCTCCTTGCTGACGTGTCGCGATACCTGGTCAAAAAGTGTTTTCAAAACAAAAATGATTTAAGTTGTAACGATGGTAAAAAGAACCCGCTGTACTCCAGTCTCCTCCTGTATTACGATTCAGCCCATGCTTTAAATTCTGCGACCCTGTCACGGCTGATGATAAATTCATCCTGCAATGCCGCACCTTTCACCGTTAATTTCAGCCTGCTGTTCAGGTGTGGTTTTATAAATTCTATTGCAGAGTATCTGACAATGTAGCGCCGGTTCAGGCGGAAGAACTGCCTGGGGTTCAGCAATTGCTCCAGTTTTTCCAGCGTAAAATCGATCAGGTATCGTGTACCTTGTTTGTCCGTCAGGTAGACGATCTTATTATCGGCATGGAAAAAAGATATATCATCTGAGTCTACAAATTGCAGGCGTTGACCGATCCGGCCAAGGAAGCGGGTTTTGAATTGTTCGGCCGGACCCTGTTGCACTTTCAGCAACAGTTGCTGGTAATCGACCTGCGGTGCAATGATCTGTTTGTATTTATCCAGCGCTTTTGCAAGCGCTTCGGCGGTAACGGGTTTCAGGATATAATCAATGCTGAAATGACTGAAAGCTTCCACGGCATATTGGTCGTAGGCAGTGGTGAACACGACAGGTCCTTTATAATCCATGCGCCGGTAAATATCAAAGCTATGACCATCCGAGAGCTGGATATCGGATAGTATGAGGTCCGGGGCAGGATGTTCTTCCAGCCATGCAATCGTATCCTGAACACTGTCCGAGCAATGAATATCAGTGATACCCGGATCATACTGTCCGATCATCAGCTGCAACCGCTGTGCTGCAAGCAATTCGTCTTCCACTATAAGTACTTTCATATAGTCAGTTTATATCCAGTAAAGGCAAATGCACTTCAAAGACTTCACCCGATTCCTGTATCTCGATATCCCGGCCGCATACAAGTCCATATCTTTTTGAAATATTGCTGAGCCCAATTTTGTTTGATTGTTCAACCGATTGCCTTGGTTGCCGGTTATTCCTGACAGTCAGCATTTCTGAACCGTTCGCTTTGACTTCTATATAAAGCGGGTTATTCCGGGAGATCACATTATGCTTGATCGCGTTCTCTATCAGCATCTGCAGTGCTACTGGAATGATGTAGCGTGTGTAATATTTCTCCGGAATACGGATATCCACTTTTAAGCTGTCAGGGTATCTTTGTTGCAGCAGATATACATAGGGCTTGATGAAGTCGAGCTCCTGCTGTAACGCAACGAGCTCTTTATCCTGGCTGTTCAGGATATAACGATACACTTTCGAAAATTCTTCGATGAAACGGTTTGCTTTCGGATTCTCTTTAATGACCATTCCCGACAGCACGTTCAGGTTATTGAACAGGAAATGCGGGTTCACCTGCGTCCGGATCGCCTGCAGTTGTGCCTGTGCGCTGACACGTTTCAATTCTTCTGCTTCTATGGACTTGATCCTGTATTCGCGGAAAAAAAATACGATCGCATTCAGGAGATGAAAAAAAAGACTGATCAGTCCTGCATAGATCAGGTTCAGTTTTACCGGCATTTCCATTTCCGGTATTGTGTAGTGATAAATAAAGATGCCGATAGAGCAGACTATTAAGGCAGTAACAATGCAGGAAAGCGCAAGACCGGTAAAAAAGAACAACAACAGAAATTTAACGCCCTGCCGGTCAGGCGCCACCTTTTTTTTCATAAAACGTTCGAGCAGCCGGTTGCCTTCCCAGGAAACCAACGTGATCAGCACGATCGTCAGCAAAGCATGATACCATGTTATACGGATATTGAAATACAGGTACACTTCACACAACACCGTATTGATGTAGGCATAAGCCGACAACAGGGCAATGAAAAGATATCTGTATTTATGTGTGAACATAGTATTACACTGTGGTTGATACGAACGGCAGTCATGTACTGCGTCCGGCTTTAAAATACGGCAGTAGCAGCTTAAATCCTGCCGGTCAAAAATCCATGGGAGTGAATCCGCATAAATAAGGTGCGAACCGTCATTTGCGTGATATTTCTGCTGGTCAGGCGTTAATATTAAAGATCTTGTCCACCGCCTGTTGCCTGTGCCTGAAAATCCCGTCCAATTGCTTCTTCACAAAAACTGTATTCGCCAGTCTGCCGAGAGGGCCGAGAGGTAGTTTATAATGCACAAGGTCGGTCATCATCACTCCCCCGGGAGTTTCCTGCAAAAAATGCTTATGGTGCCAAAAACTGTATGGGCCCAATCGCTGCTCATCTACAAAGAACTGATGCTCCTCCACGTGGGTGATCTCAGTGACCCAATGAAGTTTGATATTGAGCAAAGGGCTGACATAATATTCAATGATCTGCCCGGCATGCATTTTTCCACCATCGTGATCCCCCAATATCTGGAAATTGAGATAGGGTGGGGTGATCCTGGCAAGATTATGCGGATCGCTCATAAATGACCATACCGTAGCCAGGTCACTTCTGATTAATTGCTGTCTGTATAGGGTGTGTAACAAGAGGTGAAAATATTTTGTTCAACAAATTTAATAAAAAGTTGAACAAAATATTTCCTACTTTTATCAAAATATAAAGCATGGATAACGGTAAAAATGGAACGGCGATCCGCCATACCGGCAAGTTTGCGCTGACAGAACTGATCAGGGAAATGGGAGATGACCATATCTCATCTGCCGATGACACGCCGATGAGGGAAGATGCCTTTGAGCTCGGGAACAGTGAAAAGATCATGAAGATCGCCGGACTTTTCGCAGAAGTGATGCAGACCCTGGGGCTTGATCTTACTGACGACAGCCTGCGTGGTACGCCACAGCGTGTAGCGAAGATGTATGTGGAAGAAGTTTTTGCCGGGCTGGATCCGGCGAATAAGCCGGCGATCACGCTGTTTGAAAATAAATACAGGTATAACCAGATGCTTGTGGAAAAAGATATAACCGTATACAGTCACTGCGAACATCATTTTGTTCCCATATACGGTAAAGCGCATGTCGGTTATATTTCTTCAGGTAAAGTGATCGGTCTTTCGAAACTGAACCGCCTGGTGGATTATTATGCCCGCCGGCCACAGGTACAGGAGCGGTTGACCATGCAGATCGGCCATGCCCTGCAGCAGGTGCTGGGAACGGAGAATGTAGCCGTGATCATAGATGCCAAACATATGTGTGTGGCATCGCGCGGGGTGAAGGATACCCACTCTGCCACTGTCAGCTCCTTTTACGGTGGAAAATTCAATGACGGTTCAGTAAAAGAAGAGTTCCTGCGTTACGCCGGTATGCATACAGATCACTAATTTTACGTTCTCATGCGAATGTATCACATATCGGAACTGGAACAGTTGTCGGGCATCAAAGCCCCGACCTTACGTGTCTGGGAAAGACGGTATAAATTTATCCGCCCCGGCAGAACGGATACCAATATCCGGATGTATGATGATCAGCAGGTCAGGAAGCTGCTGAACGTCGTAACGTTGCTATCCAACGGATACAAACTGTCAAAGATCGCCGAGCTGGATGAAGACGATATTCACGCAATGGTCTTGGGATTGCAGGGCGTGGCCAATGATCCGGATGCGGTAGCAACAGCTTTTATCAATGAGCTGATCATGGCGATGCTGACCTATGATGAGACAGCCTTTGAGCAGTCGTACATTGCGGCGGTCAAACGGTACGGGATGTTCGATGCCATGTTGAAAGTTTTTTATCCATTGCTGCAAAAGGTCGGGATCATGTGGTCCACAGATGACGCGATGCCAGTGCAGGAACATTTCGCATCTTCGATCATCCGGCGCAAACTGATCTCAGCGGCGGATGCGCTTATCATTAAGAAAAAACGAAGTAAGAAATTTTTACTCATGCTGCCGCCGGGCGAATGGCACGAGATCGGGCTTTTGTTTGCCAATTATATGATCCGCTCGAAAGATATCGAAACGATTTACCTGGGTCAGAATGTGCCGTATGATCAGGTCTCCGGTGTATTTGAGAAAGCTAACTGCTCGCATGTACTGCTGTTTTTTATTACAAGACCTGCACAGCATAATATAGAAGAGATCCGGAAAATAATGGGTCTTGCAGCCGATGTTCCGCTGCTTTTCACCGGTTCTCCTGTTGTGACGCATTCATTGTCGGCAGGCAAACACAGTCACCTCTTACAATCTCCGCATGATCTGCTGAAATATCTCGGCTAAGGCGTCCTTATCCATCAGATATTGTAATGCGTCTTGCTTTAAAGGTCCGATGGATCGGTCGTGCTTATAATGACCGTTGCCAGCACGGAATAAAACGCTCACTGTTCAAAGCGGTGAATTTTCCTGTTGCAGGGAATTTATGCCCGGCCGGTTCAGCCCCGTTCCATTCACACGAACTACCGGCAACTCTCCAGTACGGTTTGCTCCGTTTTTCCGACGATTCACTCTCCGGCGAGGAGTAAGGATAGAATTTTGTTCAGTTTTTGTAAATAAAACCTAAACAAAAACAAGAATTATGTTACCAACTATCAACGTAAAACGTTCGCTGCTGTATGTATGTCTTGCCGGTTTGATCACCACGGCTGTATCCTGCGATAAAGACGATGACGATATGCCGGCGACAGATAATACGATCACAGGCAAGGTGGTCGCTGATGCTAATTTTTCACTCCTGGAAAAGGCAGTGGTAAAGGCGGGCCTCAATGGTACATTATCGGGCACAGGACCTTTCACTGTGTTTGCGCCCAATGATGCAGCCTTTGCGGCTTCCGGCATCACGGCTGCTTCTATCGACGGAATGTCTGCGGATGCGCTGAAAAAACTGCTGCTCTATCACACACTGACAGCAGAAGTGATGGCTGCCAATGTGCCTGCGGGTCCGAACGCAAAAGTGACTACAGCCAATTCACCGGCGGATTCGATCTTCGTTACAAAAAATGCGGCCGGTGTTTTCATTAACGGTATTAAAGTAGTGACTGCTGATGTGGATGCAACAAATGGTGTGATCCATGTGATGGAAAAAGTATTGATGCCTCCGTCCGGTAATATCGTGGCAACGGCTCAGGCGAATACGGGCGGTGATAACGGCCTGGATTCCCTGGTGAAAGCGATCGTGCGTGCTGACGCCGCTACTCCCGGGCTGATCACTCTGCTCAATTCAACTACATTGACCGTATTCGCTCCAACGAATAAGGCGTTCAGGGATCTTTTAAGTGTATTGTCATTGAGCAATATCAGCCAGATCCCCATTGCTACGCTGCAAGCGGTGTTGTCCTATCATCTTGTATCCGGCCGGGTATTTTCCTCAGCTCTTACAAACGGAAACGTTACGATGCTGGCCGGAGGAACTACCACGGTCAATCTTACCAACGGTACCGGTGGCGGGCCTACCATTACGGGTAATGGTAATGCGGGCGCGAAAGCCAATATTGCCGCCACGAATGTTATGGCTACAAACGGAGTTGTGCACGTGATCGACAGGGTATTATTACCCTGACAAAGCTCGAGTCCTATTGAGAAACGCGGGATAGTGATGCCGGCAGAAGACAACAGTCTTTCTGCCGGCTTTTTTTTATGGATGATGATTGTTTTGGTCATCAGCTGGCACAAGTCGGTCATTTCATCAACATGACCGTAAGAGACTATTTGGTTCAATGCAGTGAAACTTTCTGCTTTGATGTCATTGATTTCATAACCGACGTGCTGAATGATGGATAGGTCATGATGTCAACTAAATAAATCCGGCGTGACGAAGCACGGCATACAACCCGGCCTGAGAAAACGGGCATCGTCTTAACATGGATAGAGGAAATGCTGTACGAAACCAGCTCAAAATGTTCACTCAGCGATCCATGTTCTTAATGGTATTCCATGATCTTTCGGATTGGTATAGTTATAAGCAGTCGCAATTTATATTGCATAACTGCCTGTTCTGATAACTGCTGTCATCATTTTCAGCAACTTGTTCGAACGCCTGTCTGTTCAGTTTGCACGAAGTAATTATTTCGTGGCGCGCTAATTGGCCTTTAATACAATATATCGATTGGCCATTTTACCCTTTTAATTTTTCTTACATGGATCTTTTGTGTTACAGTCACCTGAGATGGAATTTTGTATATCAGCGCCCGCAACACCTCATGTCGCGATTTGCAACAGATCGCAGGGTGTTCTTTATTGAAGAAGCTGTGCATGACGCGGACCTGCCGGTGCTTAAGGTGGAGCAACCTGTGGATAATGTATTCGTGCTGACTCCTCACCTGCAGGCTGGCAAAGGATCAGCAAATGACATAAATGTGCAGAAGGAATTGCTTGCGGAGTTTGCTTCAACGCACCGGGTGGTTGAGCACATTGCATGGTATTATACACCGATCGCGCTTGCTCTTTCAGACTCGTTTGCTCCCGCGCAGGTGATCGTATATGATTGTATGGATGAGTTATCTGCGTTTATGAATGCGCCGGCAGAACTGATACAAAAAGAAGCAGAACTGATGAAGCTGGCGGATATTGTATTTACTGGCGGTAACAGCCTTTACCAGGTGAAAAAGACCATGCATCACAATGTTCATTCATGTCCCAGCAGCATAGATAAAGAACATTTTACCATAGCGCGCGGGCGTTTGCCTCAGCCTGCAGACCAGGATAGTATTCCGCATCCGCGACTGGGTTTCTTTGGTGTGATAGATGAGCGGCTCGATATTGAGTTATTGGATGCCATTGCAGCCGAGCGGCCCGAGTGGCAACTTGTACTCATAGGTCCGGTGGTAAAGATCGATCCGGAGAAGCTGCCCAATCGTCCGAATATTCATTACCTGGGCAGCAAGAGCTATGCTGAACTGCCCGTATACCTTTCCGGTTGGGACGTTGCACTTTTGCCTTTTGCAAAGAATGCGGCGACCCGCTATATCAGTCCTACCAAGACGCCGGAATATCTCGCCGGAGGAAAGCCGGTTGTGTCCACTTCGATCGCAGATGTTGTCGATCCATATGGCCTGGAAGAACTGGTGTCAATTGCAGATGAATCGCTTGATTTTGTATACAGGATCGCCGAACATCTGTACACGGTAAAGAAAACAAGCTGGCTGATAAAAGTGGATTCTTTTCTTGCTGATCTGTCATGGGATAAGACCTGGGCCGCCATGATGCTGGAAATAAATAAAATATTGAAGGAAGAGCAGGACGTTCTTTTTTCCTCAAAAAAGCTTGACTATGTTTGATTATCTCATTGTGGGCGCCGGCTTTGCTGGTGCAGTGTTAGCGGAAAGACTCGCCTCGCAGTCTGGCAAAAAAGTCCTGATCATTGATAAGCGGAATCATATAGGCGGAAATACTTTCGATTTTTACAATGAAGCAGGTATACTGATACATAAATACGGCCCTCATATCTTTCATACCAATAGTGAAGATATCTTTAATTACCTCGGGAAGTTTACGGCATGGAGGCCGTATCAGCACCGGGTGTTGGCCAGTGTTGATGGAATGCTGGTGCCGATACCCATCAACCTGAATACCATCAATCAGCTTTATGGACTTCAATTGAGCAGCGAGGAAGTGGATGCTTTTTTTGCGGCAAGGGCTATAAAAAAAGATCAGATACTTACTTCGGAAGATGTGGTGCTTAACAAAGTCGGGAAGGATCTGTATGAAAAATTTTTTAAGGGATACACCAGGAAACAATGGGATCTTGATCCGTCCGAGCTGGATGCGTCCGTTACTGCGCGGATCCCGACACGTAAGAGCAGGGATGACCGGTACTTCACAGACAAATTCCAGGCGATGCCTTTGCATGGTTATACAAGGATGTTTGAGAAAATGCTTGACCATCCGAATATCAAAGTGATGGTAAATACGGACTATAAGGAGATCGCAGATTTTGTGCCATTCAAAGAAATGATCTACACCGGCCCGATAGACTACTATTTTGATTACTGTTACGGTGAATTGCCTTACCGCTCGATTGAATTTGTTTTTGATACAATGGATACCAAAACTTTTCAACCCACCGGCACTGTCAATTACCCCAATGAACAGCCTTACACGCGGGTGACGGAATTTAAATACCTGACCGGTCAGCATCACGACAAAACAACCGTGGTGTATGAATATCCAAAAAGTGAAGGCGATCCTTATTATCCAGTGCCAAGACCGGAAAATGCGATCCTGTATGATCGTTATAAGGATCTGGCAGATAAAATTCCACATGTTCATTTTACCGGCAGACTTGCAACGTACAAATATTATAACATGGACCAGGTGGTGGCGCAATCACTGAAGCTTTATAAAAAGCTGACGCAGATTTCAACACCAGGAGAGCCTATCAATGGACAACAGATTACCATACGCTAAACCGGAAATATGGGGTGGATTTGAGTGTACGATCAACAGGACCGATGAAGGGTATGCCGATCAGCTGGAAAGGATCGGACACTATTCCCGGATTGGTGATCTTGAAAAAGCCTGTGATCTTGGCCTTACCCGGTTCAGGTTTCCTGTATTATGGGAACGGCATTATCCTGCTGATGAAAAGCAGGAAGAATGGGAATGGACCGCCAACCAGTTGCAGATCCTGCAAAAGCGTAATGTAGAAGTGATTGCAGGACTGGTGCATCACGGTAGTGGTCCTCCTGACACGGATCTGCTCGACAGATCCTTTCCGGAGAAGCTTTCTTCTTATGCCAGGGACGTGGCTGTTGCCTTTCCCTGGATCAGGTATTACACACCGGTGAATGAACCGCTGACCACCGCAAGGTTCAGTGGCTTATATGGCATCTGGTATCCACATTTGAAAGATGATGCTTCGTTTGCACGGATGCTGATCAATCAATTGAAGGGTATCGTTCTCTCCATGCAGGCGATCCGCACGGTCAATCCCCGGGCGATGCTTGTGCAAACGGAAGATCTTTCAAAGACACACAGTACGGCGCTTCTTTCATACCAGGCCGATTTCGAAAATCAACGTCGATGGTTTACCTATGATTTTCTTACAGGCAAAGTGGATAAGACCCATTTTGCCTGGAATTATTTCATCACATTGGGAGTAAAGGAAGATGAGTTGCAATTTTTTCTCGATAACATTTGTACTCCTGAGATCGCGGGCTTCAATTATTACGTAACGTCTGAGCGGTATCTCGATGAAGACATAAGCAGGTATACAGGCAATCATCCCGGCACTAATGGCATTCATACTTATTGCGATACGGAAGCTGCCCGGAGTATGCATATGCAGGGAGCAGCAACCTTACTGAAGGAGGCCTGGTGGCGATATAGGATCCCGATGGCACTAACCGAATGCCAGCTGGCCTGCACACGTGAACACCAATTGAGGTGGTTCAATCAGCATTTCAAAGCGTTAGAGAAACTAAATCGCGAAGGCATTCCCGTAACCGCCATTACAGCGTGGGGATTGCTCGGAGCGACTGATTGGGATTGTTTGCTCAGCAGTAAAAACGGCCATTATGAAACCGGCGCGTTTGACTGCAGCGGTGCAATTATCCGCTCTACTGCGCTTGCACCACTGATCAGAACGCTTGCAAGAGGAGCCGATTATTTCCATCCCGCATTGAATGGTCGCGGATGGTGGGAACGCTGCAGGCCTCTTGCGCTCGATAACAAGCCTGTTGCTGCACCCGTCAGCGAAAGATCGCTGCTGATTTTATATACACACAATCTAATTGCCGATATCAGCCGCAGGGCATGCGGGGAAAGAGGATTGGATTTTTTAGCACTACCGGATTATCCAGCTGAGCCTGTGCTGATGAGTGAAATATATGCAGCCGTTGAAAATAATAAACACTGGGCTGTGTTATTGGTCACCGGGCCAGGTGTTGAATCAAACAGACGCATTGATCATCTGCCAGGCAAACATACTGGGCCGGACGATCTGGCCGCATTGTGTAATGAGACCGGAATTCCATATCTCCATTTAACGACTGGTGAAATGAACAGCCAGGACCTGTCTTGTATTGAAGCCGGCAGTGATAAATCACAAACAAACGAAGCGCATTGCAGTGCAAAAGTGGTATTGATCGATGATCAGAGCCATTCAGCGGTTGAAAATGGTCTCTGTTTTTGTCGGGTTGAAAACAGGCAGAATATTTCCAGGCAGATCCTGAGGTCCATCAGGTATGGTGATCCATTTTTCGTGAGCGAAGATCTTATACATAGTCCGGTGACAGAGATGCTGGCGCTGATCAATATTTCTCTTGATCTGTTGATCGATGAAAGTGCGTTAAATGATGATGAGCCGGCCTGCGGTGCTCCTGTAATACGCAGTTTATCTTCGGCCTACAGTGAAAAAGCAGAAGCTGAAGATGTTATTTATAATGAGAATGACCAGGAAGATCATTACATACTCAACGGTGGCCGCAATAAGCATTTTAAGATCTGAAAGTTACCGGAAAAAATAGCCTATGTCAGGAAACAGATTCATGTTCAGCACAGGAATTGAAAACAGTTATCCAACGATCATTCTGCCGGATGGAAAGGTAAAGCGTGTAGATGAAATGGAAAAGACCGGCCATTACCAGCAATGGCAGGGAGATTTTCAACTGGTAAAAGATATAGGACTGGAGTTTCTGAGATTTGGTCCACCTTTGTATAAAACCCATACCGGTCCGGGACAATATGACTGGTCTTTTTCAGATGAAACGTTTGCGCGGTTGCGTGAGTTGCAGATCACGCCGATCGTTGATCTGTGTCATTTCGGTTTGCCTGACTGGCTGGGTAATTTTCAGAATCCTGATTTTCCTCAATATTTTGCCGAGTACGCCCGGGCATTTGCAACCAGGTTCCCGGATCTTCAGTTGTATACACCCATCAATGAGATCTTTATCACGGCCATGTTCTCTGCAAAATATGGCTGGTGGAATGAATGTCTTCGATCCGATCAGGCTTTCGTGACGGCGATGAAACATCTTTGCAAGGCGAATGTGCTTGCAATGAAAGAGATCCTCAGGATACAGCCGGACGCTGCTTTTATTCAAAGCGAATCATCCGAATACTTTCATGCAATGGATCCTGCGGCTGTGCCACTGGCAAGATTTCTTAATCAGAAAAGATTTTTATCGCTTGATCTTACATATGGTTATCCGCTTAATGTAACGATGTACAATTATCTTTTAAGAAACGGTATGATGCCGGAAGAGTACCAATGGTTTACGGATAACCAGGTGAAAGCGCGTTGCGTAATGGGCAATGATTATTATGTAACGAATGAACATCTTGTTTTCCCGGATGGTCATACACAGGCCGCCGGTGAGATCTTTGGTTACTATGTGATCACTCACCAGTACTATCGCAGATACAAGTTACCGATCATGCATACGGAAACAAATATCCGCATGCCGGCAAGTAAAGAATGGTTGTTGAAACAGTGGGCGAATGTACACCGGTTAAAACATGATGGTATTCCCATCATCGGGTTTACCTGGTATAGTCTTCTTCACCAGGTTGACTGGGATTCCGCGTTGCGCAATGATGCGGGTGTTGTGAATGAACTCGGGTTATTCGATCTTGACAGGAAGATCATGCCGGTGGGAGAGGCTTACCGGAAGCTCATTCTCGACTGGAAAGATGTGCTGAATGAAGAGAGTTTCGGGTTGACGTTTGACAGCTGGTAAGATCAACGGGTGAAGAGTCTCTCTTCCCGGATGATGTCGGCGGTAAAGATCGAGAACAGTTCTGTTGCGTTCAGTGCCGTTGTATCGTTGTGGTCCGGGTTGCCATCAGCCTGAACACGGGTATTCTCGGTGGTGATCAGGAGTTCATAGTCAACCGTGGGATCGTTTGAAGGTATATCGTGTGTATTGTTTTGCATGATTATACTATAGCAAAATATATGCCCCGGATTGCGAAAAGTGAATGTGCCGGAGATGATATTCCTGATAAGTGAGACTCATGTAACTAATAGCACACATATACAAGTTTTTTATGCAGTTACGTCAAGACAAGGCGGGCTGGATGTCGTTATTAGGGAACGAAGAAGTTGTCCCGGCACCGCCTACGCCAAGCATCAGCGGGCAGGTCGGTCAGCTTACAAACACTATCGAACTGATGTCTGCCAGAGCCGGGATCTCCACAATTGAGCTACTGTGTACCCCAACTTTGGCTGGCGTAAGGTTCCCGCAGATTTCGCAGATTTATCTTCACCATCAATGAAAAATATTTTTACTGCGGGTCCGGATCTCTATTGGATACGCAGATTTCGCAGATTAGTTTCTAAAAACAGGCTATCATCTGCGTAATCCGCGCATACTGAAACGGAATTTTCCCTTTATAAAATGACATTTCGATAGCAGGAATAACAAATCTGCGAAATCCGCGGGAACCTTACGCCATTCGAATTGCTTAAAAGATGTGGGCACACAGTAGCTCAATTTAGGGGCTCCCGGCTCTGGCTTAATTGACACCGGGGAGCGAACTATGCCTGCCCGGCCTGCCCGCTAAATGACAAAAGAGCCTTCCAGTATCTATGGAAGGCCCCATCAATTTATCTATTGAAGTTTTCTTCTTCGTCTGCGTCATCCTCACTGTTTCCAGTATCCTCATCGTCGTCTTCATCTTCTTCCAGTTCCTCATCATCTTCTTCTGCGACTTCATCATCCTCGTCGCCATTTTCTTCACTTTCCCCGCTTTCCTCGTTTTCATCAGGAACTTCCTGCAGATCATCGTCATCATCTTCTTCATCACCCTCGATCTCAGGTTCGTCCTCAAGATCGTCAAGCTCTTCAGTATCGTCATCATCATCCGGTTCATCATTATTATCAGCTGATCGCCCCGGACCATCTTCGGCAATGATCGAAGCTTTTGCGGGTGGGTTTTCCAGCAATGAATGGTCGCCGATTGATTGCATTTGTGCCATCGCTAGTTCATGCTGCAATTCTTTGTCTTCTTTCACCTGTTGGGGATCCGAAGCGGATGCATTCTGTTCCGTTCTTTGTTTATTTTTTTTATTGAGTGTCATATCAAAAAATGATTGTAAATAATATTTGTTGACTCTATAGTCCTGGCAAAAATGTGCCATGATCAGCGAACGAAGCCTTATACGCTGAATAAGGAAGTGTTAGCGGCTCATATGTTTGCGCACGCACGTATTACCCGGCAATACGGGTATAAACAGACCTCACAGATATGTATCTGTTCGTCCTCTTTTTACCACATTCTTCCAACTGGTTGTGTAACCATACCGGTATCTCATGGTTTATCCGGATATAATGGATCAAAAACAACAGTGCATGCGATGGCACGCACTTTGACTTTTATTGTCGATTGATCATTAAAAAAATCATGTTATGGCTAATACAAAAGCAGCAGCTAAAAAGACTGCAAAGAAAAAAACACAGCAACAGCCGGCGGGCGCGGGCGCAGGCAACACACAATTGGAAAAGCTTTTTCACGACAGTGTAAAAGATATTTACTGGGCTGAAAAAGCATTGACCAAAGCCTTGAAAAAAATGATGAAGAACGCTACTACGGAAGAACTTCAAAGTGCTATTGAAGAACACATCTCCCAGACCGAAGGCCAGGTGGGAAGGCTGGAGCAAGTATTTGAGAAACTCGGCAAAAAGCCCCAGGCAAAAAAATGCGAAGCGATGGAAGGCCTGATCAAAGAAGGCGAGTCGATTATTGAAGAAACGGAAGATGGAAGTATGACCCGTGATGTGGGCATCATCATGGCTGCGCAAAAAGTGGAGCATTATGAGATTGCTACTTATGGCTCCCTGGTGCAGCTGGCATACACGATGGGCCAGGATGAGATCGCTTCAATTTTACAGGAGACACTGGACGAAGAAAAGCAAACGGACGAAAACCTGACACAGATCGCCGAAAACAATATTAATTGGGAAGCCGAGTCAGAGGATGGTGGAGAAGATCAGGAAGAGGAAGATGAAAACGAAGAGGAAGATGCTTAACGTAAACTTGTGCCATAGTTGATGTTTACCTTTGCGAGGGTAGCTGCGGCTACCCTTGTTTTATTTTCACTACAACCGAAGAAACTTTTAGATTGCCTGCTTCGCTTCAGCGGACATGGCCCGCAGACATTTCCGCCGAAGGAGGATTTCGCAGATTTATCTATCTTTTACTATGCTCAATCGCACTCAAGACCTCATCTGGAGTCAAAACTGCCAGCTTGCTGCCTTTATAGTCTTTCACATTTCTTGTGATTATCAGATTGACCTTTTTGTTTGCCAACGCAGTGTTATATTGAATGGAGTCTTCGAAATCCTTGAAATCACTTGTTAGTGATTTTGAAATTATGTCACTGGTAACGTCAAGTGTCTCCGTTAAAGACTCGAGATCTTTCAGTAAAGAGATCATCTCTTTATGTGTACAGGTCTTCTTGATTATATAATATATAGTGGAGTAAGATAACGCAGAGATCATTAGATGGATCTTGCCTTTGTCTGCCAGGTCAAAGAGTTTCGCGGCAGATTCACTAAATGGCTTCCTGTTAGCAAGTACGTCAATGATCACATTCGTATCAATAAAAAGATTTTTCATTTTCCGTGTTTTTGCTCGATACCCTTTCGCAAACTTTCTTTATAATCAAAATCGTCAGGCAAACGTATTGCTCCAACCATCCTTTTGACTTTAGGAGAAAGCTCTTCCGCTTTACCTTCTGCCCCCGAAAGGGTCTTCAGATAACTTTCCACCAGATCAGAGAGACTACGTCCCTTTTTCCGGGCATAACGTTTTGCGGTTTCGATCACATCCTGTTCAATTGTCAAGGTTAATTTGGTTGTCATCACACGTGCTTTATTTATTCAAATATACGTGTGACTTCTTTTTTTTCAAAATTGAAACGCCTGGTCATACTTTTTGAGCCGTCTTTCACCGACCTGAGTATTGTCTATTAGTGATCGACTCAGGTGTATGTAATCTATTGATTATAAGAATATTGCTAAGGTATGGGTTTTCATTTACTATTCCGTATGTCTATGTTTGATCTACCCATTAAAAGTTGACGAAAGATCAGTTGAGTTTCGGATCATGACTAAAGTCTGTAAAGAAGACAGGCGTGGGGGGTGTTAGATCTGCAGAAAGCTGGATGGTTATATTCTTGTAGAGGGATAGCTAGTCAGCACATATGGCTGTCTTTTTGAAGATTAAGCGAATGCTTCTACGAAGCCCCTGCGTAGCCGGAGACATTTAAAGAGCCAGTGGCCGATATCGGCTTCGATGAGTATGGCAACTGACCGGATAGCAGTTGCGATTTCTTATTCCATCATGTATGGAATAAAAACAAGATCGGTACCGGTCGTTCAGATCCTGATCAATAATTTCAAATGCCTCACGCGCTGTCTGATCAGCCTGAATCCCTCGCGCAGGCTCATCAGGGAGGATCCGTTGTGCAGAAGATTTCTCCGGCTGATCTGCTGCATGAGTTTCCAGTGGCGGCAGATCTCGCGCCAGGCAAAGAAGACTGAATGCGATGGGTCATAGATATGCGTGGGTTCGCTGCCGGCGCCGTTCAGTTCGATGATGCTGAAGTTTTTTCCGGCTGCCAAATCTTCCCAGCTGTTGAACTTGATATCCATCCGGCCATAATAGAAACCGGGGATCTGCCTGCAGAGCCGGTCGATCGTTTCCGTTAACTGATCTGTGATATGCGTGTGAAGATCGATGAACTTTGCACCGCGTGCATGATTCCCATAGGGCGATAGGGTGATGGAACAGCCAGCAGTGGGAACAGTCTGTAAATAACTTCCATGAATACGCTGCAGGTTGGGTAGTTGCAACAGGAAGCGATCGTTGCGTTTAAGTAATGACTCGATAGATGATCTGCCGTCACCGGTTATTGTCAGCAGATCTTTACCGACAATACCGGAGATCTGTCCCTTCTCATCCCCCGGCATACGATAATAGAAGATGCCGGCTTCGTGCGGATAATCAATATACTCCTGCAGTAAAAAATCAACCCGGGTACGGGCAGCATATTCTTCCAGTTGCTGCTGCGTACGAAGCAACTTGACCTGTTTTCCTTTTTCACCGATATCCGGTTTGGCGATCAGGGGCAGTTCCCATTTTTCATCCTCCAATTCTTTCAGTAAAGACGTGATTGATGAGCCGGTACCGCAGAGCTTTGTACGTGGATAATAGCCCGATGGTATCAGTTTGTAAATATTGCTTTTTCGTTCCTGTATAAAGCCACTGTTCTCGAGGCCCGGGTTAGCTGCGCTGAAAAATAAAAGTGAACGTGATCTTATACTCAGCCAGCACCAGTAGGGTAGCAGCGGCCCGTAAAGCATCCAGGATGGCCAGTATTCCCAATGACGAAGCCGGATGAAGAACCGTTTTATTTTCCAGTAAAGCTGAGCGGTGAATGATTGTTTTTTGGGTGTCGTCAATACCGGAAATGAGTGACTGCTGGATACATTATTTTTCATGTCCTGGTAGTGCATTGCAGATCGGTCACTGTTGCTGAAGATGGAAGTGATACTGACGGTCTGCATCGTATTATGCCGGTTAATGATCAAACTATTCCACTGATCATGCTTGCCTGCATGCTGATGGAACCCGATCACTTTTGCCGTATTGACCGGAGAGGTGGAAGAGAACCATTCAAGGAACCATTGTTTGCGTAGTTTGGCTGCGCTGAGATCGTACAAGGTGGCAGATGACCAGATATAAGGTTGTGAAGCGTTTAATTGCAAGGCGTGTTTATTCATCCCATCCCAGCGGCATTCCCATAACTTTTCCCTGATAAAAAGGATCAAAGTGAATGGTTCGATCTCTCCAAGATCTGCGTTTGCAAAAAAATGGATCGGCTGTGGTTGTTCAATGATATCAAGAAAGATCAGTCCGCGGCTTTTACGGTAAGCAGTTTTACGGATATGGTTTATGAAAGCACCGTTAAGTAAAACTGCGGCATCGCCATTCTGTTTCATGGCGATCCATGTACCTGATGCATCCTGGTCGCGGGGATACAGCAATAAGGTGCCGTTGCGGTCATATACTTCCGGCGGAGCAGCAGGGCTTCTTGTGATGTGTTCATCGCGGTTGGAAGTCAGGTAAATCCCTTTGCCTGTAGGGATATAGGTTACTGTGCACATGCCTGCCTGAATTTTATGGTTGCTTCCGCCACGCCGAAGCTTTCCGGTATGTCGATGCTTGAAAGCAGTTGAATAGCGATCCTTACCAACGCCATATGATGTACGCTGTGTTCAAGATTATAAAGTAATTCGCGATAATAATTGCTGCTGATCCGGGACGAAACATCATCCGGGCCGGCGGCGCTGACCGTGATCAGTAAAAGGCTGCGATCGGGTTTGTCAAGCTGTTGTGTCAATGCGGCTATCTCATCAATCGCTTTGTTCCGAAATGTTTCAAGCTGCATGTCCCGTTGTCTTGCGTCATAATCGATGTGGCCTGATATGTATCCTTTATTCAGTTCCTGGAAGAATTCTATAACATGCCGCGTGTGCTGTCCGATGCTGGCATTGGATAGCAGCGCAACCGGCTTTGTGTAAGCTTCATCGCTGAGTTGTGTCAGCAATTGTTGTAACTGATGAAGCTGTGCCGCTGTTTTTTGAATCAGTGCTGCGCTCATGAGGTCCTGAGTTTTGTACGGTGAAGAAGACGTATTAACTGTGGCAGACAGATCAGCAATAACAGCAGGCAGCAAAGCCATACCAGTAACGCGTAGATGAACAGTTGCCCGCCGTCATTCTGTACAACAATTCCAAGTTGCGTGAAATGAAAAAAGAGTGCACCTGACATGAGGCCCAACCCGAGCATCGCGCCAAAGATGGTCGTGCGGGGAATCAGCAGCAGGATAGACGCGAGGCCTTCCAGCACACCGGTGCCGATCCGGCCCCAGGGTTCCATACCGAGAGAAGAGAAGATATAGATGGATTCAGGGGCGGCCGTGAATTTGAAATAAAGGGTTTGGAGCATGATGATGGCTGCAATGATGCGGCAGACCCATGCGGTTATATTTGTTTGTTTTTTTGCCATGAATGATTTTTTGAATTTGAAAAGGGTGAGCCCGCAGATTACGCAGATTTATCTGATCATAGCTTCTTTATCCTCTGATAAAACTATTTTCAGTTTGTATCCGCAGATGACCCAGATATCTTCATGTTATCAGAAAATCGTCTCCGTAATCTGCGGGACCCAGCCCTTCCAATATGATTCCTTATTGCTGATCCTTCACCGTCGGCCATTGCTTATCCGCTTTCTCTATCAACGCAGGTTGGTCTTTTGTCCACGACTGCTTTACTTTCATATTATAGTTGAAATAAAGCTTTCCGTCAACAATGCTCCAGGTATCTGTTTGCGTGGGTGCTTTATGACCGGCAGCTGTTCCATAGGCGCAGTAACCGCCATATTGGGGCGCATAATGTTCGGGATCTTTTTTAAACGCTTCGAGGTTTTCGTTGGAAGAGAAAAGCCATGTTGCTCCTTTATAAGTGTATGCAAGACTGTCGGATCCTTTTACAGCTTTCGATTGAGTAAAGAACGCCACAGGATCGTAGCCCTTGATGGCTTTTCCTTCGGCGATAAATACTTCTGACTTTTGGGCGGCTGCATGCAATGCAGTAGTGATGAAAATGATGAATGCAACGATAACAGATTTCATGCTGATGTGTTTTGAGTTTGAATAATTGATCAGTGGATAAACTTCATCCAGTGCTGATCCGCGCTGGTCCGGAGATGGGATTCATCTTTGTTCCAGCTCTTGAGTGTGTTGTTGAAAAATTTATTATAGAATAAGTAGAGTTTGCCGTCGACGATCTTGAATGTCTCAGGATCTACTTCCACCTTTTCACCTTTTGCTCCCATGGCGTATGCACACCAGCCTCCGTACTGCGGTTCATAACGGGAGGGATTCGCTTTGAATGCATCGCGGTTTTGTGTGCTGGCAAAACGATAAGTTAAGCCTTCGTAAACGATGCTGATCTCTTTTTTGCCCTCAATGGCTTTGTTGCTGGTGAAGTAGGCAACGGGATCATAACCTTCAATTGCAAGGCCGGAACGTTCGATATTGAACTGCGTTTTTCGGATCTCGGCGTTTTGTGCGTGTAACAGGGACAACTGTAAGAACAGTATCAGTAAGATAATTGATAGCTTTTTCATGCCTGATTTTTTAATGGCCTGGATGTTTGAAAAGGTTTCCGCAGATGGCACTGATAAAACACCTTTGCTCATAATGACGCTTGTACACAAGCCCATTTCATGCCGTTGGTGATGATTGCGCAGATCAGCCTTCAAAAGCGGAAACCATTTACTTATTGCTTATTAGTTCAGGGTTATTTTGATAATACTGCTGACCGGAGGCAGTGTGGTAAAACCATTTGGATTGGGAACGGCCTGTATTGGTATGTTCTCCTGTAACGGTGTACCTGCAAGGTTGAACTGCGTAATACCTGCTCCGGGGAATTGATTGATGGCGGTGCCATTATCGAATAAACTGATCATTCCGGACACATCTCCTTTTTGCGAAGCGTCGATATCATTGCCTGTGGTGGCAAAGAACCAGTCATTGGAGAAGCCATACATTGTAGCAATGGCGATCCTGTCGCCGGGTGCGATGGTCAGTTGCTGGGATACTTTACCTCCGGCATTACCATTGATCCGTGGTAACAAAACTGTGGTCATAGATTCCTTCAGTACATAAACATCTTTAACGCCCGCTTTTGTTTTCAGCGCGGCAGCAAGGATATCAGCATTACCTTTCTGTGCCAGCTCTTTCAATCCTTCGCCGCGGTCATTCTCGCCGGTCTTATAAAAAGGATTGGCGGTTCCCTTATATACCACTACCAACACAGGAGATAATGGGGTGAAGATACCTGTTAGGCCGGTCAGGTAAGCATTCATCGCTGTATTGTCGCCCATTTCCGCGATGGCAGTCAGGCCGTTTGCGGTCGGAGAACCTGCTGCGTAAACCGGTTGGGGAGATAAAAGATCTGTTCCTGCTACATAAGAAATGGCCCATACTCCCGGGCTGAACGGCGTTTCATTGGCCGTGCCGCCGGAGTTGTTCATGATGGTGAGTGTGAACGTAGAGTTTCCGTTGTAGGCTAGTGATAATTTCATCAGTTGGGAAGCTGCCAGGTAGGTATTGCCGTAGTCATCGGTACCATTCACTTCCTTGATATTCTTCGCTGCTGCTTCAGCTGTTCCGGGATGTGTCACGTGCATACCGGGTGGCTGGTTGACGCGTGTTCCATTGTCCCAGAGCTTAACCTGGGCAGAGACATCGCCTGTGATGGGAGTGCCGTCTGCCTGGTAAAGTTGAATACCGGGATTGGCCGGGGCAAAGAAAAGATCATTGCTCCACCCATACATGGTGGCGAAAGTGAGCCGCTGATTCTTTGAGGCGGAGAAGCTGAATGAAACGGATTGACCGGGAAGGATCACCGGCGGTGTTCCTGCTCCCTTGAAAGTGCCCGATTCTACAAGTGGTTTGCTGTCCAGTACGTTTTCTATTGTAATGGTTTTCGGCTGAGTGACCACGTCGTCATCTTTTTTACAAGCCGCCAGTGAAAGTACCAGCGATAAGGCTGCTGTTATTTTTAACCTGCTCTGTTTCATTTGTCATTGTTTTAATAGGGCAAAGGAACAGCTTGCTTATCCCGGTGTCGTTGCAGAATTATAACAAAAGTATCACGGTGATCGCAGGTGATATTTTTTACTGAATTTTGACACCGTTAATCATCATATCGCCTCACACTATGTATAAAGTGCTTTTGATAGAAGACGACCCCAATATTGTGGAACTGCTGAAAATTCATCTGGCTGATCTTGATTGTGAGATAGCTTCAAGATCGAATGGACAGGAGGGGCTTGCGCTCGCAAAAGAGCGTTCTTTTGATCTGATCATCCTGGATATTATGCTGCCCGGTATGAATGGAATGGAGATCTGCAGGAGGATCAGGCAGCGCGACCGTAAAACACCCATCCTGATGCTGACAGCTAAATCCGAGGAGATCGATAAGGTGCTGGGGCTTGAGACGGGAGCGGATGATTATCTCACCAAACCTTTTAGTGTCCGGGAGTTCATTGCGCGGGTAAAAGTGATCTTCCGGAGAAAGGAGGATGATGCGCAGCCGGCTGAAAAGTCCTCGCCGCAGGGAGTGATCCGCTTTGCCGGACTGGAGATAGATACTGATAAAAGAAAAGTAACACTACACGATACGCGGATCGATCTTTCACCCAAAGAGTTTGAACTGATCAGCCTGCTTGCAGCAAATCCGGGAAAGAGCTATAGCCGCAAGCGACTCTTGAACCTTGTATGGGGATATGATTTCGAGGGCTATGAACACACCGTGAATTCACATATCAACCGGCTGCGGGGAAAGATAGAGGATGATATTTCCAATCCGAAATTCATTCTTACTACATGGGGTATAGGGTATCGTTTTAATGAAGAATTATAAATCCGTTATATGTCCGTTAAGACCATCAGGGGAAATTTATTGTTCTGGAAGATCACCGCTGTGTTTACAGTGCTGTTGATCGTACTGGGGATCGCTTACATGGTTATCGCATCCAGGCTGTCCAGGTCTTACTATACCATGGCGCACCAGGAGCTTTACGGTAACGTGGCCTCACACCTGGCCAGTTTTACAAAACCATTTAAAGAAGGCCGGCCTGATACAAGTGTTACACACGATATCATTCATTCAATGATGGTAGCGAACCCAAGTGTTGAAGTGTATTTGCTGGATACGAATGGAAGGATCACTGACTATGTGGTACCTGATAAGTCCGTCCGGCAACACCAGGTAAATATTGCAAACGTGAAAGAATGGCTGCGGGTAAAAGAAGGCGAGCGTCCATTGGGTGATAATCCCAAGGAACCGGGAGAACGCAGCATTTTTTCGGCCGCACCTGTTTATGAGAATGGACAGTTGCTAGGTTATGTGTATGCTGTACTCGCCAGCGAAAAGCAACGTCAGATCCTGGCCGCGTTGAACAGTGATCTTTCGTTCAGCCTTGGCAAGTATCTTTTCTTTTGCGCCCTGCTGATCGCATTGATCGTTGGCGTGGTTACGTTCTTTTTGATCACAGACAGTATTTGCCAGATTGCCGGCGTCGTACACCGGTTCAAAGAGGGCGATTATAGCGCAAGGATAGAGGGGCAGGTGAAGGGTAACCTCGGCGTGCTCACATCAACGTTCAATGAAATGGCGGATACGATCGTTGACAATTTTGATAAGATCAGCGCCACTGATAAGTTCCGCCAGGAACTGATCGCGAATGTATCGCATGATCTTCGTACGCCGTTATCGATCATGCAGGGATATGTTGAAACACTGCTGATCAAGAAAGATCAGCTGACGGAGCAAGACAAGGACAAGTATCTGACGATAGTGGCGGAAAGCAGCCGTAAGTTGTCGGTGCTGGTGGAACAGTTATTTCAATATGCGAAACTCGAAGCGAACCAGGTGGCGCCATCGAAAGAACCCTTCCTGCTGAATGAACTTGCGGCGGATATACTG
Organism: Citrobacter freundii; assembly: GCA_003243445.1. Classification (GTDB taxonomy): domain Bacteria; phylum Bacteroidota; class Bacteroidia; order Chitinophagales; family Chitinophagaceae; genus Terrimonas_A. Next base: position 71,846 of record QFQQ01000007.1, read on the forward strand.
ATGTCCTATCAGCTGAAGGCGAATGAACGGAATATCCGGCTGGAACTGGATGCGCCAGGCAATTTGCCACCGGCTTTTGCTGATATAGCGCTTACTGAACGCGTGTTGCAGAACCTGATCGATAACGCTTTCAAGTTCACGCCGGATGGCGGCCGCATTACCATCCATCTGAAAAAAAGTGATGCGGGAATTGAAGTGAAAGTGGCAGACACGGGGATCGGGATCCCGCCTGAAGAGCAGGCGTTTATTTTTGAACGTTATAAGCAACTGCATACGGATGAGCAGCCGAAAAAGGGAATGGGTATCGGATTGGCAATTGTAAAAAAGATCCTGGAGTTGCATCATGTATCGATCGGAGTGAGCAGTCTGCCAGGAGAGGGGGCTGCATTTTCATTTGTATTGCCGGTGTCGGCGAGGTAAGGAGTATATCCGGGATAACTGATTGCGCAGCATCAGTATGCCTGGCGAGCTATTTAACCCAACTTGCTAGTTATTGCCCCACAGTCGTTCGATGGCCGATGACCGATGGCTGATGGTCGACTTAACGCAATAGAAGGGACATAATCCCGTAATAGAGCGATGAAACGATTGATAAGATGAAGGGCCTTCAGCCAAAAGGAGAGGTAATCGGGAAGTGGACTTTATTAAATAATACTACCGGCATTGCAAACGCAAAAGCCCTGTTCGAAACAGGGCTTATATTTTCCAGCGCTTGTTGATTGTTTGCACCGATTTTCTAAGGGCTGGTTTGCTTTTCAAAGGAAAGGTTACATGTATTACTGATGTAAAATACGAGAGATGCAGGCTCAGGGAGTGCCCGTAAACGGGCAAAGAATACCCGGATAAGGGAGAAGTTCTCGGGGAATGGACAAAGCCTCGCGTTCTTCAGACGCATCAGGGCCTGGAAGTTTGTTCTTCCAATACTGGCGTAGGGGTCCCGCAGATCCCGCAGATTATCAGTCCGACAAATGAAATGATCACCTATAAACGATTATGTTTTATTTGCGTCCGCAGATTTCGCAGATAATTTCCTGATAACTCAAAGATATCTGCGTAATCTGCGGATACAGACTGAAGCCAGTTTTATTAGAGAATAACGAGGCAATAATCAGATGGATAAATCTGCGAAATCTGCGGGACGTGTCCGCCGGAGGAGGAACCTTACGCCAGTATGGAAGAACAAACTTCTTAACTTAATGACATTGCTCAGCCTTTCCCGGACTTGATCCAGGAGCCGGACTGACAATATCCGAGGAGTTTCAAACCCTTAACCAAACAACATTGCATTAAAACCCTCTGAAAACAGAAGGGCTTCCTTCAGCACTACGCCTTATCAGCTAAAAGAATCAATTGCCCCCTGTGATAACTCAGGTGATTTGTGCGGCTGATCAATACATTGATCCGGTTGCGGTGCGGCTCTTTCGCAAAATCTTCATCGGATACATTTCCATGACGGCTGGTCCACTGTTCTGCAGTAAGCTCATTCATGTGTTGCCGCAATTTTTCATTGACCGTATTCCAGGCTTTTTTCAGTTCGTCCAAAGACGGTATGGCTGCGTCCGCATTATCAGGCGTGCGGACAAATTGTTGGTGAAGCTCAGGGAAACAAGCGTCCTGGAATCTCAGTAACGGCAACATAAGGTCATGTATGGCCACCAGGTGCCCAAGAATATAAATCCCCCTGTTGCGCGATGGCGCGACAGGTTTCATCCATTGCGTTTCGGAAAATTGTTCAAGTAATTTATCCGTTGCGGCCACTTGCGCATCCCAGGCCTGTACGATTTGTTTGAGAATGATCTCTTGAGTCTGCATGATCTGTGTTAAGGGTTTATTGGGTAATTGTGGCTTCCAACAACTCAATTGAAAGATTGTTTACTCTTTTAAAGAAGTGTGAAAAAAAATTAATTTGGAATGAATGTTCCGGAATTGTATAAATTTGTGGAATGATCGTTCCAATAAAAAATCAAACCGATCTACAATCAATATGAAAAAATTAGAGAACAAAGTGGCGCTGGTAACCGGTGCCTCCAAAGGGATAGGAGCTGGTATTGCGAAGAGTCTTGCTGCTGAAGGTGCCAGCGTGGTAGTAAATTATGCATCAGCTAAGCAGGATGCAGAGAAAGTGGTAGCGGATATTGTGGCGGCCGGTGGCAAGGCGGTGGCTTTGCAGGCTGATGTAGCCAAAGAGGCGGATGTTGAGCGGCTGTTTGAGCAGATCCACAAAGAACTGGGATCAGTGGATGTGCTGGTGAACAACGCAGGCGTCTACCAGTTCGGCGAGATCGAGCAAATTACCGAAGCTCATTTCTATCAGCATTTTAACATCAATGTACTCGGTCTACTGCTGGTGACCAAAGGTGCCGTTCGCAGTTTTGGAGATAAGGGCGGCAGCATCATCAATATAGGCTCTGCAGTCACTCGCATCACGCCTCCCGGCAGTGCTGTTTACACCGGCACTAAAGCCGCTGTGGATGCGATCACGGGAGTGCTTTCAAGGGAACTTGGTCCCAAAAAGATCCGCGTGAATTCGATCAATCCCGGTATGGTGGAAACTGAAGGGACACATACTGCCGGCTTCATCGGCAGTGATTTTGAAAAGCAAATTGCGCAGCAGGCTCCGCTTGGACGTATTGGCAAGCCCGATGATATTGCACCGATCGCTGTATTCCTCGCATCCGAAGATTCCAAATGGCTGACCGGTGAAACGATCATTGCCAGCGGCGGCATGCGTTAATCATTAACGGTCTAAATTTGGTAACTTTGCCCTTCCGTTTATGGCGCAAGGACAAAGTTTTGTTATTATGGCAAGAACGAAGGATTTTGATGAACAGGCTGTACTGAAAAAAGCCATCCAGCTTTTTTCAAGGAGAGGCTATGCCGCTACCTCAATGCAAGAGGTTGTGGACGCGCTGGGCATCAGCCGTTCAAGCCTGTATGATACGTTCGGGGATAAACATCAGCTTTATTTGCAGGCGTTGAAAGCATATAAACAGGAAAGTACCCGGCAGTTGGCGATCCAGATGAGTGAAGCAAAGTCCATGAAGGCAGCCATCCGTGATCTGCTGGAAGCGACTGTAAAAGGCTTGTTGCAGGACCGGCAGCAAAAGGGTTGTTTACTGACCAATGCAGGAGTGGAGCTGGCCGCACAGGATAAGGCTGTGCGTGCACTTGTATGCCAGGGTGAACAGGATATGGAAGAGTTACTGCTACAGGCATTGAAACGGGGACAAGCATCCGGGGAAATATCATCGGCGCAATCGGCACAATCCCTCGCCAGGTTTTTATCCAACACGATCAAGGGTTTCCAGGTCGCTGTTAAATCCAATACTGACCCTTCTTTTTTTGCTGATATCATTGAAGTTTCACTGAGAGCACTTGATTGATCTTCGTCATCGAAGAAGTGAATGTCATGCTTGCAACCGGTGGATCTTCTGGTTATTCATCTCACTGAAGTCTCTGCAACTTATCTCACTATTATACAGACTAAATAAAATCGGATACTTAACAGGCTATTGCCGCGCTCCGTGTGTACCTGTATGCATATGTATCGCGGTCGATTATGCCCGCTTTGGGCGGGTATGGGGATATTTTCACTCGGGCATCCGTAAACAATACTGTGATTCATCCGTTTTTTTTCTGGCAACGTTTTGGTCTCTGAATAGGAAAATTATTTCTTACCAAAAACGTACAACCATGAAACTTTTACTTTGCACAGCGGCCGTGAGCATTGCCTTGCTTTCATTTGCCGGTAACAGCGAATCAACTAATTCAGCACAGGAAATGAATGCTTCAACCGTTTACCAGGACACGCTTCCTAAAAAGGACACTTCCAAAAAGCATAAGAAAGATAAGAGGGAACGCCGGGATACAATGTATCAGCGTTACTAGTCTTTTTTGCGTTCAACTTCTCCAGGCCCCCGTAGACTTAGCTGTTTACGGGGGTTATTTAGGTTCAAAGTAAAAAGTAAAAATTCAAAAGTAAAAAATATCAAACTGCCCACAGAAATATACTTTGCCTGGGAACCTTTTTACTTTTGACTTTTGACTTTTTACTTAAGTGACGAGTTCATTATTGTATGGTATTGCAGAATCGTTTATAACTCAGGCAACGCCACAAACTCACCAAGATTCAATTCTATCCTCTTTCCCGTTGTAGCCGATTCATAGATGGCGGTAATGATCTCCATATCGCGCAATCCCATTTCCGCGGGAACCCGTGTAGGAATGTCTTCGATGATGCAGCGTGCGAAGTCATCCATCTGCCGTGCCTGCTGATTGACGGGGCCAAAATGTATTTCACCCCGGGAACTGCGGCCTTTCAATCCTTCATATTCATAAGCCGGGCTCAATTCAAACCAGCCTTGCTCCGCATCAACACGCATGATGTTCTGTTCTTTGGAATAGTTGGTTTCGCATTCTGCAATCACGCCGTTGCCGAAATACATGGTCCAGTTGATACCTTCTTCCACTTCACTGAATTTCCCGGGATCTGTTACAGCCGCGAATGTTGCTTCCACTGCAATAGGTAATTTGCCGGTGATATACATTGCCGCCTGTACGCAATAGATGCCATTGTTTACAAGCGGCCCGCCACCTGCGAGCGAGTGCTTCAAACGCCATACGCCGGGTTCGATCGTATAACTGTTTTGCAAAAGCATCTTATCAATTGCGCCGAACTGTTCATGTTGCCCGAGCCGCATCATCTCCTGGTTGTATGGATCAAAATGCAGACGATAGCCCATGGAGAAGCGGACTCCTGTTTGCTGAACAATGCTGATCATTTCCCGGCAGTCTTCAACCGAACAGGCCATTGGCTTTTCACATATGATATGCTTGCCTGCATCGGCAGCGCGACGGGTGAACTCGAGGTGCATTGAGTTCGGTAAAGCGATGTATACAATATCGATCTCCTTATTTCCGGCGATCTGATCAAAGTTGTTATAGTTATAGCAATTGGCCTGATCGATCTTATATTGCTTCGCATATTTGTCCAGTTTTGCCGGATCGCCTGATACCAGACCTGTGAGTTTGCAATGTGAAGTGTGTTGTAATGCCGGTATCAATTGACCTGCGCCATATTCGCCCAGTCCGATGACAGCAATGCCAAGTGGTTGATCAGGAGTTTTCATATAGGTTGTATTTATCAGTGTAAGAATTAAAATAGCGCGGCAGATCTATGATCTCCGTGCATGTGCCAAGCCAAAGCCGAGCAGAAGACCTGCTGCCGCTGCGACCAGTAAGCCGGTCTTTTTCCGGCTATGATTATTTTTTTGCCAGCCACCTTCAGCGCTTGTGCCAAATGCCACCGGCTGCAATACGTTGCCGCTTGTGTGCTCAATATCATCCGCGCGCTCAAGGTATCTCCTGATCACGCCGACTGTTGCCGCCCTGCTGATGCGGGGAAAGAGCAATGATGATAAGCGCAGAAGACTTGCAGTCAGGCCGACCGTTTTACTCGGTCTGGGCCGGTCGATGAGATCGATCACTGCTTGCGCCACCCGTTGTGGTGCGTATACGGGTGGCACAGGTTTTAATGCTTTGCCTGTATAGTTGGCCGAGTGTTGCATTCCGGGTGTATCAAGGAACGCAGGATAAAGATCACAGACATGAATATGAGACCAGCCCTTCAGTTCGCCTTTGATGGCTGCTGAAAATCCACGCAGGCCGAATTTACTGGCGGTGTAAGCAGCACCATAGGGTGTAGGAAACCAGCCTCCAACCGAAATATTGTTGATCAGTATACCATGATCTTGTTTTTTGAAATAAGGAATCACGGTTCTTGCGCCATTTATATAACCGATAAGATTAGTTTGAATAACCTGTTCATTCACGGAAGAAGGAATATCTTCAAGTGCACCCGCAGCAAGGACGCCGGCATTGTTGATCCACACATCGATCGCGCCGCCGAAAGCGGCAGCCTGGGCTGCAAGATATTCCACATCCTGGGCTTTGCGTGTATCTGTTGGTACCGCCAGTGCCACACTTCCGAGCGATTCGCATTCGAGAGCCAGTTCCTCGAGCGCATCTTTTCTTCTGGCCGCGAGTACAAGTTTAGCTCCGGTGGATGCAAGTGCGAGAGCCATTGCTTTGCCTACGCCGCTGGATGCACCTGTGATCACAATTGTTTTTGAACTGTAGTCGGGATATGGGTTCATGGTCGTTGTTTTTCACAGTATAGTATGCATTACTGTGCCAAAAACCTGATGGGAATCGTTGGTCTTTTTATCAGTGGGTGCGTTGGATCCCGCAGATTCCGCAGATCTTATCTGTCTTTTGCAGGAAGCCATTGCTGAGCTTTGTATTTGCTATATAGCTGATCGCGCGGATCCCGCAGATAAATTGCCGGGGTCAGAAGTTCGGGCGGTTCATTCAACAACCTGGAAGGATACAAAAAAGGAGGCGCCTGTGCCGGGCCCATCGCTTTCAGCCCATAGTTTACCTTTATTAAGATCGACCAGTATTTTGGAAATGGCAAGACCCAGCCCGTTTGCAGTTTCTTTACCTGTCGGGGTGGCACTGAGTTTTGCATAGCGGGTGAAGAGTTTTTCCTTGTCGGACTCAGTCAGGCCCTGACCATCATCATGAAACGCGATCACCAGCTCGTTTTCCCTCCGTTCTGCTACGATCTGGATGGAAGTGCCGGGATAAGAATATTTGATGGCATTGCTTAAAAGGTTTTCAAATACTTCCGTCAGCGTGCTGCAATCACCATTGATAAAAAGATCATTTGCGTATGCTTTTACAAGGGTTTGTTGCTTATCCCTGGCGGCAAGCGTGTAGTTGTCGATCACGTGGTCTAGTAATGAAGACAGTTCGCAGCGTTGGATGTTCAGCTCATAGGCGGTATGCTGGATGCGGGAGAGATTGAGCACGTCATCAAGGCGTTCGGCAATGCGTTTGGTGTTGCGGTTGATTATGTCTGTTACGGTAGGTAAGGTTTCTTTAATATTTTGCTTATTCAGAATATCGGCGGCAATGATGAGGTTGCTGACGTAATTCTTCAGGTCATGCATGGTCCGGTTCACATACTCGGTCTGGATGGCGAACGCCTTTCGGTGACCAACGCGGACATCCAGTTTGTCCATGACTATACGCGCAAGTGTCTCCAGCATACGCAACTGGTCCGGTGTTGGTGTGTGCGGAGCAGAGTCAACAACACATAAAGTACCGAGACGATAACCATCAGTAGTGGTGAGCGGCGCGCCGGCATAGAAGCGAAGACCTGTCTCTTCTTGTGTCCATGGGCTTTGTTCAAGCTGATCGTATTGATAAATGTCTTCCACCACCAGCACTTCGTCCGATAAAATTGCCAGACCACATAATGTCTTTTCACGCGGAATGCCTTCAGCCGGAAAACCTTTTATGCTGGCTTTTGAAAATACTTTATCTGTGTCTACAAAGTTGATAAACGCCCCGGGACATTGCATGATATCTGCCGCGAGCTCGACGATCCGGTCGAACTCAGTTTCCGGCGCCGTGTGGAGGATCTCATATTCGTGCAGTCTTGATAGTCTGGCAGTCTCTTGTTCTGGGTAAAATTTGCCGGTTGAAAGCCTCTTCATGTGCAGTAGTGGTAGTAGTAGTAAACGATCAGGGTTATATTAGTAAGATCGAATTTATTAATGAGCCTGCCAAGAACGGGTATCCGATAAATCCATATTGGCCCGTTTCGGGTATTGCTGCGATGTGTGAAAAAAGTACGTAACAAGGCTCGCTGCAAGTTGCCGTTGCCAACACAGCTGAGTTGAGCCGCGATATTCTTGTGGCGAAAATGTGACAGTAGAAAGAGCGATATGCAACTGTCGCTATAGCTCATATCTGATCTTTACGGATAAACTGATGCAATACACGATCGAAGGCAGCCGGGTCATAAGGTTTTCTTAACACAGCGTCAGCCCGGCAATCGCTTGCGATCCGCTGCACATTGTCATTGCCCGAAAAAAGAATAATGGGTATATGGTGGGTGATGTCGGATGTTTTCAGCAGCTGACAAAGACTGCCGCCATCAACTCCTTTCATCGTAATGTCCATCAGGATCAGATCCGGGTGACGGGCGTGCACAGCATCCAGAAAATGTTCTGCATTATAACATGTTTCCACTACATAGCCGCTGCGGCTGAGTTTTGCTTTGAGCAGGATCAGTATATCGGGTTCATCATCCACCAACAGGATCATTGGTTTTATTTGTTTTGCTTCCATGGCTATCTGCTTTGCGGGTACACATGGTATACATCAAAAGGTTCGCCAGGCAGGTCAGGTTTTGTTTTACCTGAATATCGATCCGGGAAAATACGGAGTAACTGCGCCTGAAAAACCAGAATGAGGTAGACATGCCCATAGCGCTACGATCCGTTTTTGCGTAAAAAAAATTGCCGGTTGTAGAAATGTATGCACGATTACCGCAACACTTGCCGTGATCTCAAAGATCGCTGGCTGAATCAGCAGTACATGGCCCGGCTTGATTCAACCTGGTACTTTATCGCTGGGATCTTGTTTGCTTTAACAAAAGAAAAAACCCTTCCGCCACCACGAAAGGGTTATAACAGGTTGCCCCTGTTTTACAAGCCACCATCTATAGACAGTTTTTATCAATCATTTGTTATTGAATCTTCGCGTGATTTCTCAGCGGATGATTCCTTCAACAGGTCTTTTGCATCCTGTTGCAATTCTGCCAGGTGCGCTGATGTCTTTTTCGACTGTTCCTTTAATTCCCGGCTTTTTTCGATCAGGTGCTCTAATGTTGGTTTGTCCGCACCTTTTATGTTCGTGTGTTTGTCATCCATAACGAATGCGTTTGGTGAGGAATGGTTGAGCGGTAGAACGCAGCAAGAATGAAGCCATGGGGTTGAATGTGGGTAAATTGATCCGGGTATATGTAACCTCGTTTTCGCATTTATACGGATGGTGTGTAGTCCCGATAATAATTATGTTTAGATATTACAGGCATAAACGTTGCTTCTCAATAAGAAACATAATGTTATGAAAACAGTTACTATAACACAGCCGAAGCAGACAGAAACTTTTATGGTAAAAGGTTACGGAGCAACTGGTGGGCTGATCGGGGGAAAAACATTACAGCAAATGGATATTGAACGGGAGCCACCTGCTGCCGATGAAGTAGCGATCGACATCCTCTACTGTGGTGTTTGTCATTCCGATATTCACCAGGTGGAGAACGATTGGAAGAATACGATTTATCCATGTGTGCCGGGGCATGAGATCATCGGGCGCGTAATAGCAATAGGCAGCGATGTAAAAAAATACAAAGAAGGTGATATTGTCGGAGTAGGATGTATGATCGATTCCTGCGGCGTATGCGCTTCCTGTCAGCATAATGAAGAGCAGTATTGTTTATCGGACACGGGGCCGACCATGACGTATAATGGTTATCTGAAACCTGTTGATAAATCGTTCAATACTTTTGGCGGATACTCGGCTGAAATTGTAGTCAAAGAAGACTTTGTATTACGTATCCCGGATGTGATAGACATGCAACGTGCTGCGCCGATCTTGTGTGCGGGTGTGACAACCTACTCGCCATTGAAGAAAGCTGAAGTTGCCGGGAAGCGTGTGGGGATTATTGGCATTGGCGGCCTCGGACATATGGGCGTAATGATCGCGAAAGCCCTCGGAGCAACGGTGACGGCTATCACCACTCATTCCTCGAAACAAGCCGCTGCATTGGAACTCGGTGCAGATGACGTGCTGATAAGCGAAGACGAAGCAGCCATGAAAGCGCGTACAGCATCCGTTGATTTCCTGCTTTGTACAATACCTGATCCATTTGATCTTACTCCATATCTTTCATTGCTGGATATTCACGGCAGCCTGGTTACAGTAGGACTGCTCGGGGCTTATACCAAACCTTTAGATAATAATCTGCTGGCGATGAGTGGGCTTTCTGTCGGAGGTTCCCTGATCGGTGGTGTTGCTGAAACGCAGGAAGTATTGAACTTTTGCGCGGAGAACGGCATTGCTCCCGAGGTGGAACTGGTGTCTATACATACCATCAATGAGGTGTTTGATAAGATCAGGTCGGAAGAAGTGCGATTCAGGTATGTGATCGATATGCAAAGTTTGAAAACCAGTTAGGCCTGAAGGCAGGTTGCCTGGCGGATGTTCGTGCCAGAAAGATCCGGCTTTATAAATATTGCTGTTAATAAAAGACGGTCTGATACGACCGTCTTTTTATTCATCTATTCTTATCTCATCAGCAGCCTGGTAATTGATGAAAATTGCCAGCCACAAATAGCAAAATCCAGCAGGTAAAACATTACATTTGAAGCGTCACCGCCTTTAATCATTTCGCTGAACATGTACGACGCGCTTTTCACTTATATCAATCGCTACAGTAAACAAACTCTTACAGAACCTGAGCAGGAGGTCATCCGTACTTCCATGGAATTCAAAAAACTGAGACGTAAGCAATTTTTCCTTGAGGAAGGAAAGGTTTGCAAGTTCACTGGTTTTATCCTGAAAGGTGCGATGCGGCAGTTCAGTGTGGATGATAGCGGGGCCGAACATATTCTGCAGTTGACCATTGAAAACTGGTGGGTGGTGGACAGGCAGAGTTTTATGAATCAAACACCCTCAAAGTATTTTATAGAAGCGTGGGAGGATACTGAATTGCTGCTGCTGCCCCGTGCACAGTTGGATACAATATTAACCATTCCCGCGATCAATGCCATGTTCTGGCAAATGAGCGAGAACAATCATATTGCTTCTCAAAAAAGGCTGGATGATACGATCAGCCTGAATGCCGTCAGCCGGTATGAAAATTTTCAGCAACAGTATCCAGAAATTGTTCAGCGGTTCCCACTGCACCAGATCGCTTCCTACCTCGGCATTGCGCGGGAGACACTTAGCAGGATCCGTAAGCCAGGTGCCCGCTGATGTGTTTCATCCAGTTTTCCCTTTCAATTATCGCATATTGCTGGTCGTGACTTTTGTCACAGACCGATTGTGACAAAGGTCATCGTCCCTGCCTTCATCGTGAAAGTAGTTTTGTTCTGTCATCAACAATTACATAACAAAAACTATAAATGATGAAAAAGTTTGCAATTGACAACACCGTAATGTTACTGATCGATCACCAGGAAGGTACACTTAATTTTTCCGCCAACCGTCCCCATGAAGTGATCATCTCCAGGGCCCGTGCGCTCGCGAGGATCGCGAGAGATCTTTCTATACCGGTAGTATTAACAACCAGCCAGGAAGAACTGGTACAGGGTCCGCTGATCAAAGATCTGCAGGAGATCCTGCCTGCTGAATATGCGGCAAGAGTTAAACGTGAAGGTATCACCAATGCCTGGGATGATCCTGCATTCAGAGCCGCGGTGCTGAAAGCTGCCGGTGGCAAAAAAAATGTGGTGATGGCTGGTCTTACCAATGATGTATGTATCGTATGGCCTGCGATCTCCATGCAGGAAGAAGGATTTGATGTACAGGTGGTGATAGAAGGCGGCGGTTCACCTACGCAGATCGCGGAAGATGTTGCGCGGCAGACCTGGGAATCACAAGGTGTAAGAACAACTACCATCAATCAGTTCGTATCGGAACTGGTGCATAGCTGGGCTACTCCGGAAGGTGAAAAAGTAAAACCGATCCTTGCAGAAGAGATCTTTTCACTCCTGTTCAAATAATTCAAATCATGTAATGCCGGTGTTTCTCCGGCATTGCTTTAATACTTTCATTATGTTACAGAAAATTTCCGGCAATTCATTCGCCGGCAGAGGCCCCATCCAGATGTTATATCCCGGCCTGAGTTTATCCGGTAATGATTCCGGTATCGGCAGTATCGGAAGGATCGATCATGCAAGATTTCAGGGTAAGCATCATATTCCCATGCATCCACACGTCAATGATGAAATACTTTCTTATTTCAGAAGCGGAAAAGTGAATCACACCGACTCTGAAGGATTCAGCGAAACGATCGGTGGCAAACGGCTGATGCTGATGAAGGCTGGGCGTCTTTTTTATCATGAGGAAGATATCGACGGAATGGCTGAACCTCATGAAGGGCTGCAGATCTTTATCCGGCCCGGCGAAAAAGATCTGACCCCTGTGGTGATGTTCCGGGATCTCGATGATCTTTACAGCGAGAACCAATGGCGTTTGCTCGCATCGCCTTCGCCCGGCGCCGGGTTGCAATTCAGCAGTCAAACCTGGATCTATGATATTAAACTGACAGAAGGCACGAGCACCAACCTTCCGGAATTGCCCGCAAGCGGATTGACCGGTCTTTTGTACGTGTACCAGGGTGAGATCAGGGTGAGGGATATGACGCTGGCAAAAAAAGATGGTATCGTGTTCCGCGACGAAGAGCTTTCCATTCATGCAGATAATGGCGCTGAATTGGTTTTATTCTTCACTGACGAAAAAGGACCGATCTATAAAGACGGAATGTATAGCGGAAATAAATTCACTGGTGATCATTAGATCGTTTTGTTGGCCGGTCGGTCATGCCTGTAACGGAGGCAGAAACCAACAATAAGAATATCCTGGCTTTTATCGGTTAGGTGAGTTGATTAAACTATAACAGCGGTCAGCTCCGGAAGAGTTGACCGCTGCTTTTTATTGAAAGAACGGCACATCAGGGATCGCATACTTTTTCATTCCTTCTTCATTGATCTCGACACCGATGCCGGGTTTTTCAGACAGGGTGATAAAACTGTCCTTTACCCATTCTCCATCATAATGCACGATCTCTTTGAACATGGGGTCTGTATGAAAATAAGATTGCCATTCAAGGATCAGGAAGTTAGGTACAGACGCGCAAACATGGCAGGAAGCCATACAGCCGAGAAATGATGCGACCATATGCGGAGCGAATGGTTTATAATACAGGTTGGCCAGGTTGGCAATACGCTGTCCTTCGCCAAGCCCGCCGCATTTTTGCAGATCCGGCATTACGATATCCACGCCACCGATCTCAAGCAATCTCCGGAAACCATACGCGAGATAATGATTTTCGCCGGCGGCAATCGGTGTACTTGTCGATTCTGTGATCTCTTTATATGCTTCCGCATTTTCAGCAGGAATAGGTTCCTCCAGCCAGAGCAGGTTAAGTGGTTCAAGACGTTTGGAGATGGCCTGCGCCGTCACTGCGTCATAGCGCCCATGCATATCTACAAGGATGTCCACTTTTGGTCCCACAGCAGTGCGTGCGGCAGCGATCTGGTCATACATGCGCTGCAACTCACCGGGACTGGCCGTCCAGTTATAGAAGTCATACTTATTGGGATCATTGGCCTGGTCGAGATCAAACTTGATCGCATTGAAACCCATGTTCTTTGATTTCAAAGCAGCGTCGGCAAAATCTTTTGGCTGCGGAAGATTGCGCTGATACAAAGCGGTATCACAGTAGACCCTTATCTTATCGCGGAACTTTCCGCCGAGTAATTGATAGACCGGCACATTGAGTGCTTTGCCTGCCAGATCCCATAACGCCGTTTCAATCGCAGACAGCACCGCCACATACATGCCAGATTGCGCGCCCTGGAAAAAACCGGACCGCCGGATATTTTCAAAGAGACGATGAACATTCAACGGATTTTGATTTTTGATCCGGTTGCCAAAATTCTTTACCAAATGATATGTGCCCGGCACCGCATCTACGCCTTCACCACATCCCCAGATATCCTGGTTGGTGTAGATCTTTACAAAAAGACTGCCTTTGATGTAGCCGCATTTCACATCAGTGATCTTCAGATCGGAGGGAGCCGAAGCTTTGGGTGCGTTATTAATTGCTGTAGTGTATCCATTCGCAAAACTATCCAAAGAAGCAAATGGTGTCATTGCGGCAGCAATGGCTGCTTTGGTGAGAAATGATCGCCTGGAATTACTGTTATGTTGCATGGTTAGTTTTTTTATTGATGAAGAATAGATGCTACAGATCTTGCAGATTTTAAGATTCGTGGGGCTCCCGGCTCTGGCAGTCTGACTACAGCAATTTATCTTTGGCTGCCCGGCCGGGATAACGCCCCTTTTGATTCGTGTTGCTAGATGGAAAGTCACAGGCTAATCTCTGATGACAGCTCTGTTATCCGTTAAGCCCTTTTTACTTTTGACTTTTACTTTTGAATTTTGACTTTGACTTATCTCACCACGTTCTATCCTTCAAAAATTCCCTGATCGTTTCCTTTGGCACAGGCAGTTCATTGATGTGATCATTGATCCATTTCGAGAAATCCTTTTCAATTTCATCGGACCATCTGGCATCGATTTGACCGGCTGTGTACTTGCCTTCGCGCAGGCGCTGATGACCGAACATATCCCGGAGACGCACGATCTCCGACGTGGTGCATACTTTTTCCGCCAGATGCGGGGGAATGAATAATACCACGCCGAGTTTACCCAGCACCACATCTCCCGGCATTACAGTGACTGTGCGGATCCGCGTCGGATGATTGATCCCGACAAGCATTGTATTTAAATCTCCCGGAGGATTATGATACGAAGGATCATAGCTTGTATAGAAAGACGTGAAGCCTCCGATCTCTTTTAATCCCTCCACATCTCTCAGTGCGCCATCATACACGATGCCGTTGCCGGTGCGCGCATAAATAGCGTTACCCACATTATCGCCGATGGTCGGGCCATTTTTATGCGCACCAAACTGATCAGCTACATACACATCGCCTTTGACCAGCACGTCAACGGGCCAGCTGTTCTGTCCGCGTTTTCCTTTGGCCTTGCCCACTGTATCGATCGCCTTCCACACGTCCGGCCGCGCAGGCATGAAAGTGGCGGTGACGGCTCTTCCAACCAATACACTGTCGGGATTGATCAGCTTCCAGTCTTCTGCCACCTGGTATCCATATCCCGCGTTCTTCATGACCGCCCATGCTTCTTCCACGCTGACCGATCGCATCCGCTCCAGGATTTTGTCGGAAACCTTTGGTCGGCCATCAGGGAACCGTTCGCCTTTCCATTCAGGGGTCAGCGCGATCAATTCCTGTTTGCTGATCTGCACTTCCTGTGCGTTCATGCATAATGGGAACATCGCGATGGCCAGCAGGATGCTCATTGAATATTTTCTGTAGTGCATATAGGTTTTTTATGGATTAACGATCGGGTTGAGACTGGTATCAGCAGCCGCTTGTTTATCTTCTTCAGGAAGATGGTTATGCCACCAGCTCGCCAGTGTAGAGCCTGTAACATTCATCAGTGAGCCGAAGATCGCCGGGGCAAGCCCGACCGTAGCCATCTTGCCCATATTCAGCGCAAGACCGGATGCCAACCCGCCATTCTGCATGCCCACTTCGATCGAGATCGTTCTGCAATCTTTCTCCGGGAAGCGCAGAAGTCTTGCTACCCAGTAACCGATCAGGAATCCGCCAACATTGTGAATGAATACAGCGAGCAATAACAATAATCCAACCTGCAGCAGATTATTCCGCCCGGCGGCAATGAAGATGATAATGATGAACATGATGCCGCCCATGGAAGCAAAGGGCAAAGCTTTATCAAGCCATCCGAATTTCCCGTGAAGAAAATGATTGAATACAAGACCTGCGGCAATTGGGATAAGCACGATCTTACTGATGTCCCAGACCATTGCCCAGAAATCAAGCTGGATATAAGGACCACCCAGCAGCTTCATCAGCAACGGTGTCAGGAATGGCGCGAGTAAAGTGGAGAGTGCTGTAATGCAAACAGACAGTGCAAGATTAGCTTTGGCAAGATAAGACATCACGTTCGATGCAAGTCCGCTCGGAGAACAACCGATCAGAATGATCCCGGCCGCGATCTCCCCGGAAAAATCGAATGCCATCGCAATGCCAAGTCCCAGAAATGGCATGATCGTGAAATGACAGATCAGACCGGCAACAACCTGTTTGGGTGCCTTCATCACTTCTCCAAAATCTTTCAAACTTAATTCCGTACCCATGCCGAACATGATGATCTGCAACAACGGAATGGTGAGTTTCGAAAGCTTAAAATCCCCGATGGTAGAAAAGTATTGCGGATAATACATCGCCATACAAACCGCACCGAGTATGCATACTGTATACGAAAAGCCGCGCAAAGCCTTCACGCCCCTAAAACCCACCGCAAGGCACACAAAAAATGCGACCAGCAACCAACCCGCAGTGGAATGCACTTTCTCTATTGTAAAGAATATATACAGCGCCGCACAAACCGCCGCGAGTATAAAGAACAGCCTGTATACAGCATTGTTTTTTGTATTCATCTTTATTGTTTTTAATCACGTCAAAAATTACCAGTCAGCGTTTTTAAAATAGAATCGCACTGTCAGATATAACTGTGCCCTTTCTCAAAGACTGACATTTTTACTTTTTACTTTTGACTTTTTCCTTAACTAAACACCCTATCATGCGACCGCAACTCATCCCACTGCGGTGTCGGTTCGAAGTAAGATTTATCTTTCGGGTGAAGATGCTGTTTCAATACTTCTTCATTCAGTTCAATTCCAAGACCGGGGGCAGATAACGGCACATTCGCGAAGCCTTTTGTGATGAGCTTTCTGCCGTCTGTGGTTTTGACAAGGCTTTCCCACCAGGGAAGATCGATGGAGTGATGCTCGAGTGCCAGGAAATTCTGCGTAGCGGCCGCACAATGAACGCTTGCCATAAAGGAGATCGGTGTGCCTGCCTGGTGCATTGCCATCGCAATACCATTCTCTTCCGCGTAATCCCCGATCCGTTTTGTTTCAAGCAGTCCTCCGGAAGAAGCGAGATCAGGATGTACAATGTCCACCGCTTTTTTATCGATCAGTGATCTGAATCCTTTCAGCAGGTAAATATCTTCACCTGTAAGACAGGGTGTTTCAAGCGCATCGCTGAGCGCCTTCCACTGATCCGTGAGTTCCCAGGAAACAACATCTTCCAGCCAGGCCAGCCTGTATTTTTCAAGAGCTTTTCCAAGACGGATCCCGTTGTTAAGATCGAAATGGCCATAGTGGTCAGAAGAGATCGGGATCTCATAGCCAACCATGCTACGGACGTTTTCAACGATACGTGCTAATTCGGCCAGGCCCTTTTCTGTGATCTGTATCTGGGTAAATGGGTGAACTGTGTTTGCATAAGACATGATATTGTTCATGTCGCCCCATTGGGCAAGGTTGCCGGATTTATTCTTCCACTGATCGGCATTGATCAGCGTACCGGGTTTACCCATCAGTTCGTTGATGGAGATATCCATTTTCAGCCAGGTATATCCCTGTTCGTGAATCCGGTAATCGATGAGTTTTTTTTGTTCTTCCGGTGAACCGGCTTCCGGAGTGTCCGCATATAAGCGCACTTTATCGCGATAGCGTCCGCCAAGCAATTGCCAGGCAGGAACATTATATGCTTTGCCGCAAAGGTCCCACAGCGCCATTTCCACTGCGCAAACACCACCGGCCTGTCTTGCCGGGCCACCGAACTGCCTGATCTTTTTGAAAAGCATTTCCACATTGCAGGGGTTTTCACCAAGCAGGCGGCTTTTCAGCATGAGCGCGTAACGTTCATCGGCTCCGTCCCTTACTTCACCGAGACCATAGATCCCCTGGTTGGTATCAATTCGTATGATCGCGGTCCTGCCAAGCACAGGCGTCACGCAATAGCGCATATCTGTGATCTTAAGCTCTGATGGATTTGAATTCCGGTTGATATGCTGCGTGGTTTGAGCAAGCAGGTCTTCGACCGGACTGAACATAAACGCGCTTCCCAGCGCCATACCACCCATAGCCGATTTTTTGAAGAATGAACGGCGGCTATTCTCTTGGTTAACTGGTCCGGCAGCAGATTGGCTGCCGTTGTCCATGACCGGATCTTTCAATCCAAGTGCGGACAGGTATTTTTCTGAAGCTGTCATAGCAAAATATTGTTTTGGTTGAATATTAATAGTGAGTATTTGACTGATCTTGTCAGATGATATAAGAATGGATGATCACCATGTCCTGTTCCTCATCAGCGTTTGCAATTCTTCCATGGTCATCGGAACTTTACCGGGATTGTCCTTTATCCATTGAAGGAAATCTTTTTTGATCGCATCCGTCCATTGCGTATCTATCTGTCCGGGAGTATATTTCCCTTCACGCAGGCGTTGATGCCCGAACTCATCCCGCAGTGCGATGAACTCTGCATTGGTCACCACTTCTTCCACGAGATGTGCGGGAATGAATACCACACCTCCTTTTTTTGCCAGCACAACATCACCCGGCAAAACCGAAGCCCTTCCGATGCGTACAGGTACATTGATGCCTGCAAGCATCATCTGTTGTATGTAAGAGGGATCATAGCCTTTGATCCATGCATTGAAGCCTTTGATATCTTCCAGACCTTCTACATCCCTCACAGAACCATAGAAGATCACGCCGCGCAATGACTTTGCATAAATGGCATTGCCGAGGTTGTCTCCGATCAGCGTTCCATCCACCACTTTCCCATAACTGTCGGCTACATACACGTCGCCATTCTTCAGCACGTCAATGGGCCATGAATTGGTTGCGCCGATCCGACCTTCAACCTTGCCCTGATCTTTGATGAGCTTGTCATAATCGGGCCTGAGCGGCATGTACTGCGCGGTTACAACACGGCCCGTCATCACCGAATCCGGGTGAATGATCATCCAATCACCTTCAAATTGATTTTGGTAACCTTTGTTGCGCAGAATGCCCCAGGCTTCTTCCAGATGAACTTTCTTTAAGCGATCAAGGTATTTATCGGCAACTTTTGGCCGTCCGTCACTGAAGCGTTCTCCTTTCCATTCAGGTGTGAGAGCAATGAGAGCCGACGAATCGGGGGATACGCGCTGGGCATTGATGGTTGTGGCGAACAGTATTACAATGCATACCGTTGAGAGGACAGATTTTTTCATACAGCTTTGGTTTACTTATTGCAATTCAGCAATCTTTTCAAATTCATCGCCCAGTTTTACACTGAGCCTTTCGAAGATTTCAAAGTATTTCATGTATACCGTGTGATTATTTTCCAGGGGCATATAGGTTTTGCCTGTTCCGGTCTGACCTGCCGCTTCATCCAGTGATTTGAAGATGCCCATCTCCGTAGCTGCCAGGAGGAAGGCACCGGTTCCGACGCTGTTAGGATTCGCAAGTGTATGTACCGGTTCATTGAACATATCTGCGATCAGTTGCGCGCAGAAAGGATTGGTGGCAAAACTTCCATTGATCGAAAGGCCTTTGATGTTGCGATGCTCCTTCAGCATCTTGCCGATGCTGTAGATCTCATAGATGATGCCTTCGATCGTTGCGCGGATGAAATGCTGTTTTTCATGTTTGATGTTAATGCCAAAGTACATTCCTCTTGCATCGGGATTCCAGATAGGTGCGCGCTCACCCAGCAGATAGGGGAGGAAGAGCAAACCTTCGGAGCCCGTATTTACTTTGGTTGCTTCTTCAAACATTGAATTCATCGAGCTCTCCACATCATAAGCCGTGGGGAAGTCACCGAATTGTTTGGCGAACCATTCAAATACAGCGCCACCACTGTTGCTTGGACCACCGCTTACAAAACAATTCTCCGTAATAAGGTAGTTGAATACGCGCCGCTTTTCATCATGCAGCATCTTCCCGCCGACCACTCTTACAGCACTGCTGTCTTCGATCGTGACAGTTGCTTTATCCGTGTTCCATATACCTGCGCCGAGGGTGGCCATACAGCCATCACTCGATCCTGTGAGGATCTTTGTATCACTGCCCAATCCGAGTGAATTTTGATATGCTTTTTTCAGCGAACCCGCTTCCGCAAATACCGGTACAAGCTGGGGCAATTGTTCAGCGCTGATGCCGGCATATTCCAATGCAATTTTTTCCCAGGCTATCTTATGGATATTCAGCATGCCTGTGGCGCAGGCAAGACTGTAATCAATCACGTATTCACCCGTGAGCTGGTGAAGCACATACGATTTTATGGATAAGAATTTTCCGGCCTGGCTGAATTTATTCGGATCATTTTTCCGAAGCCATGCGATCTTGAGCAATGGAGACATTGGATGGAGCGGTGTGCCGGTCTTATCATACATCTCATTACCAAGTGCAGACGCCCTGATCTCACTGGCTTCTTTTTTTGCCCGGTTATCCGACCATGTAATGGCATTTCCGAGGGGAACGCCGTTGCGGTCTACTGTCAGCAGGCTGTGCATGTAGGAACTGAAACAGATCGAAGCGACTTTGTATCGCTTGGGGTGGATCGTTTCATTCAGCAGGTTCTTCAGTACATATAACATCGTAATAAAGATCTGCTCGGGATCCTGTTCACTGTAGTCCGGCTGTGAATAGAAGGTCGGGTAATAACCCTTCATGCTGCCGATGATCGTTCCGTTCAGATCGAATGCGAAAATCCTTACGGCGTTGGTTCCAAGCTCTATTGTTATGATACATTTCATATAAGAACTTTACTCGGTAGATAAATTATTTTTTCTGAACTCTCCCGGTGTATACCCGGTGAGTTTTTTAAATGTTGTTGAGAAATGCTGTGATGAATAAAATCCCGTATCAAGCGCGATATCAGTGATACTGATCTCTTTCTTCTTTAATAACCGGATGGCTTCTGAAATACGGATATTGATCAGGTAGTTGATCGGGGTGAACCCGGTAAAGCTTTTTACTTTTTCATTGAACAGGGTGGAGCCCATGCCGGCAATAGCGGCCATTTCTTCCACGGTCCACTGATGGGAAAGGTCTTTCCGCAGCGATTCTTCCAGTTTGAGGAACATTTTCGGAAAGTCGCGTGATGGATTATTCTGGCGCGTAAGATGACGGGTGATGGTGATCAGCAATTCATCCGTCAGTTGATTGATGCGGGTGCCATATCCAAGCTCAAGATGATGTATTTCATGAGAAATGCAGCCAAGTATGCGGCCGGCATCCGGCAGTTTTGATAATACCGGATTGTTGTTTAATTGAAGAAGTTTGCCGATGGCGTTGGTCTCTGCTTCGTTCAGCTGGCTCCAGTCGCCCAGCATCAATTCGCCATTGCCTTTCCAGTTGATCTTTAATTCGATCCAGTATATCGTCCCCAGTTCGAGGATGCCTTTTTCATTGCCGAAACGCTGACCCGGCAGTACGATAGCGACGTCCCCGGGGTAAAGGCAGTAGACCTGTTCATTCAGTTTCCATTCAAACCGGCCCTCCTGGATGAAAAATACACTGATGCCTTCAGCCACCCTTTCCACGAAAGAATGCAGCTGAATGGAAGTATTCTTTTTAATGCACAATTCCAGTATGTATGGGAACAGGGCAAGCTTTCCGGCAATCCCCTGCTGGTAATGAAACTGAAACATCTGGTCAAGCAATTTATTCTGTCACTAAAGAAAGTGAAAATTAATCAACGAGTTGTACAAAATACTCCGGCGATATTTTTTGGTAGTTCTGATGAAAACTCCATTATATCTTGCCGGAGATTGCAACCAAATTCAAACGACTACCACTAAAATGACTTGCTTATGAAAAAAATGCAGTGCCTCTTTCACGGGGTAGGCTTTAAGCTTTTCTTTCTTCTGTGTTTTTCTTTTTTAACTACTCAGATTTTTGCACAAACTATTACGGGAACGATCAAGGACGAATACGGTGTAAAACTGTATAATGTCTCTGTATCTGTTAAAGGAACTTCCATCGGTACGGTTTCAAACGACGACGGAAAGTTCTCCATTTCTGCGGCCATCGGATCTACACTGCAGTTTACCTATGTAGGGTTCAAACCGCTGGAAGTAACGATCACCAACACTGAGCCGCTGAATCTGGTGATGCAGGTATCCGGCGAAAACCTTGGCCTGAGCGAAGTGGTGGTAACAGCGCTCGGCATTAAAAAAGAAGCCCGCAAACTGGGTTATTCTGCCACCTCGGTCAGCCCTGACCAACTGACGGTGAACCGCACCTCCAATCCACTCAATGCGCTTCAGGGAAAAGTTGCCGGCCTGAATATCTCCAGCCTCGGCACGGGCCCCGGCAGTACATCCAAGATACGGATACGCGGCCAATCATCCATTAATGGTCAGAACGGGCCGCTCATCGTGATCAATGGTGTGCCGGTCGATAACACCAACTTCAACGAGAATACCAATGGAGTAAAAGGCGGCGGTGTGACAGCCGACGGCGGTGACGGACTTTCCAGTATCAACCCTGATGATATCGAAAGCATGACAGTGCTCAAAGGCGGACCTGCCGCAGCTTTATATGGTTCACGTGCCAAGGATGGTGTGATCATGATCACTACAAAGACCAAGAGCAAGGCAAAGGGGATCGGTGTGAGTTATAATGTCAATTACATGAACGAAACACCGCTTGATTTTACACATTATCAGAAAGAATATGGTCAGGGTGAGAACGGAGTCAGACCAACTGCACCGAATCCAACTTCGGGTCAATGGTCATTCGGCGAAAAGATCCAGCCGGGTATGAACCAGATCCTCTTCAATAACCTCACCGTTCCTTATGTTGCGCAGGGCAGCCGCATAAAAGAGTTCTATCGTAACGCACAGAACCTTACACATACCGTGACCCTGTCCAATACAACAGACAAGGGAGGCATTTATTTATCGCTGACCAGTTCTGACAACAAAGGCATTGTTCCAAACAATTCTTTTAAGCGAAAAGGGATGAACCTCGGGTTCACACAAAATCTTTCAGATAAACTGACTTTAGCGGGAAACGTGAATTACACCCGCGAAGTGAACAGCAATCCGCCCAATATCGCCAACCAGGACAATTCCATCCCAACCACCCTTATGGCTATGGCCAACACCATGCCTTTAAGCGTGCTGAATGCGAACAAATATGATCCCACTACTGGTAATGAATACCTCTATTCAAGATTTACCAACAGGACCAATCCTTACTGGATCCTGGCTGAACAATTTCATAATATCAAACGTGACCGCATCTTCGGGAATGTATCAGTAACCTACAAACTACTTTCCTGGTTATCTGTGATGGGGCGTTTTGGACAGGATTACTGGAGCAGGGACGAAGATGTGAACAATTTCCCTACGGGCCAGGCATCCCGCGCAGCAGCACCTTCCGGCTTTTATAATGGTATTTATACACAGGAGTCCTATCGCTTCAGGGAAAGCAATCTTGACTTCCTGCTTACAGCTAATAAGACCTTTAATGATTTCGGCGTAACGGTTACGGCTGGTGGAAACCAGATGCGCAAATCGAGGAACATCAATAACGTGCAGGTCACTGACTTTGTGATCCGGAATCTTTATACAGTGCAGAACGGACGCGCAAAAGATCCAACCTATACATTGATACAGCAAGGCGTTAACTCGCTTTACGGTTCGGTTGACCTGTCCTGGAGAAATATGTTCTACCTGACAGGAACCGCACGGAATGACTGGTTCTCTACGTTGTCTCCTGCCAACCGGAGCATTCTTTATCCATCGGTTTCCGCAGCATATGTGTTCACAGAATCGTTGAAGCAGGTTCCCTGGCTCTCCTTCGGCAAACTGCGTGTTGGTTACGCTGAAGTTGGAAGTGATGGTGATGTGGCTCCGTATTCAAATCTGCTTTTCTATAGTGTCAACGCCAATACCATTGCAAATCCAAATGGTCAGCAGGTATCAGTGGGTGGTCCTGTAGTTACTACCGGTACCGCAACCACATTGCCAAACGGCGACCTGAAGCCAAGCCGGGTTTCGGAGATAGAAATTGGTCTTGATCTCCGCATGTTCAAAAACAGGGTGGGATTGGATGTTGCCGTGTATAACAAAACAACCAAAGATCAGATCGTGCCGGTACAGATCTCTGATGCATCCGGTTTTGTCAATACGCGGATCAACAGTGGTAAGAGCCGTAACCGCGGCATTGAAGCATTGCTGAATATCGGTATTATCAAGACTCCCCGTTTCAGTTGGGAATTCACCGCCAATACAGGTTACAACAAAACAAAAGTGCTGAGCATTATTACCGACAAACCGGGAGAAAGGATCACTGTAGGCACGCACGTGTTCAATGGCGAAACAAGACTGGTGGTTGGAGAGGAAATGGGTCAGATCGCGGGCTTCGGCTATCAGCGTGATCCGAAGAACGGCAATCAGATGATCTTTCAGTCAAATGGCCTGCCTTTACGTACCTCTGAATTTGTATTGTTTGGAAGCGCGCTTCCAAAATGGACCGGCGGTTTCCTGAACACCTTCAATTATAAAGGTCTTTCGCTCTCTGTGTTCATTGACTACAAACTCGGTGGTAATGTGTTGAGCGGAACGAATTTCAACGCCGTACGGCACGGCCTGCATGAACGCACGCTGGAAGGCAGGGTAGGTGGTGTGATCGGTCAAGGTGTAAACCAGGCTGGTACCGCCAATACTGTATCGGTGCCTGTACAGACTTACTGGGAGCATCTCAGAAGCCAGCAGATCATCGAATCTGTGGTATATAATGCAGGATACTGGAAGCTTCGCCAGTTGTCACTCGGATATGATCTTACCAAATTCATTCCAGCCAAATGGCCGGTGAAAGGACTGAAAATAGACCTCGTTGCCAATAATGTTTTAATGATCAAAAAATGGATCGACAATATCGATCCGGAAAGCTTCGGCTTCGGTTCCGATAACCAGGTTGGCCTGGAATCTCCGGGTCTTCCTACTACAAGAGGGATCGGCGTAAACGTAAACATTAAATTCTAATCAAGGCAATCATGAAACGAATACTTAATCTTACATCAATCATATTGTTCGCGTTGTTTATTTCTTCCTGTGACAGAAAACTGGAAGATCTCAACCGGAATACGGTCAATCCATCGACACTGGATCCTGCGATCCTGCTGAACCAGGCTGTCATCAACGCATCATTCCCCTTCAAGTCGCTGGTATTTGATATCGGCGTGGTACAGCAGATCGTTACACCTAATGGCGGTGTAGTCGCTGGTGCTAATTTCAACCAGGACAATCGTGATATCACTACTCCGCAAATGTGGGCAGTATACTATCAAAGTGTGATCAAGCTTACGCATGATGCAATGGTAAAATCGAAAGATCTTCCGGCA
Source organism: Citrobacter freundii (assembly GCA_003243445.1). Taxonomy (GTDB): domain Bacteria; phylum Bacteroidota; class Bacteroidia; order Chitinophagales; family Chitinophagaceae; genus Terrimonas_A. The sequence goes on from QFQQ01000007.1 coordinate 96,799, forward strand.
AGGGCAAACCTTTACCAGATGGTCCGGATATTCCAAAGCTATGCATATATGGTGTTGACCGATGAATACGGAGATATCCCTTATTCCCAGGGTGGTGCAGGGTTTACTGACAATATACTTCTTCCAAAATACGATAAGCAGGAGGATATCTATACCGGGCTTATCAAGGAACTCACGGAAGCTTCCGCTGCATTGAATGCTTCGGCACCGATTGAAACCGCAGACGTTCTTTACGCCGGCAGTGTTGCCAAATGGAAAAAATTTGCCAACTCGCTTTTACTGAGAGCCGGCATGCGACTGGTAAAAGTTGATCCGGCACGCGCTCAATCTGTTGCTGCAGCCGCCATCGCCGCAGGCGTGATCACGGATAATGCCGACAATGCGGTCATCAGACATGATGCCAACTATACACATCCGCTGGGCAGCGGTCTTAACGGAAGTGAAGCAGCGAATTTCTATCTCACCAAGCCATTTGTTGACCGGTTGAAGAGTACGAATGATCCACGATTAGCTGCTATTGCAGTACGTTATGTTGGAGCTACTTCGGGCAACGGGCAGACAGCCGCAGCGGGGAACACCAATCCGGCCGTTCAGATCGGAATGCCGATCGGCAAGGATAATGGAACCATCGTTGCGCAGGCAAGCGCCGACGGGCTCGCAAGTTTTTATGATTATAGCCAGGCAGACAGAAGAAGAATACTGAATATTTCTTCCCCTGCTTACCTGGTCACTGCTTCGCAAACTTTGTTGCTGATGGCAGAGGCAAGGTTCAGGAACTGGATCAATACCAGCACTGCGGCACAATATTTTGCTGATGGCATCAAAGCGCATATGGATCAAATGGTGACTTATCACCCGAACAGCGCAGTGTCAGCCGGAGCAAGAGATACGTATGTGACCAACAATCCATTGAGCGCAGGCACTGAACTCGAGCAGATCAACACACAATATTGGATCTCTTCGTTCCTCAACGGACCGGAAGCATTTGCAAACTTCAGAAGAAGCGGTTTCCCTGCATTAACGCCAAACCCTTACGGACAGCCAAACAACCCGGATGTACCCAATGGTACGTTTATCCGCAGGCTGACTTATCCAACTTCTGAGATAGCTGTTAATACAGCAAATCTCAAGGAGGCAACCGACCGGCAGGGGGCTGATAAACTAAGTACAAGGATCTGGTGGGATAAACAGTAATTTTTTAGGCAAGTTCATATAGCAGTTAGACAGAAGACCGGATGTGTCCACACCTGGTCTTTATTTGGGATAAACACCGTTGTGTGTCGTTCGGACTTTGTTGTTGTGTTGCCGATGATCGGCTCATTCCGATGCTGCGAGGTGTTTTAACAAGAGATAAAGCAAAGGGATTGAAGCCCCACTTTACAATACCGAAGATGATAAAAGAAATCAGACAGATCATAGGATATGATGATACGGCACCCGGGAAGGAAATATTCTTTTCTGATAAAGCTATTTATCAGGCAGGTGAAGCGGTAAAGATCTTTAAAGCAACGGTAAAGGATGTAGAACTTGCTGCTGAAAAAGCCGTTGAAGCATTTCAGTCGTATCGTAAAAAAAACGGTGTTGAGAAAGCCGGATTTCTTGAAGCAATTGCAACTGAGATTGAAAAGAACAGTGACGAGCTGATCTCAGTTTGCATGAAAGAAACAAACCTGCCCAAAGCGCGGCTTGAAGGAGAACGGACAAGAACGGTCCAGCAGCTTCGCATATTCGCTGCATTATTGAAAGAAGGATCCTGGACGGACGCCCGTATCGATCATGCAATGCCGGACAGAATGCCGTTGCCCAGGCCTGATCTGCGGTCAATGCTTATTCCGCTTGGCCCTGTGGCTGTATTTGGCGCCAGCAATTTTCCACTGGCATTTTCCGTAGCGGGTGGTGACACGGCATCCGCGCTTGCAGCCGGCTGCCCGGTGATAGTGAAAGCACATCCTGCGCATCCGGTTACTTCATTTATTGCAGGGAGAGCGATACGCGAAGCGGCCCGCAGTACAGGAATGCCCGATGGCGTGTTCTCTTTACTGTTTGATGATGGTATTGAAACCGGCATGCAGCTGGTCCGTCATAAACTGATCAAAGCCGTAGGCTTTACCGGATCATTCAAAGCAGGCAAAGCGATCTATGATGCGGCAGTGCGAAGAGAGGAACCGATACCTGTGTATGCAGAAATGGGAAGTTCAAATCCTGTATTCATTCTGCCGAAAGCTGCAAAAGAACGCGGCAATAAGATAGCAGAAGCGTACGCAGCTTCAGTAACACTTGGCGTCGGACAGTTCTGCACTAATCCGGGACTGCTGATCTATCAAAAACCAAATGAAGATTTCATTTATTCATTACAGCAATCATTTGAAAAAACTGCCGGAGGTGTAATGCTTACCTCCTCTATATCCGGTGCGTATCAGCACCATTTGCAGGAACGTAGCTTGGTTGCCGGTGTTGAAAAACTTGCAGCCGGAAGCAGCGCGGTTGTAAATGGAGAAAATACAGATATACCGGTCCTGTTCTCCACATCGGCCGATGTATTCCGCAATAATTCTTCTCTTGCTGAAGAAATATTCGGTCCTTCAGGTACTGTGGTGGCAACGGATACAAGAGATGAACTGATCGCAATCGCCAAAGAGCTGCAGGGGCAGATCACAGTCACTGTTCACGGAGAAGAAGATGAACTTCCCGATTACCGTGATCTGCTGGATATACTTGAACAGAAAGCAGGGAGAATTGTGATCAATGGTTTTCCTACCGGCGTTGAAGTATGCAACGCAATGGTACATGGCGGACCATTCCCCGCAACAACAGACAGTAAGACAACATCTGTGGGTACGGCGGCAATTTACCGGTTTGTACGACCGGTGTGTTATCAGAACATGCCGCAATCATTACTGCCGCCGGAATTGAAAGATGACAATCCGTTATCCATTGCCCGGATCTCGGATAATGTCCGTACAGGAACCCACAGCAAAATACAGATATGATCAAGATATAATTAATTGTAACGAAGATGGGAGCGAGTTTAAGAAGTCATGGCTGGTTTGGCCGCAAAGACAAAGACGGAATCATTTACCGGAGCTGGATGAAGAATCAGGGCATGCCTACTGATATGTTTGATGGAAGACCGGTGATAGGCATCTGTAATACATTCAGTGAACTGACCCCGTGCAATGCGCATTTCCGGGATCATGCCGAAGCGGTGAAGAAAGGCGTGCTGGAGGCGGGAGGATTTCCGGTTGAGTTTCCTATTATGAGCCTGGGCGAAACGCTGTTAAAACCTACAGCGATGCTGTTCCGGAATTTGGCCAGCATGGATGCGGAAGAAAGCATCCGCGGCAACCCGATCGATGGTGTGGTACTTTTGACAGGCTGCGATAAGACAACACCTTCTACGGTGATGGGTGCTGCAAGCGTCGGCCTGCCGACAATTGTTGTGCCCGGTGGTCCGATGCTGAATGGAAATTATAAAGGTCAACTGATCGGCAGTGGCACGCATGTGTGGAAGTTTGATGAAGACATGAAGACCGGCAAGATGACACAGGAAGAATGCGAATATGCGGAAAGCTGTATGAGCCGCAGTATCGGGCATTGCATGACCATGGGTACAGCTTCCACGATGGCCTGTATGGTTGAATCGCTTGGCCTTACGCTGAGTGGTGCAGCAGCGATACCTGCTGCAGATTCAAGAAAAAAAGTAATGGCGCAGTTGAGCGGAAGAAGGATCGTTCAAATGGTAAAAGACGATCTGACGATCGGCAAGATCCTCACGCGTGAGGCGTTTGAGAACGCCATCATCACCAATTCAGCGATCGGTGGTTCCTCTAATTTCGTCATCCATCTGATGGCTATTGCGGGCAGGATCGGCGTAGAACTGACCCTGGAAGATTTTGACAAACTTGGAAGCAAGATCCCCTTACTGCTTAACCTGATGCCCGCCGGCAAATACCTGATGGAAGATTTTTACTATGCCGGAGGATTACCTGTGATCCTGAATGAACTGAAAGACCTGCTGCATGAAAATGTGATCACCGTCACCGGAAAGAATCATCACGAAAATATCAAACACACCGATGCCTGCTATAATACGGCCGTCATCTCTTCTTATGAGGAGCCGTTTAAACATGAAGCTGGGATCGTGGTGGTAAAAGGAAACCTGGCCGAAAACGGCGCAGTGATCAAACCAAGCGCCGCTACTCCATCTCTGATGAAACACACCGGGCGTGCTGTTGTATTTGAAAGTATCGAAGATTATCATGCACGCGTTGATGATCCGCTGCTGGATATCGATGAAACCTGTGTAATGGTATTGAAATATGCTGGACCAGTCGGCTATCCCGGCATGCCTGAAGTAGGCAATATGGCCTTGCCAAAAAAGCTGCTGGAAAAAGGTATCACCGATATGGTGCGCATCTCAGATGGAAGAATGAGCGGTACAGCGTATGGTACTGCAGTGCTTCATGTATCACCCGAGTCGGCTATCGGGGGCACGCTTGCACTCGTTCAGAATGGCGACCTGATAGAGCTGGATGTGGCACAACGTAAACTTCATCTCCATGTATCAGACGAAGAATTGCAAAAACGCAGGGAAGCCTGGCAAAAGCCAAAGCCTGCAGCCGAACGCGGCTATGTAAGTCTTTATATCAAACATGTGATGGGAGCTGATAAGGGAGCTGATCTTGACTTTCTGCAGGGCAGCTCTGGTTCGGAAGTAACGAGAGATTCACATTGAAAGTAAAAATGAAAACGTAAAAAGTAAAAAACACTGTATCATTGGGTTCATTAGTCAAACAAAATCTGCCGATGAAAATTTACAGAACAAGTCATAATGTATTGATCGATCATAACGGTGAGTTATATTCCATGCCGGTTAATAACTGGAATAAGTTTATCAATGATGATGCTATTTATGAAAAGATCAGCAGTGCCATCACTAACGGTAAAATAAAGTCAGGTGCAACGATGAATGATAAGGAGTTGCTTGCACCGATCGGCGATCAGCAGGAACTCTGGGCCTGCGGTGTGACCTATCTCCGCAGCAAGGTCGGCCGGCAGGAAGAAAGCAAGGCAAGCGGGGGCGCCGATTTCTATGCAAAAGTGTATGATGCGGAAAGGCCTGAAGTTTTCTTCAAGTCGACACCCGGGCGTGTCGTTGGTCATTTGCAAAAAGTCCGTATCAGGAAGGACAGTACCTGGGATGTGCCGGAGCCTGAGCTTACGCTGGTGGTGACTTCTTCCGGCAAGATCATTGGCTATACCATCGGTAATGACATGAGTAGCCGCAGTATCGAAGGAGAGAATCCCCTTTATCTGCCACAGGCAAAAACATATGATGCGTGTGCTGCACTCGGGCCATGCATTTACGTTGCGCAACAGCCTATTGCCGGAGCCACCGCTGTCCGGCTGGAAATCAGAAGAAGCAATGCTATCGTGTTTGAGGGAACGGTTAAGCTGGAGCAAATGAAACGGACACCTGAAGAACTCGTTTCGTTCGTATTCAGAGAATGTTCATTTCCGCAGGGCTGCCTGATCATGACGGGGACAGGCATAGTTCCCGGCAGCGAATTCACACTGCAATCAGGGGATGAGATCCGTATTTCAATAGACGGAATAGGGGAACTGATCAATACAGTGGAATGACCGCATTACAATGTTGGTAATAATGTCTTATGCCAGGCGTGGTATTCCCAATGGATTTGTATCTTCAGGGATGACGGGTGTTGTCATCTTTGTGTGTGGGATTTCATGTGATGAATTTAAAAGCCTGAAAAGACGGCAACCTGTTCTCAATAGAAAAATATTTGTTGCCGGAACGATGGCAACCGGGTCAATACCTTCTGTGAAGAACCGCTAAAGGGATCACAGATATGATCAGGAGGTATGTAAAATCATTTCATGGAATTGCTTGTCATTTTCTTCGCCATCACGCTTCAGGTTTTTATGACCTATAAGAAGGTGAGTCCTTTTCTTTCATTGCTGGTTGTTGCGATACTCTCAGGACTGTTATTGGGCATGAATCCGATGGAGATCATGAAGTCGGTTGAGAAAGGAGTAGGGAATACATTAGGCGGTTTGGCGCTGGTCATCTGCCTTGGCGCTATTCTCGGCAAGATATTGCATGCGGGTGGAGCCGTGGAGAAGATCTCCACAACACTGATCAATAGTTTCGGGGAAAGAAATATTCAATGGGCCGTATTGCTTACCGGTTTCCTGATCGGTATTCCACTGTACTATAATGCCGGGTTTGTAATTCTTGTGCCCCTGGTATTCTCCATTGCTTCCAATGCAAAACTTCCTCTGTTATATGTGGCGATGCCGATGGCGGCTTCTCTATCAACCACTCATTGTTTTCTTCCACCGCATCCAAGTCCGGCATTCCTTGTGAACGCCTTTGGTGCCGATATGGGCAGAACGCTGATCTACGGGCTGATCATCACGATCCCGGTCGTGATCGTTGCGGGCCCCATGCTTGGCCGTTTGTTAAAGAAGGTGGAAGTAAATATCCAGTCGTTTTTTCTTTCAAAAGAAGATATGGCCAGCAGGAAATTGCCAGCTGCCTTTCCCAGTTTCCTGATCGGTCTGTTGCCGGTGCTGCTGATCACCGTTGCGGTGATCGCAGACAATTTTTTGCCGGATGGTTATCTGAGAACATTTCTGTTGTTCGCCGGTAATCCAACCATCGCGTTACTCATTTCTGTGTTTATCGCCATCTGGTATTTTGCGTTGAAGGAGGGGGAGAGCATGAGCACTGCTATGAAATGGCTGAACGATGCGATCGCCGGCATTGCTGTGATCCTGCTGATCATTACAGCGGGCGGGGTATTCAAACAGGTGCTTCAGGATAGTAATACCGATAAATATATCGCTTCTTTCAGCAGTAAATGGCAGATGCCGCCATTGTTGTTTGCCTGGGTCATTACGGCAGTATTAAGAGTTGCCATTGGTTCGGCAACGGTAGCAGGGATTACTGCCGCAGGTGTCGTTTCGCCACTGGTAGCTTCAGGCGCCGTTTCTCCTGAATTGATGGTACTGGCGGTGGGAACAGGCAGTGTGTTCGGTTCTCATGTAAATGATTCAGGTTTCTGGATGTTCAAGGAGTTTTTCAATCTTTCGCTGAAGCAGACTTTTTTATCGTGGTCCGTGATGGAGACAACGATATCTGTAATGGGACTTGCAGGTGTGCTGATACTGGATCTGTTTGTGTGAACGGACAGGGTAGGATCCCGCAGATCTCGCTGATCTGTTTCTCCGATAGGTGCTTATAGGGCTTTGCGTAGGGTTCCCGCAGATTTACGCAGATGACGCGCAGATGCGCTGATAAATTTTTAATTGCCTGGAAATATCTGCGTATCTGCGATGCTTTATCTGCGTGATCAGCGGGAACCCTACGCTGTTCATAGTTGTTAGATGGAATCACGCAGATCAGCCTCTGTTACAGGGAATAGATCTGCGATATCTGCGAAAACGGATTTAAGACTATTCCTAACAATAAGAATAATTCCCTGAAAGATTATAAAATCTGCGGGATCAGCGGGATCCTACGCCGAACTGTCCGTTAAGAAAATTTATCTATTCAGGCACTTCTCAAAATACTTGTGTATGAAAAATCTTCTTCTCTTCCTGCCAGTTTTTTTTCTTGCCGTTAAATTAAATGCACAGAAACCGGTCGGTTCATCACGTAGCCCCGAATCTCTTGGTATCTCATCACAGGCAATACTGGATTTTATAGAGGCTGCAGAGAAAGAGCGGCCGGATGAGCTGCACAGTTTTCGTCTCTTAAGACATGGCCAGGTTGCCGCACAGGGATGGTGGGCTCCTTACAATAAGGATGAACCGCATATGCTTTTCTCACTCAGCAAAAGTTTCACTTCGACGGCGATCGGTATTGCACAAGCTGAAGGCCTGCTGAACATCAACGATCGCGTGGTCTCTTTTTTCTCTGAGCAGGCACCGGCAGAGCCATCTCCCAATCTATACGCTATGCGGATCCGCGATCTGCTCAGCATGAACACCGGACATAATGATGACGCTACAGACCGGATGCGAAAAGACACGATCAGCTGGGTGAAGAAATTTCTTTCTCTACCGGTTGAACATAAACCGGGAACACATTTCGTTTACAACAGTGCTGCCACTTACATGCTCTCTGCTATCATTCAGCAAAAGACGGGGCAAACAGTTTTAGCCTATCTCACGCCAAGACTCTTCGATCCGCTGGGCATTCCACATCCGACCTGGGAGAAATCACCCGAGGGTATTAATGTGGGTGGCTGGGGGTTGATGATCCGTACAGAAGATATCGCCAATCTTGGTCAGCTCTACCTGCAGAAAGGAAAATGGAAAGGAAAACAGCTTATTCCTGCCAGTTGGGTGGAAGAAGCTACCAAGAAGCAGACCTCGAACGGAAGCAATCCTGACAGTGATTGGGAGCAGGGTTACGGATACCAGTTCTGGCGCACCCGTCACGATCTTTATCGCGGCGATGGAGCATTCGGACAGTTCTGCATCGTATTTCCGAAGCAGGATGCTGTACTGGCAATTACTTCAGGTACTGCCAGCATGGGTGCGATCATGAACCTCGTATGGAAATACCTCTTGCCGGCTATAAGCGAAAAACCATTGACCGAGAACAGCAGGGCATTTAAGGCGCTTAATGACAAACTCAAAAGCCTGAAGCTTTCAGTGTTGAAAGATCTGGCTTCTCCTGCTGATATCTCACTGATCTCAGCAAACCGCTATGTGCTTGATCCGAACGATGAAGGCATTACAGCAATATCATTCGATCTGAAAACGACCGACCCTTCGATCACTATCGAGATCAACGGACGATCATCGGTCATTCCTTTCGGAAATGGCGAATTGAAAAAAAGCGTTTATCCCTGGCCGGCAGGAGAGGATACACCGGTTGCGGCAAGTGGCGGCTGGACTTCAACCGACACGCTGAAGGTTCGCACATATCTTTACCAGACACCGTATGCATTCACCTATACAATCGGTTTCAAAGGGGAGGAGGCCACTATCATCCGGACAAGTAACGTGAACATGGGGCCGGCTACCCGCCTGGAGCTGCACGGGCGGAAAAAGTGAAAGGATAAATTATCAACCTTGTAGATAAGATTTTCAATTCTCTGACATTCAATCAACTAAATTATCGCCATTTCTCCGGCGATCGGCAGCAGGAATCTGGTATTGAAATCGTTTCCATAACTTAAAAAGCTCTATTTTGGGCTTTTTTTCCACATTTTTATTGCAATCGGTTTCATTTTGTAAAAACTGATCTATATTAGCAGAAGGAGCAGTACAGATAGCTCCATTCCCGCCACCACAGTACACATTCCTGAGCTCAGCATTTACAGTTGATCCTTTGATTAAGTAGCGCCATTTTTTGCAGCACCTGTGCTGTTACAACTAAACGATCTTGTTATGCCATTTTATGCACCAGCATGTTGCCCCTTCATGGGCACAGCTCCCCCGTTGTCTCCTGTTGATACCTGTTCTGTCAAATATCTCTGCAAGACAGATCCATACAGCTGATCAAAACTCCGTTAGCTGTGATTCATTCCATAGTAAACCTTTCCGTTTAATTCCTAAACCTATCTGCTTATGTATGGGACAAAATTCCTTTACCTCAAAGCATCGTGCCTGAGCATAATGCTTTTACTGGGTGTCAGCTTGTTTGCGCAAACGACCGTCACCGGAAAAGTGGTCAATCAGGCCGATAACCAACCGATTGCCAGGGCAACTGTCCAGCAAAAAGGCAATCCTTCCAATTCAACACAAACTTCGGATGATGGAACATTTTCCATCAGTGTTCCCGCCGATGCTGTACTTGCCATCAGCGTCGTCGGTTACACTTCACAGGATGTCACTATTGGTAACCGCACTAACATCACGGTCAGCCTTCAAACTGCCATCGGCTCGCTGGATGAAGTGGTGGTAGTGGGTTATGGTACACAAAGAAGAACAAGGGTCACCGGCGCTATTTCCACGGTGTCCGGAAAGACCATTGGCGAACTGGCCGTGCCAAGTGTATCGGAAGCACTGCAGGGACGCGTTGCCGGCGTGCAGGTCACGTCCAACGGTAGCCCGGGAACGCCGCCTATCGTTCGGATCAGGGGTATCAGCTCGATCAGTTTCGCCTCGGATCCGTTGTATGTAGTGGATGGTTTCCCGACAGGCGACCTTGCTTCCATTGATACAAGGGATATCGAATCCGTAGATGTATTAAAGGACGCCTCTGCCGCAGCGATCTATGGATCACGTGCCACCAACGGTGTGATCATTATCACCACCAAGAAAGGAAGAACTGATGGTAAGATCCAAGTCAGTTTCGATTCGTATTATGGTATACAAAGAGTGAACGAAAGACTGGATCTGCTCAATACGCAGCAATTCATGCAATACGCACTCGCATACCGCGGATCGCAGGTTCCACGTCTGACAGCTCCCATGATCAACGAACCGATCTACAATGGTACAAGCCAGACCTATGGTCAAACCAATACCAACTGGCAGGATGCTTATTTTCAGAACGGCAACCTGACACAGCATAATATCGGCGTGTCCGGTGGAAATGATAAGTCCCGCTTTTATACCTCAGCCGGGTTCATGGATCAGAATGGTACGATCCCTTCAGTAGGATATCGCCGATACAATTTCCGCATTAACTCAGAACATCAGATCAGCCGCATGTTCACGTTTGGTCAGAACTTCTATGCAGCCTACTCGGATCAGGCTTATGATGCCAATGAGCAGGGATCGCGTTCCAACCTGGTGAACGTGATCCGGATGATGCCGCATATTCCCGTGTATGATCCGACCTCTATCGGTGGTTACCGCGGGGTGAACAGTGTACTGGACGGCGGCGATCCAACCAACCCCGTTGAAGATGCCGCATTGAAAAATCCGGCAAACCGGAAAACAGTTAAGTTGCTGGGTACTGCATTCCTGGATATAAAATTCACCAGCTGGCTGAAGTTCCGCTCAACGTTTGGAGTGGATTATGCAAACGGTCTTGATTATCGTTTCCAGCCGATCTTTGATGATAAAGGAACGATCGCAGGTTCCAATGCCACGCAGGCGACCATCACCAATAACCGCGGGATCTCTACGGTGTTGCTGTATACTGAACAACTTTCTTTTGATAAGGTATTCGGAGATCACCACATCAATGCCATAGCTGTATATGAACAGCAAAGTCAGCGCGGCATTTCCGAGAACGCCAGGGGAAACCAGGCGTCCAACAGTCTCCGCACATTGAACAACGCTACCAATGTGTCAGTGACGTCGACCACTGGTGAAAACACGCTGATGTCTATCCTCGGCCGCGTCAATTACGACTACCAGGGCAAATACCTGGTCAGCGGTGCGATCCGCCGCGATGGTCTGTCCGTGTGGGCGCCCGGTAAAAAATGGGCAACCTTTCCTTCAGGCTCGATCGGATGGAGAATAGACCAGGAAAGCTTCATGAGCAGCATCAAGTCCATCTCCGAACTGAAGTTGCGTGCAGGATATGGCCTGACCGGTTTAAATGGTACCGTACTCGGTAATACGCCCTGGTTGGTAAGCGTAAATGCCAACAGTGCTGTCTATCCTTTTGCAAACAACAATGCGAATGGTCCGGCATCTTCCATCCCCGGCCTCGGTAATAAAGAACTGGAATGGGAAAAGACCAAGCAGCTGAACATTGGTCTAGATCTCGGACTGTTCAATAACAAACTAACACTGACAGCCGAATATTTCAAACGCAATACAGACAACCTGATCCTGGATGTTCCGCTGCCGCCTTCATACGGGTTTATCAACACTACCGTGAGGCAAAATGTTGGCGGAATGCAGAACAAGGGTTTTGAATTCCAGGTGAATTATGCAGAGCGCCAGAAAGCATTCAAGTGGAATGTTTCTGCAAACTTCGCAGCAATCAGAAATAAAGTAACGCGTTTGGCGGAAGGCGTGTCCGGCATTGAACGTGGTGGTGATGCAGATTTCGGAACCTATAACATCACGAATACAGTGGTCGGCCAGCCTATCCAGGCCTTCTATGGCTGGCTGGTGCAGGGCATTTTCCAATCACAAGGCGAAGTGAATGGCGCCGCTGCACAAGTGAACCCCAATGCTTCGCAGACTTATGATCCGAAACTTCACACGTCTGCCGGTGACCTCCGGTTTGTGGATATGAACAAGGATAATGTGATCGATGTGAAGGACCGCGTATTCCTCGGAAGCTATCTGCCTAAGTTCACCTATGCATTGAACCTTGGCGCAAACTACCATGGATTTGATGCTTCCGCATTCTTTCAGGGAGTACAGGGCAATAAGATCTTCAACGCTACCCGCGTGATCACCGAAGGTATGGTCCGTTTTTTCAATGCTGGCACGGAGGTGCTGAACGCATGGACTCCATCAAATACCAACACGAATATTCCAAGAGCGGTGTCCGGCGATCCTAATCAGAATGCGAGACCATCAACGCGTTTCCTGGAGAATGGCTCTTATGTACGCCTGAAGAATCTTTCGATCGGTTACAGGTTATCACCAGCCACACTTCAATCTCTTACCAAAGGAACAGTCAGCAGCCTTCGCATCTATGTCTCCGGGCAGAACCTGTTCACCATCACGAACTATTCCGGCTTTGATCCGGAAGTTGGTAACAGAACACCGACAGGCAACAATGCAGCGCTGACGAATGGTATCGACTTCGCTGTTTATCCTCAACCGAAAACCTATTTGATTGGCCTGCAAGCCACCTTTTAATAAAAGTGTTTTGCATAAAAACGTTTTATATGAATAATAACATCATCAAATACATCGCTGCAGGTTTCGCCGTCGCAACGCTGAGCGTTGCGTGCAGTAAGAATCTCGACACTACAGATGAGAATAGTCCTACACAGGAAAGCTATTTCAAGACCGCCAGCGAATTGCAGAATGGCGTGAACGCCGTTTACTCAACCTTGCGTTCCGCTAACCTCGTTGGACGCGAATGGTTTTTCATTCATGATATGCGCGGCTCAGAGGTATGGACGGGCGGTCCGCAGCTGGAGCCGCCACGCGCAGAATTGTTGAAACAGGCCAGCCCTTCCGTTACCAACGCTGTAATGACAAGCGTATGGACGGGCGCCTATCAAATGATCAACCGCGCCAATGTTGTGATCAGCAAAGCGGGAGATGTAAATGATAATACCGCGCTCAGGGACCGGTTGGTGGGCGAAGCAAAATTCCTGCGTGCCTGGGCATACTTCGAACTGGTATCTATGTGGGGTGATGTGCCCTTGTACCTGACGCCTGTTGCCGGTGTGGCCGACTTTAAGGAAAAGTCACCCGCAGCAGATATTTATACTGCCATCGTTAACGATCTTAAAGATGCAGCGGCAATACTGCCTGCAAGCTATAGCGGCGGAGATCTCGGCAGGGCAACAAAAGGCGCTGCAAACACATTACTCGGAAGAGTATTGATGCAGAACAATGACTACGCCGGAGCCAAGACCGCCTTGTTGCAGGTATACAATTCAGGACAGTATAGTCTCACTGCAAACTTCTCCGACAATTTTACCGGGGATGTGAAAGATGGAAGCACTGTTCTTACCATCGGAACGGAATTCAATGCGGAGTCGATCTTTGAAGTGGCTTTTGTGGACAGAGGGGATGACGATTTCAACTGGGCCTATATCGGAGAAGGCGCAACCGCGGCAACTTCCACTGTCAGAAACCAGGAGTATGGACCGGTATGGGGCAATGTGATCCCTTCGGATGCACTGCTCAATGAATTTGAGGCGAATGATCCGCGTTATAAATTCACTTTCTGGGAAGTGGGTGATAAGATGCTGACGAAAGGCGGCACCGTAGCCGGTGTAACGATCACACCCGGTGATCTGAACGTAGATCCAAGCATACACAACGGCGTATCAATGAAAAGGATCTTTAAAAAGTATTCGATCCTTGACTGGAGAAATCCATCTTACCATCCTGGCGGCATCAATCAGCGTATGATGCGCTATGCCGATGTGCTGCTGATGCTGGCGGAATGCGAAGCCGAAGTGGGCACGCCTACCCAGGCCGGAATTTATATCAATATGGTAAGAGCAAGGCCGAGCGTGAATATGCCGGGAGTGGTACTGACCTCAAAACAACAGGCCATCGCTGCCGTAATGCACGAACGCCTGGTAGAACTTGGAGGCGAGGAAGTAAATAACATTGATATGCTGAGATGGAGAGCCAGGAACTATTATCCATCCATCCGGCCCGATCCCAAAGCAGGACAGGTGAATTTGTTTCCGATCCCATTTGCGGAAACTTCAACCAATCCCAAGATCCAATAAATAGATTAGTCCTTTACAGGGCCATTACACGTTCCGTCGTGTAATAGCCCTGTAATTTTTAAGTATGACCCTGGAAACATACTATGTATCCTCACCCTGTTTGACAGGAACTATCAGATAAGCAATTTTTAATCGATCTAATATGAAAGTAATTAAAGGTACCAAAGAGTATTTCAAAGGAATCGAAAAGATCAGTTATGAAGGAAGAGAAACGGATAATCCCTTAGCATTCCGCTGGTATGATGAAACAAAAATAGTAGCAGGGAAACCGATGAAGGAATACCTGCGTTTTGCCTGTGCATACTGGCACAGCTTCAATGGTAGTGGCGCCGATCCCTTTGGTGAACCAACGCATGTATTTGAGTGGGATGAAAACAAAGATGTGATCCAGCGAGCAAAAGATAAAGCCGATGCCGCCTTCGAATTCATCACGAAGATGGGTATACCTTTCTACTGCTTTCATGATGTAGATGTAGTGGATTATGGAAATGATATTGCAGAGAATGATAAACGTTTGCACACACTTACGGATTACCTGAAAGAAAAGCAAAAGGCAAGCGGTGTAAAATTATTATGGGGGACCGCTAATTTATTCAGCCACCGGCGCTACATGAATGGCGCGTCAACCAACCCGGACTTCCATGTGCTCGCCCATGGCGCGGCGCAGGTGAAAGCAGCCCTCGATGCAACGATCGCGCTGGATGGAGAGAATTACGTGTTCTGGGGTGGACGTGAAGGCTATATGAGTTTGCTGAATACAGATATGAAACGGGAGAAAGATCATCTGGCCCGCTTCCTGCAGACAGCACGCGACTATGCTAGAAAGAATGGCTTCAAAGGAAAATTCTTTATCGAACCCAAACCCTGTGAACCAAGCAAACATCAGTATGATTATGATTCGGAAACGGTGATCGGTTTTCTTCGTCAGTATGGATTGCTGGATGATTTCAGCCTGAATATTGAAGTGAATCACGCAACACTGGCAGGCCATACATTCACTCATGAATTGCAGGTTGCTGCCGATAATGGATTACTCGGCAGCATCGATGCAAACCGCGGCGATTATCAGAATGGCTGGGATACTGATCAGTTCCCAAATGATATCAATGAACTGACAGAAGCCATGCTGATCATTTTACAGGCAGGCGGCTTTGCTGGCGGTGGTATCAACTTTGATGCAAAGATCCGCCGTAACAGTACCGATATGAAAGATCTGTTCTATGCACATATCGGCGGTATGGATACATTTGCCCGTGCATTACTTACAGCGGAAGCGATCCTTGAAAAGTCTGATTATAAAAAGATCAGGAAAGACCGTTACGCAAGTTTTGATAGCGGCGAAGGAGCTTCTTTTGAAGCAGGCAAGCTTTCACTGGAAGAACTGCGTGAGTATGCTGTTAAAAATGGCGAACCGAAGATACTTAGCGGAAAGCAGGAGTATCTTGAAAACCTGGTGAACAGGTTTATATAAATCCATTACCCCGGATCACAGCGACTGCCGGTCAGTGAATGCCCTGTGCGCTTTTGATCTTAATGATTATGCGTATACGAACACAATAAATGTTTACATGAAAAGACTCAATACAATACTCTTTCTGCTTTCAATAACAATACCTGGCGCAGGCTGGCTTTATGCGCAGCAATTACCTTTCCGCGATCCGGCACAAACCGCGGTTGCAAGAGCGCGGGACCTTGTTTCAAGATTGACCCTTGAAGAAAAGGTCCTGCTTATGCAGGATCAGTCACCGGCGATTCCCCGGCTGGGCATACGCAAGTTCAACTGGTGGAGTGAAGCATTGCACGGTCTTGCCAACAATAAAGACGTGACTGTATTTCCAGAGCCGATCGGCATGGCCGCTTCTTTCAATGATTCTCTTGTTCAGGTGATCTTCGATGCGGTATCGGATGAGGTCCGCGCGAAATATCATGATATGCTGCGCAACGGCGGCCAGAATAAACGTTTTTTGAGTCTTTCAGTCTGGACGCCGAATGTGAATATCTTCCGTGATCCGCGCTGGGGGCGTGGCCAGGAGACCTATGGTGAAGACCCGTACCTGACTTCGCGGATGGGTGTAGCGGTGGTGAAAGGTTTACAGGGTCCGCCGGATGCCAAATACCGGAAATTGCTCGCCTGTGCCAAACACTATGCGGTGCATTCCGGACCCGAGTGGAGCCGTCACCAATTGAACCTTAATTCCGTGAAGCCACGTGATCTCTGGGAAACCTACCTTCCTGCTTTCGGGGCTTTGGTGCAGGAAGCAGACGTGCGTGAGGTGATGTGTGCTTATCAGCGCCTTGATGATGAACCCTGCTGCGGTAATAACCGGCTGCTTCAGGACATTCTGCGCGGGCAATGGGGCTTCAAGCATATCGTTGTATCGGATTGTGGCGCCATTACCGATTTCTATACCAGTCACAAAGTGTCTTCAACTCCTTCACACGCTGCTGCCAAAGGCGTGCTGGCAGGAACAGATGTTGAATGCGTCTGGGAAGGCTATGCGTATGCCAACCTGCCCGATGCCGTCAGTAAAGGACTGATCGACGAGCAAAAGATCAATGAAAGCCTTATACGCGTATTGACCGGCCGGTTTGAATTAGGGGAGATGGACCCGGATTCACTTGTGCCCTGGGCCGCCACACCGGTTTCCATCATCAATAACAAAAAACATCAGCAACTGGCGCTTGAGATGGCCCGGCAATCGATGACTTTGCTGCAGAATGATCAGGACATTCTTCCATTGAGCAGGTCAACAAAGAAAATTGCCGTTATCGGCCCAAATGCAGATAATGAGCCGATGCTATGGGGGAACTACAACGGCACGCCGGTAAGTACCGTTACGATCCTCGAAGGCATTCAATCGAAATTGAAACCCGGCAACATTTTTTATAATAAAGCTACCGACCTTGTAGAGGACAAGGTCACGGAAACCTATTTCCCCAGACTCTCGAAAGAAGGAAAAAAAGGTTTCAAAGCAACTTACTGGAACAATAGTGACAGAAGCGGAAATCCTGTCATCAGTGTGCAGGTGACTGACCCGGTTAAGCTGACCACTGCGGGGCAGCATGAATTTGCATCCGGTGTGAAGCTCGAAGGTTTTTCTGCATTATATGAGGCAGAGTTTGTGGCTCCGGAGACGGAAGAACTTGTATTCAAAGGTGGGGCAACCGGTGCGCTTGAATTGCTGGTCAATGGTCAGACAATTGTGAAATACAATAACTGGAGAACATTACCTGCCAGGTTTCCCTACAAGGTAGAGCGCGGAAAGAAGTATGCAATTGAGATCCGCTTTGCTCAGCTCAATAACTGGCAGGCGAACCTGGAGATAGATTTTGGTAAAGAAAACCCGATCGATTACACCGGACTGATCGATCAGCTCAAGGGGATCGATATGGTCATATTTGCCGGAGGGTTGTCGACACTTCTGGAAGGTGAGGAAATGCCAGTTTCTTATCCCGGTTTCAAGGGTGGTGACAGAACAGATATTGAATTACCCGCCGTGCAGCGTAATTGTCTGAAGGCATTAAAGGCTGCGGGAAAGAAAGTGATCTTCGTGAATTGTTCGGGCTCCGCCATCGCACTCGCACCGGAAACTCAATCCTGCGATGCGATCCTGCAGGCATGGTATGGTGGCGAGGCAGGGGGGCAGGCCATTGCGGATGTATTGTTTGGCGACTATAATCCTTCAGGTAAACTACCCGTTACCTTTTACAAGGATTCGAAGCAGTTGCCGGAAGATTTTGAAGATTATTCGTTGAAAGGAAAGACTTACCGCTTTATGAATGATCCGTTATTCCCATTTGGTTATGGATTAAGCTATACAAAGTTTTCCGTGGGTGAAGGACGCCTTTCTTCTTCAACACTACGGCCTGACGATAAAATTGTATTGACAGTTCCTGTCAGCAATACCGGTAAACGTACCGGCACCGAAGTGCTGCAGGTATATGTTCGTAAAACAAATGATCCTGACGGGCCACTGAAAACATTGAGGGCTTTTACAAAAGTAACGTTGCCTTCAGGAAGATCAGCCAACGCTGCATTGTCGTTGCCATACACCGCGTTTGAGTTTTATGATACGGTCCAGCAAAAGATGAGGGTTGTTGCAGGGCAGTATGAGATCTGGTATGGAACGAGCTCTGCGGAGAAGGATTTGCGGAAGATGAATGTTTTGGTTGAATAGGCTGAGATGACGGCTGGGATAGCTTATTGTTGTTTGGTGAGACTTAAAATGTTTAGCGTGTGTCTTTGAGATGCAGGTTTATAAGCTATGATCGTGTATTCCTCACCCAGAATTTTAATTCAATGTCGTTTAGTTAGTAAAACCTGCCTGAATTGACTGGCGTAGGGCCCCCTCTAAATCTCCCCCCAAGGGGGAGACTTAGAACAGTCATTATAAAAGAGAAGCCAAATTGTATTGAAATATAAGTATCCAATGCGATTTGACTTCTCTTTTTCTGGGGGGGAAGTCTCCCCCTTGGGGGGAGATTTAGAGGGGGCCTAACGCCAGCCGAGCGAGTAGCTTCACCTTAACTAAACGACATTGAATTAAAATTGTGGGCTAACGATCATCATGAATTGAAAAATTTATTCGAAGAATATTGAGATGAAAATAATGATCAATCATTTTAAGGTGCAACCAGCCCACAATTTTAATTGTGGGAGAAGGATGCGCGATCCAACGACCGTTGAAAGCATCTCCATCCTGATAAGCACTCATCCCCATTTCACCATACAGCAATACCGCGGAAACGATACACAACCCATGACGGTTACCATGCCTGACATCCCTGAAGATGCTGAACAACTAAACAGCACCCATTCAAACCACGGCCTTTTCCGCAGCTAATCCCTTCTTCAAAGATGACTGACGTATGATCAGCGAGGACTTTACGATGATGGTATTCGTCTGGCTTAGTGTGCCTGCGCCTTTCAGGTGATTGATCAGGTTGCGCGCAGCTATTTCACCGACATCCTTACCCGGATAGTTGATGGTCGTAAGGGAGGGGAGGATGAGTTCTCCGATCGCATCGTTGTTAAATCCAACCATTGCAATATCACCCGGAACAGAAACGCCGTGCTCAATCAATGTACGCATGCACACTGCGGCAACAAAATCGTTCGTGATAAATACTCCGTCGGGCCGTGGATTCATGGCCAGGATTTTCTCGGCTGCTGCTATGCCCGCATCCTTGCCGAGATTTTCAACGATCAGCAGTTTATTATCAAAGGGCAGCTCGTTTTCCATCAGTGCCAGTTTGTATCCTCGTAATCTTTCTGAATAAACATTACGCTTCAGGCTTGATGTAACATGAGCGATCCGTTTGCAGCCCTGATCGATCAGGTGCTGTGTTGCTTCGAAACCGCATTTCATGTTGTCGATCACAACGACGGTCTTATCTCCATCCTGTTCAACACGGTCAACGAATATGACCGGGACGCCCTTATCGAAGAACGGCTGATAGTGATCGAGGTTCTCGGTGTCTCCGGCAAGTGAGACGATCAGACCATCGACGCGCTTGTGCAGGAGGTTCTTTGCATTCGCCACTTCTTTTTTGAAGCTTTCAGACGAGTGGGCGATCAGGAGGTCATAGCCTTCCGCGGCGGTTATCTTTTCAATACCCGCGAGCACTGAGGTAATAAAATTACTGTTGAGCTCATGCAATATGATGCCGATCGTTTTTGTCTGCTGACGCCGCAGGCTGCTGGCAAAGTGATTGGTCCGGTAGCCCATTTCCCCGGCGAGATCGAGGATCTTTTTCTTCGTATTCTTGTTCACAGAAGGATGGTCCTGGAGAGCGCGGCTGACGGTGGCTGGTGAAATATCCAGTCGTCTTGCTATGTCATAGATGGTGATCTCCTTTCCTTTCTTCATACGAACTGTTTCATTATGAGAAGTAAAGATAGAAAAGATTTACAAACTGATTGACCAACCTGCTGGCTGGCTGGCCGGCGTAGTCTCCCGCTGATCACGCAGATCTGATAGTCTTCGCTATGGAAACTGTCCCGGTTTTTGAAATGTCATTGCCCGAACCCGCAGATCGCGCAGATGAATCTCCGGTTTAGCAAGCCCATTCCATCTAACAGCAAACCTGAAGAGAAAATATCAAGTCGTTTTGAGTCCTTATCGTCCTTCCCGGCTTACCGGTTTATTTTTACCGGTAAGCCGGGAAGGACGATAAGGAAGTCCTATGTTAGCAACCTTGTTCTACATAGAGACCAATGTTTTATAATCTGCGGGGATCAGGCCATGCTAAAAGAAGAAGATATACGGGAGTATTAGCGACGCAACCTACCGGATCATCACCTTCTTACCGGTTCGCATTGCCTCATAGATCGCCTGAAGATACTGCACATCGCGTCGCCCCATTTCACCCGGGACGATGCTGCGGGTTTTATTTTTGACCGATAAGGCAAACGCATCCATTTGTTTCGCCTGTTGATTGACCGGGGTGAATTCCATCGCACCGGCAGGTGTGACACCTTTCTGCCCTCCATAGTTGAACGCCGGTTTCAATTCAAAATCTCCCTTTTCCGCTACAGCGGTAAGAACATTATAAAAATCATCATAGCTTGACTTCCCTTCACCGGTCAGGCCACCGGGAAAGTCAAATTTCCAGCTGAGGGATTGCTCCACCTCTGCAAACCTCACCGGATCAGTCTTCGGCCCCTCCACAGCGGTAACGGACAGGGGTTTCATCCCAGAAGTATAACACATTCCCTGCACGACATAGATACCAACATCCATTAACGGGCCACCGCCTGCATATTTTTTCGACAGCCGCCATTGACCCGCGGTGGCTTTGAATCCAAAAGCGCCGTTCACCTGTTTCAATTTGCCATAAACATTGCCTGTACCCAGCCGCGCCATCTCCTTGTTGAATGGATCGAAGTGCAAGCGGTATCCGACAGATAGCTGCCGGTTGGCCTTCTTCGCCGCAGCGATCATTTTATCGCAATCTTCCACTGTAATAGCCATCGGTTTTTCGCAGATCACGTGCTTGCCTGCAGCGAACGCGCGGATGGTATATTCAGCATGCATGTTGTTGGGAAGCACTACATAGACAATATCAATATCTGGATTCTTCGCTATGTCCTCATAGTTACCGTAATGATAAATGTTCTTATCGGGGATATTGTATTTCTCCTTCCACACCGGGATCTTGGCCGGCGTGCCCGTTACGATACCGGCGAGATAACAATGCCCGGTTTCCTGTAAAGCCGGGGCAAGCTGGCCGGTTGCATAACCGCCAAGGCCAACGAGGGCAATGCCAAGGCGGCCATCTTTCGGGCGTGAACGCTGTTCATTCAATGCATCGGAAGCACCAAATGCACTCAGCAAATGCATGCCCGCACCAGTCATGCCGAGTTGATAAATGAACTGCCGGCGCGAAGATGTGTTGTTCTTTTTCATAGACGAAGGTTAAGGTTAATGATTATGATGCAATGCGATTGAGTAAATGCGTTTCCTGGTATACCGGTGAGCGATAACTATCCAATGGTCATGCTAACCCATGTACTCATTTGTTTCTTGCAACCATAACTTCGCTGGTCAGATGAGGCCGCCACATGCGACGTTATGGCGCCAATGCAATGACCACCACACTTGCAGGAGGTAACTTTATGGTGAGTTTATTTCCCGCCAGTTTTGCGTCGTTATAGTCTGCAGGCTTGATCTTCTCCGGATCATTGAAGCTATTGTAATCCTGCAGTTTTGCTGATCGCAGGATCCTTCCGGAAATAGTTCTGTAGGATGCACCGTTGATACTGACCGATATCGTTTGTTCTTTATTTGGGTCGATGTTGACGAGTGAAATATGTGTTACTCCATCATTGTTCCGCGATGCCGAAGCGTTGACCGCTTTCAGTTTTTCTTTGCCGAACGTATAATCGGCACTGTTCACTTTGAGCGGCAGCATCAGCGCATCATGATGCACATTGAACATTTCCATTACGTGATAGGTTGGAGTGAGAATCATTTTATCGCCTTCAGTCAGTATCACTGCTTGCAATACGTTCACGATCTGTGCAAGATTGGCCATTTTTACGCGGTCAGCATGATTATTGAAAATGTTCAGGTTGCTCCCGGCGATCATGGCATCACGCATGGTATTCTGCTGAAAAAGGAAAGCAGGATTGGTGCCGGGCTCCACATCATACCAGCCGCCCCATTCATCCACTGCCAGCGCTTTCTTTTTTTCAGGATCATACTTGTCCATGATCGCGCTGTGTTTCGTAACGAGCTCTTCCATCAGCAATGCGCGTTGCATGGTGGTGAAGTATTGTTGTTCCGTAAAGGCTGTTGCGGAGCCTTTCTTATTCCAGTCGATCACACTATAGTGATGCAATCCGAGCGCATCGAACATAGATGCCGGCAGTTCTTTCATTAACACTTCCGTCCAGTGATAATCGTCATCACTGGCGCCGCTTGCGATTCGGTAAAGTTTATCGCTGTTATTCCAATCGGTCATGAATGTTGCATACTGCCGGTAGATGTTCGCGTAATGTTCCGCTGTCATATTCCCTCCGCAACCCCAGGCCTCATTCCCAAGACCCCAGAACCGTACTTTCCATGGTGCATTGCGGCCGCTGGCGGAACGAAGATCCGTCATTGGTCCCGAGCCATTGGGATGGGTGGTATACTTTACCCAATCGCTGAGTTCACCGGGTGTTCCGCTGCCGACGTTGCCGCTGAGATAGGGTTCGGCGTTCAGCTTTTCACAGAGGTCAAGGAATTCGTTTGTACCAAAACTGTTATCTTCTTTGGTATTACCCCACCATACATTGAGCATACTGGGCCGCTTGTCTTTAGGTCCGATACCATCTTTCCAGTGATAAGTATCTGCAAAACATCCTCCCGGCCATCTAAGTACCGGTACTTTCATTTTCTTCAGCGCAGCGAGTACATCCAGCCGTATACCATGCTCATTGGGAATGCTGGTATTGCTGTCACCGATGTACAGGCCGCCGTAAACACATCTCCCGAGATGTTCTGAAAAATGTCCATAGATATTCCGGCTGATCGTATCCTTTGCTGCAGTTACGTCGATGGAGATGGTGTTGTCTTGTTTGTCTGCACAACTGGTGAGGACAAAGATTGCGGCTATTGGCAGTAGCAGATATTTCTTCATTACAGGATCTTTATTTCTTTCGTTAATACATTGGATGTTGTGGTGTTTTTCACTCCGGGTTGTCCGCCGCCAATGCTGATCAGCAATTTCCCGGAAGGAACATAGGAGCTTCCATCGGTTTCATTGACGAGGGAGAACTGTTCAGGGGTAAGGGTGAATTTCACAAGCTTACTTTCTCCGGCGTTCAGCGTGATGCGCTGGAAACCTTTCAATTGCCGCAGGGGCTTCCTGCCTTTCGTATCCAGGTGAGCCAGGTACAACTGCACTACCTCATCCCCGGATGATCTGCCGGTATTGGTCACGCGGACAGTTACGGAGAGTTTATTTTTTTTATTGAGCGATGAAGGAGTGCTGAGTGCATCATACCGGAAGGTTGTATAGCTAAGACCGAATCCGAACGGATATAAGGCTTCGCCGGTAAAATAGCGGTAAGTGCGGCCTGTCATGTCATAACTCGAGAATGAAGGCAGATCCGAGTCATTTTTATAAAACGTGACCGGCAATCTTCCGGCCGGGTTATAATCACCGAAGAGTACATCAGCGATAGCAGTGCCCGCGCTCTGTCCACCGTACCATGCGTTAACGATCGCTGGAATATGCTCATTTTCCCAGGGGATGGCGATCGCACTGCCTGTCATCATCACGAACACGATCGGTTTGCCGGCAGTTTGCAATTTCTTCATCAGTGCGGTCTGCACGGCCGGCAGCATGATCGATGTACGGTCGCCGCCATTGAAACCGGGATAGTCGACCCGCATTTCCTCTCCTTCAAGTTGGGGCGAGATGCCGCCCGCGAAAAGTATGAGGTCGGCATCTTTTACACGTTCAAGCAGACGGGCGTAATTGGTTTGTTCAAAATTTCCTGCTCTCAACCTGACATTTGCTTTACCTTCTCCCTGCCAGTATTCAAGAACAAGCTTATATACTTTTCCTTTTTTTGTTTGTAACTTATACGTTCTTGCACCCCAGCGGTTACGTGTCCATGCATTCAATACGTCTGCGCTATCGATCAATAAGCGATAACCATCATCTGCTTCCACTTCAAAACTGATCTCACCGTCTTTTTCTGCGGTATACTCTGTTGTATAACGTGCAGAGAAATTATTGGCCCTTACGGAGCCGCTTACAAGCTGTCCTTCCTGCCAGAAATGATCGATCGCTGTTTCCGTAACAGTTACCGCAGGAACACCCTGCAGGTCCTTGTTATTGAAGTATTCCGCACGGAAGCCGGGCTTACCATCGATAGAACATCTTGTGCTTATATCTGCATAACTCAACAATGTATCATTGGTAAAATTCACCGCTTTCTCATAAACAATCTCTGTTTGAGTCCCAAGTTTTTGCCGGATACCTTCCAGCAGTGTTACGATTTTGGATGGGGTGCCATTGTAATTACCAAGTACAGAAATATTATTATCGGCATTTGGGCCAAGTACAACGATCTTCCGGATCGTTTTTTTCAACGGCAGCGTATTGTTTTCATTCTTCAGCAATACGATGGATTCCCGAGCCATCTTCAACGCGTGCGCCTGGTGCGGTGCGCTTTCCAATACGCTTGCGGGTGTTTGTGCAAACTTTACCATTGATACAGGATCGAACATGCCAAGCCTGTAACGGATCGTAAATAATCTTTTAAGCGAAACATCCAGTTGAGATTCTTTGATCAATCCCTTTTTCACTGCGTCGATCAATGTCAGGTAGACGGTCTGCCCACATTCCACATCGGTCCCGTGCAGTACTGCATCAACGGCGGCGGACGTCGCGTCCGGATGTGTTTTATGATATTTGAAGAAGTCATCGATCGCCCAGCAATCGGAAGTGACGTAACCAGTAAACTTCCATTGTTTGCGAAGGATATCATTCATCAGGAGGTCATTGCCGCAACAGGGTTGTGTATTGACTGCGTTGTATGCGCACATCACACCAGCCACATCAGCTTTTGTGATCAGTTCACGGAAAGCCGGGAGGTAAGTGTCCCACAGATCATACACTGCCGGGTTGAAGTTATCTGCATGTCTTGAAGGTTCAGGTCCGCTATGCACCGCGAAGTGTTTGGCGCAGGCTGCAGCTTTCAGGTACTTCGGATCCTCGCCCTGCAGACCGCGCACAAAGGCGCGTCCAAGCATCGCCGTAAGAAAAGGGTCTTCACCATAGGTCTCCTGGCCGCGGCCCCAGCGCGGATCCCGGAAGATATTGATATTCGGCGTCCAGTAGGTGAGGCCGAGATAGCGCTCGTTTGTTCTTTTGGATGCAAGTGCTTTGTTGTAGATCGCACGTCCTTCGAGTGCTGAATAATCAGCCATGCGGTAAAGCGCATTCGTATCCCAGGTGGCAGCCATACCAATGGCCTGCGGAAAAACGGTTGTTTTGAATGGTGTTCTGGCAACGCCATGCAATACTTCATTCCACCAGTCGTACGCGGGAATACCTAAACGCTCAATTGCCGGTGTGGCGTTCAGCATCTGAGCAACTTTTTCTTCCAGTGTTAAACGGCTGACGACATCATTCACCCGTTGTTCTATAGGCAGCTTGGGATTCCACATTGGGTACGATGTATAGTCCTGCGCGTTTACGAAGACAGATGTGCACAGTGATAAAAAACAGAAGATCTTTTTCATACGAGTTTTTCGTTATTGTCTATCGGGTTATGCTTATGTACTTCCATTAAGCCGACGAATTACCGGAAGCTTATCCAGTCAACTTCGGCAATGCCGCTTCCTTTAAGCTGTAATACCAGGTGTTGAATACCCGTTGCTGAAGTTTTAACAGGCACAGTGATCTCTCTCCATTCGCTTCCCGCGGGGATCTTTACTTCAGTCAGCACAGGACCATTCGCATTTCCCGTACGTATCACGACGGTCGCGCCTGAAACAGCTTGTGACCGGATCGTCATTTTCTTAACGGCCGGCTCAAACTTTACTGAGTTATATTGTACCCATGCATTTGCCTGGTCCAGCACAACCTTCCATCCGGCAAAGCGATTGGCAGTATCAAGGAACGCGATCGATGAACCCGTTTCGCTTTTGTTACTGTACCTGTCGAACTGGATCCTGGCTGATGCCCTGGTTACGCCAATGCCCCGCAATGTCGGCGTTACTTTTACGATCGTCCCGTCATCATTGAAGAAAAGGCTGTCTGCCCTGATCGATCTTGCTTTGTCAAACCGCGGTGAATAGTCATTATGATGATAAAATAGATACCACTGATCTTTGAAATTAAGAATGGAATGATGATTGGTCCAGCAACCGGTAGGCGATTCATCCATGATCACTCCGGTAACTTTAAAGGGGCCAAGTGGATTATTGCTGATGGCATACTCCAGCCTTTCAGTCTTATTCTCCACATGAGGGTAGGTGAGGTAGTAGATCCCATTGCGTTCAAACAGATACGGACCTTCTTTCAATCCTTTAACCGGAAGATCGCCGAGTGTTTTTACATCACCATCAAGCTCAAGCATGTTCGCTTTGAGTTTTGCGCCGAAGATATTTCCCTGCGACCAGTACAGGTATGCCTGTCCATCTTTATCAATAAATACATTGGGATCGATCCCCTTTACCCCTTTGATCGGAGTTTCCTGCGGGGTATAAGGACCTTCCGGTTTATCCGCTACTGCCACACCGATGCTGAATCCGCGGCCAAAGCTGACAGTATCCTTGGCAGCAGTAGGAAAATAGAAATAATATTTACCATTTCGCTCGATGCAATCAGGCGCCCACATACTGTAACTATCAGGTTTTACCCAGGGCACTTTATTCTGCGTCACGATCATCCCGTGGTCTTTCCAGTCGGTCAGGTCTGCTGAAGAAAAAACATGATAGTCCTCCATGCAGAACCAGCCCGGCCTGCCTTTGCCCTCGGTGGCGAGTATGTCGTGCGAGGGGAAGACATAAATCCTGTCTCCAAATACACGGGCGGAGGGATCAGCTGTATACTGATCGCGGATCAATGGGTTCTGGGCAATTGCACCAACACTGATAAGAATGGTCAGCGTGAACAGGAGTGATCTGTATATCATAAGCATATTTTGTAAGCGTTGTATCATCCCGGTCTGCTTGTTTGTTTTACGGCAATGGATCAATTCACAGTCTTCTCATGCGCGTGTTGTAAACCGGTGATATGATTGCGTCCGGTCATCCATTTTCTTAAAGAGCAATAGCTGCTCATTCAAACAAGGTGTTGACCGCATGAACGACGCAGTTCAACCGGCAGATCATTTAAAGATGACCTGCGCAAAGTTGTAAAGATTATTTCTCCATACCGGCCATGTATGACCACCGGGATATTCGCTGTATTTGTACCTGATGTTCATCTCGTCAAATTTCCCCAGCATGATCTTGCAATTCTCATAGGCGATATCTTCTTTGCCTCCCATGGCGATCCAGAAACTTTTAAGGTTATTGTTGATGCTGGCAGCGTTTGCCTTCATGTAATCATATTGCGGTTGCGATAAAGCTGGTTGGTTAGCCCACCAGCCGGAGCTGAATACACCCAGATAATTGAACAGCGCCGTATTTCTCAATCCGGCATACAAGGTTTGCAGGCCACCCATCGATAATCCGGCAAGTGCGCGGCTTCCGGGATCAGTGGCTGCGCGGAAATTTTTTTCTACAAATGGCATGACTGATTGTTTGAGTTCGCTCTCAAACATTCGCAGCGATGGCTCTCCGAAGCTGGCAAGACCACCACCATTGAAGTTTCCATCCATCATCACGATCAGCATCGGCCGGGCTTTACTCTCCGCGATCAGGTTGTCAAGAATAAGATCTGTTTTTCCTTGTGTTGCCCAACCTCTTTCGTCCTCGCCGCCGCCATGCAGGAGATAAAGCACAGGGTATTTGTCGTTGCGGTGCTCATCATAACCAGGAGGAGTGTATACATACATTTGCCGCCAGCTGCGTGTAACAGGCGAAAAGTATTTCCTGATGCGCAGATCGCCGTGTGGTATATCTTTCAACGCATAGATGCTATCTCCCCTGAAAGGAATCTCTATGCCGCTGGCCATGCGGCTCATGCCATAAAATGTTTCACTGGATGGATCGGCGACTGCCACTCCATCGATCAGCAGTGAGTAATAATGAAAACCTTCGGAGATCGAATCCGTGGTGGCGATCCAGTAACCGCCCGTGTCTTTTGCCAGTTCATATTTTTTTCCAAGATCGATCTGCACTCTTTTTGCATCGGGTGCTTTTACACGGAATGCAACACGGCCGTCGGGGAAGATCTGCGGATATTTTGCTGAACGGGTATTGGTAGATGGGATCGCTCCCAATACAGTGTACTGGTTGAATTTTTGCCGGTCAACAGGTTTGAAAAGGAATTGTGAGAACATGTATAAGCCATTCTTCCAGACTTTAAAATCATGTACACCGGGTTCGAGATAGTAAATATGCGGGACATCATTCAGTACAAGATAATCATGTGTTCGTTTACTGAAAGACAGCAAGCCGTCATTATCTCCGCAGGAGATCCAAAGCAACCTGAGTTTAGCTCTCGCGGCTGCGGGGTCAGGTACCAGCTCCTGCGGCGGTTTCGTATTAGGTGCGGAAGAGAAGCCGCCTACCCAGGCAAACTGATCAAGATTGCCGAGGCCGAAATTGAGAGACTGTCCACCGCCCATAGATAAGCCGGCGATCGCGCGGTGCTCACGGTCTTTTAATACCGGAAATGTTTTCTCGATGAAAGGAATCAGGTCTTTCAGAAGGTCCTGTTCAAAGGTGGCAAAGGCCTGTACTTTGTCGGGCGCCATGATATTGCCGGTTGCCCGGTCATCCTTCATCGCCCGGCCATTGGGAAGCACCACGATCATCGGAGCCAGTTTACCCTGGGCATAAAGATTATCAAGGATGACCTGAGGCTTGCCGCCGTTCAGCCATTCTTTCTCATCACCTCCGATCCCGTGCAACAGATACAAGACAGGATACTTTTGTTTTTTGGAGAATCCCGGTGGTGTATATACCAGTGTTTTCCGGGTAGCACCAACTGTTTTGGAGGTATACTTCAATGTATCGATCCTGCCATGCGGAATGCCGGATTGTTCAATATCAAAGCCAGCCGGGGCCTGCTTTTCAGCTGGCTGGGCGTATGCAATACAGCAAATGATCAATGGAAGAATCGCGACGCAGAATTTTCTCATCATGTGTTACTTTAAATTGGTTAAGGCGGAAAGATTATTATCGGTAGTAGATGACATAGCCGGAAATTCAACGGACCAGGAGCAAGAAAGGGTAGCCAATCTGTCCTTGCGATCTGTGGGCAGGCCGGCCTCTGTGCAAACATGCATGATCAGTCCGGGGCTGCACCGGAAGCCGGGGAACCTTCCGGTGAATGAAGAAGTATGCAAAGCAGCTGTTTTTTTCATATTGGCTTATCTGGATTGACACGGTCCGGCAAGTTGCTGATCACGGCTCCTTTTCAAAAGAGTGACTATTAAGCGACTTACGGATCGGATGTTTTGCAATCGATTCCAAATCTATGAATTGCTGCCGGATCGGCAAATTTTATTGTATTAATTCCTGTAATTAATGGTAGTGCTGTAAAGCGCCTGAGCGGCGGGAGATTTATAAATGCGTATCGTCTATATAAATCGCTATTAGTCAAAATCTAATACGGCTCGTTAGGTTAAGCAAATGAGAGGCGG
Organism: Citrobacter freundii; assembly: GCA_003243445.1. Classification (GTDB taxonomy): domain Bacteria; phylum Bacteroidota; class Bacteroidia; order Chitinophagales; family Chitinophagaceae; genus Terrimonas_A. Next base: position 126,880 of record QFQQ01000007.1, read on the forward strand.
CAGTCATTGCCTGTGGAAGACTGGCCGGAAGCTGTAAATCAGCCCCCATAATTGTTGTCCACGTTTTCAGGAGATAATCGGGCATAACTGCAATCGATTTCATTTATTTAAAAAAGAATTTTACTTTAGCTACAGACATTCCGGTCCGCACTACGACAATACTCACGAAATACCTAACACTTGACATATGAAAATCAAACCAGCTTTTATTATTGCTGCATTCGTAACGGGATGCACCGTCTGTTCATCACAGCAAGCCGCTTCCCAGATCAAAGAGGACTTTGTCCCTTCTTCACTGAATCAGCCCGGTCAACTCTTTCCCCAGGTGAATTCCCAGGGCTATGCAAGATTCAAGATCATTGCTCCTTCCGCTGACAGTGTAAGAGTAAGTCTCGGACTCGGCGGGCGCGGTGGGACCAAACTGGAAAGGGCTGCCGATAGTTCATGGATGGGAACCACTGAAGGTCCGATGGACGAAGGCTTTCACTATTACAATATAAAAATTGACGGAGGAAAATTCAATGATCCCGGCGCAAAGAATTTCTTTGGTTCTGTGCGATGGGAGAGTGGGATTGAGATTCCTGCACATGACCAGGATTTTTATGCCCTGAAGAATGTGCCGCATGGGATGGTTCAGCAGGTCTTGTTTCCTTCTCCAAGCACGAATACTTCAAGAAGAGCTTTTGTATATACTCCGCCCGGTTATAGTAATGACTTCAAAACACGTTACCCGGTTTTATACCTGCAACATGGCTGGGGTGAAGATGAAACGGCATGGAGTAACCAGGGTCACGCAAACCTGATCATGGATAATATGATTGCGGAAGGAAAAATAAAACCTTTTATCATCGTGATGACCTATGGCATGACCAACGAGATCAGGTTCGGAGGTATGAGAGACTTTAAAATTGAACCATTCCAGGCTGTGCTTGTGGATGAACTGATCCCTTATGTCGACGCTAACTTCAGAACGATCGCTAAAGCTTCTCACCGCGCAATGGCCGGTCTGTCAATGGGTGGAATGGAAACACATTTGATCACACTCAACAAGCCTGATGTTTTCTCCTATTATGCCTTGCTTAGCGGAGGAGTTTATACACCTGAAGAGATAAAAGATAAATCAAAAGTAAAACTGATCTTCCTGAGTTGTGGCAGCAAAGAAAGACCTGACGGTGTAAAGAATGCAGCAACTGCATTGAAAGCCGCCGGCTTTAACGCAGTGAGTTATATTTCAGAAAATACAGCGCATGAATTTCAAACCTGGAGACGCAGCCTCCATGAACTTGCTCCATTGCTGTTCAAAGATTAGCCAAACGCATTAAGCAACATAGTTTCCGGGTTTAAAAATCTACAAAATGAAAAATAGGTTTGCTGCTGCTGTGTGTCTGCAACTGCTCATTGCTCAGTTATGTTTTGCGCAGCAGGAGAACACTGCCGGTAGTTTCCGGCCGGCAGATACGAATCAGCCGGGAAAATCATTTCCACAGGTTGATTCTGCCCGGCGGGTCCGTGCGAGTCTGAACGCGCCGCAGGCGCAGAAAGTGCAATTGGACATTGGCGGTAAAAAGTATGACATGGTTAAAGACGATAAAGGTGTGTGGACCGGCGAATCGTTGCCCCAGGATGAAGGCTTCCATTATTACCAGTTGATTGTTGATGGAGTTCCCATACCGGATCCCGGGAGCAGGTATTTTTATGGAGCAGGCAGATGGGGAAGCGGGGTGGAAGTCCCTGCAATTGATCAGGACTTTTATGCATTGAAAAATGTGCCGCATGGACTGGTCAGCGAAACGCACTATTTTTCGAAACTGACCAATGCATGGAGACGCTGCTTTGTATATACACCAGCTGAATATACATCAAACCCTTCAAAACGATATCCCGTCTTATACCTGCAGCATGGAAGTTTTGAAGACGAAACAGGCTGGTCAGTGCAGGGCAAAGCAAACCTGATCCTGGATAACCTGATCGCAGAAGGGAAAGCTTTGCCCATGATCATTGTGATGGATAACGGCTACGCTTATCGTCCGCAGGATCAGCAAGCTTCACCAGGTAAAACTCCACCTCCTTCTGTATTTGAAGAAGTGATGACAACCGAGATCATTCCATTGATCGATGCGACATTCCGTACGAAAGCAGACAGGCAGAACCGTGCGATTGCCGGACTCTCAATGGGTGCCAATCAAACCATGCGGATCATCATGAACAGGCAGGATAAGTTTTCCTATATAGGAGCATTCAGCGGAACACCGAATTATCCAACATCAACTGAACTGGATCCCGCTGTTTTCCTTGAGGGCAAATTCAAAGATGGCGCAGCAGTCAACAAAAGTCTGAAGTTGATCTGGCTTGGTCTGGGTACAAAGGAGCCTGATCCATTTCCCGGCTCTGTTGGAGCTTTCCGCGCAATGCTGGATAAACAGGGTATCCGTTATACCTGGTATGATTCACCGGGAACGGCACATGAATGGTTGACCTGGAGAAGAAGCTTACGGCAATATGCGGCGTTGCTTTTCAAATAGGCTGTGAATACTTATGATTTATTTTCAATGTCGTTTAAACTTCACTACAGGCTGATGTAGTTTTTATGATTAAAAAGCGCGATTGCTGTTTTACGACTTTCTTACCGTCCTTGGCGACTTACCGGTTTAATTTTTACCGGTAAGGCGGCAAGGACTGTAAGAAAGCCTGTGGAAAGCGAGCTTGTCTTTAGTTGATGAATAAAAAAGTCATCGATGACGAAGCTTAACTAACCCAACTTGATAGTTATTACCCTACAGTCGTTCGATGGCCGATGACCGATAGCTGATGGCTGACTTAACGCCATAGAAGGGGCATAACCCGGTAATAGAGCGATGAGATGGTCGATAAGATGAAGGACCTTCAGCCAAAAAGGGAGGAATCGGCCATCAGCCATCGGTCAACGGCTATCTTACAATGTATTGGGTATCGTAGTATCGATCCTGAAGAAATCAAAATCGGCATATCCACCTTTTTCCTTTGTACCATAACTGAACAGGCCAAACCTGTATCCCATAAAATGCGGCAACGTATAACGCATGTTCAATGTTGATCCGATGCGGTGCCATTGTTTGCCGTCCAGACTATAGTAAAAATATCCTTTATCTGCCTTGTCCCTGAAATCGCATACAGCTTTCAGATAGATCATAGCCTGCGTTACTGGGATTGTTTCCACTTCAATGGGTTTACCGGAATCTGCATTCGTCATTACGATGGATCTTTTGTCGCCCACTGTTTTTATACCAACCCATCCGTATTGTTTTTGCAGCAGGATCATTCCGGCAATATCACCATCCTTCATACCTGTTGCATCGATGGCTGTAACAGCGGTGCACCATGGACCAACTGTTCGCTGAGTGAGCGTATTCCGTGCTTGTAATACCGAACTGTCTGTTCTGCTGTTGATGATGCGAAAATAACCGGGTCGTTGTTGCAAAGACCAATGTGCGTTATCAGGGTTGTGGTTCCATTGCCATACGAGTGGTAATGAGCGTTCCCCTTTTTTCCGGGAGAATTCATCGCTGCAGACGATGCCGGGGATCAGGCCGCGGCTTGCGGGAAGACCGGTCAGCTGATCGGGAACTTTGCCATTGCCGGCAGGTTCGGGCCATCCGTCTTTCCAGGTAACGGGAACCAGATAAGGAATACGGCCTACAGCGCCATGGTCCTGGAAGAGATATGCATACCATGTTCCGGCAGGAGTACTGATCAGCCCGCCCTGTGCGACACCCTTATCCTGCAACATGACCTTACCTTCATAAGGTCCGGCGATAGCGGTCGCTCGATGTACGAGTACGGTACGCATGCCTCCGCGAGGCCAGACGATATTGAAGAGATAATAATAACCGTTTACTTTGAACAACTGCGATCCTTCTGCGGGCAGGCCGATATCGTTCCCTGCGGGAAGACTTGCGTTCTCAATGATCACTTTCGCTTCCGTTCCGGGTTTGATACCGGAAAGATCATCACTGAGTTCATTCAGTATGATCTTGCCGCTGCCATTTACCAGGTAGATCTTTCCATCATCGTCAAAGAATAATGAATGATCATGCAATGAGGGTCTAAAGGATACAGCGGTCCATGGACCTTTTTCAATGTTAGTAGTTGTGTAGATATAAGTCTTTCCGGTTGTTTGCGCAAATGTTGTTACGTAATAGCGGCCATTATGATAACGAAGAGAACTTGCCCATGACCCCTGGCCATAAGCATTTTTTCCATTTTCCAGATTCAATGCATCAACGCTGTCAAGCTTATCATACGCATAGCTGACGAGCTTCCAGTTCACGAAGTCTGTTGATTTCATGATCGGCACCCCGGGGCTCATATGCATCGTTGTGCTGCTCATGTAATACGTATTACCGACCCGGATGATCGACTGATCAGGAACATCGGCGAAGATGATGGGATTTTGTGCGGATTGAGCAAAAACACCGTGAGTGATACTCAACATTGAGAGAGAGATCACACAAAGACGAACGGCGATCCATTTTAATTTCTGGCAAGTGTGTATAAAAGTCATATCGACAATTTACACATTTAAAATGAAACGGCGGACGGCAGATCAAAGTTTGCCGGAGGACCATCCATCCATCCGATGTTATTGATCTTTTATCCGAAATGAAATAAGAGATCCTCAGCAAGAGCTGCCTGCGGTCCGCCGTCTTCAAAACAATAGCTGCTATGTTTCAGGGTTGTCCATGTCCTCCTGATGAGCCATAGACCTGGCCTGTAGCGAAGCTGGCATCAGACGCTGCAAGCTGTACATAGATCGATGCAAGTTCCACTGGTTGTCCGGGTCTTTGCATCGGCGTATCTCCGCCGAAGTTCTTCAATTTCTCCATTGTTGCGCCACCGCTGACTTGTAACGGCGTCCAGATCGGCCCGGGAGCCACGCCGTTCACCCGAATACCTTTAGGGCCTAACTGCTTTGCAAGCGATTTGACAAAATTTGCACCAGCGGCTTTTGTTTGTGCATAATCAAACAATTCTGCTGATGGATCATAAGCCTGCACAGACGTCGTAACGATAATGGCCGAGCCGGGTTTGAGATGTGGCACCGCAGCTTTAGTAGTCCAGAATGGTGCGTACACATTTGTTTTCATGGTCGCATCAAAATCTTCGCTCGATATTTCCAGTATGGAAGGCCGTGTCTGCTGACGTGCCGCGTTATTGACCAGTATATCCAAACCGCCTAATTGTTTAACGGCTTCTTCTATCAGGTGCTGGCAGAAACTCTCTTCGCGCAGATCACCCGGAATGGCTACTGCTTTTCGTCCGGCTGCTTTGATCAGTGCGATCACTTCTTTTGCGTCTGCATCTTCAGCGGGAAGATAGTTGATGGCCACGTCCGCACCTTCTCTTGCAAATGCAATGGCTGCCGCGCGGCCCATGCCTGAATCGCCACCGGTGATCAATGCTTTCCTGCCGGCAAGGCGACCGGATCCTTTATAGGATTTTTCACCATGATCAGGTTTGGGATCCATCTGGCTTGCCAGACCCGGCCAGGGTTGTGATTGTTCCCTGAAAGGAGGCTTTGGGTACTTTGTCAATGGGTCTTCAAGTCCCGGAGGCATCTGATCCGTTCCCGTTCCGGTTACTGATCCTGCAAATGCAGGCGCTATGGCCAGGGTGGCGATGCCTGCGCCAATTCCTGATAGCGCTTTACGTCGTGTAAATAATTTTTTTTCGTCCATGATCTGTCATTGAATTGAATGAGAAAAAAAGGTTATTGTTACCGTGGCAGATTGTTCCACCTGCGGGTATGTTTTTGCAGCACAGTGTGCACCGCTATTGCGTATCTTATTCAACATTGCTGATTGCGCGGCTATTACCACGGTAATGACAGAAAATGATAAAAAGATCATACCGGTTATTAGGAAGAGGGCTGATATGCTTTATCATTCAATGCCGTTTAGTTAACCCAACTTGCTAGTTATTACCCTGCAGTCGTCCGATGGCCGATGACTGATGGCTGATTGCCGCTTTCCTCCCTTTTGGCTCTAATCGTTACCCAAATTTTCGGACTTGCGTAAGGTTCCCTCCTCCGCTTCGCTACGGCGGACACAGCCCGCTGATTCCGCAGATTTTACACTTACTTCTGTTGAAGCGTCCTGAAGGAATTGAATATTTCTCTATTTGCTTGCGCAGATACGCAGATGACTCCCATGTATAACAGACCATCTGCGCATCTGCGTGTTTTATCTCTGCGTAAATCTGCGGGCTATGTCCGCCGTAGCGAAGCGGAGGAGGGAACCTTACGCCATTCATAGATTTGGGTAACGATTAGCTTTTGGCTGAAGGTCCTTCATCTTGTCGACCATTTCATCGCTGTATTTGCGTTTGGTTAAGCTCCATCATGTATTGACATTTTTACACATTAACTGAAGAAAAGGTTGCCTTCCTTTGACTTCCTTACCGTCTTCCCGTCTTCCCGGTTTAATTTTTACCGGTAAGTTGTGAAGGGCGGGAAGAGCGCACGAACGACGACTTCATACTGGCTACGAAACACAGGTATGGCTTACAGAAGGTGCGGAAGCAGGCGCAAATGTAACCGGGTGCTATTTCTATCATAGATCACCGCGGGATTATAACCGGAAAGCCGGAGATCTTGCTACACAGGGAAATTGCTGCTTTATTGAAGCCCGCTTACTGGTGTCACTATGCCGAACGGCCTTACAGGTATTGCATCCGATAAGACCAGATGCGGTGGCGTTTTTTCAAAATTTATATTCTCTTTATGTCGTTCTTAATGAACAGCGCAAAAACAGGTATCCGGGAAAACCCGGATATATCTGGTGAGCCTTCAATACCAGTTAATTCTAATCCCAAATCAGGTATCTTGTGCCACAATCTTTTTTATGGCATCCAAATCAACTGTATATCAGGCGCTCAATCGTAACCAGAAAAAAATCCAGGAAGACTGGATGAATCAGCAACTGAAGGATGAAGGTTTGCGTGAGGATCTGATGTCCAACGAAGAGCTGAGAAAGGAATCAGATGAGTTACTGAAAGCATTCATCGATGCGATCAAGGGTGACAACCTTGAGAATATCAATGCCAGCGAATATGAAAAAGTAAATGAGATACTTGCAGGCATTTCGATCAGCCGTGCAAGGCAGGGCTTCTCACCAAGGGAGACCGGTTACTACATCTTCAGCCTGAAGCAGGCGATCATGCAAACGCTGGAAAAAGAATTCACTGATATTAAAAAGCTTTACACCGAAACGCTTCGCATCAACAAACTCATCGACAGCCTTGCGACCGTCACATTTGAAACCTTTATCCGTGGAAGGGAGGAAGTGATCATCCGTCAGACAAACGAGATCTCCGAGATCTCCACACCGGTGATCCAGGTATGGGATGGCATTCTGGCACTGCCTATCATCGGCACACTGGATAGTTCAAGAACACAGGTAGTGATGGAAAACCTGCTGATGAAGATCGTGGAAACCGAAAGCACATTGGCAATACTCGATATTTCCGGAGTACCGGCGGTGGATTCACTCGTGGCGCAACACCTGATCAAAACGGTGAGTGCTACAAGACTGATGGGTGCTGAATGTATTATCAGCGGGATCCGCCCGGAAATTGCGCAGACAATTGTGCACCTGGGAATAGATCTATCCGGCATTAATACAAAAGCTTCGCTTGCGCATGCGCTGAGGTTCGCATTCCAGATGATGAGACTGGAAGTAAAAAAGAAAACAGAAAAATAATAACGGGCGATGGAAAAAATTCCCATATTAAAGATGGGTGAGTTCCTCCTGGTTACAGTACAAATTGACCTGTATGACCGGCTGGCGCTTAACCTTGAAGCAGACCTGGTGAACATGATCAGTAAACATCGCTCTAAAGGTGTGCTGATCGATATTTCCGCGGTGAATATTGTAGATTCTTTCATGGGAAGGATCCTGAGTAATATTGCGCAGATGTCCAAGATACTGGATGCCCATACCGTGGTAGTAGGGATGCAGCCTGCCGTGGCTATTACGCTGATTGAACTTGGACTACCGATGACCGGCGTACAGACAGCGCTGAACGTGGAGAAAGGAATGGGTGTACTAAAACAGCGACTGTATGTGGAGCAGGGCCGCGATGATGATGATGATGCGGATACTGCGGACAACGACTCAACCCAAGCCGATGATAGTACTGAATAAGGATACCATTTCCATCGAGAGAGAACAGGATGTGGTCTTTTTCAGGAATCGCGTATCCGAATACGCTGACAAGATCAAGATGGGCCTTGTGAACAAAACAAAATTGCTGACGGCGGCAAGTGAACTGGTCCGTAATATGCTGCGCTATGCGGGTGGAGGAAAAGTTCTTTGCGAGATCATCAGTCATACAACATTACAGACCGGTGTGCGGCTGACGTTCTCTGATAAAGGACCCGGGATCGATGATATTGACAAAGCGATGAAAGACGGATTTTCCACCGGTAAAAGTCTTGGACTGGGGCTTCCCGGAGCAAAACGGTTAGTCAATCTGTTCGATATAAAAAGCCAGAAGGGAAAAGGAACAACAGTGACAATCACAAAATGGAAAAATGGCTAACACCTTTCACGAGGTTATTTCTTTACCAGACCGTTCGTACCAGGCGATCGCCCGTGCGGAATTAAAGGCGATAACAGCAAAGGTTGGATTCACTCCACACCGCCTTGCGGAGATCGAGATCATCATTGCCGAGATCACTTCAAACCTGGTGAAACATACGACCAGCGGCGGACAGATACTTTGCAGGGTCCTGGATGAGCCGGGGCAGGAGGGGATCGAGCTGATCTCGATCGATGATGGGCCGGGCATTGCAGCACTTTCGCACTCGATGAAAGATGGGATCTCATCCAAGAAAACCCTGGGCCAGGGACTCGGCGCGATTCAACGGCTATCTGATCTCTTCGATATATATTCCATACAAGGCTGGGGAACGATCGTATTGTCACGGGTATACCTGAAGAAACCAAAAGTCATCAAACCAGTCGAGAAGCTAATGATGGAAACGCTTCGCGTTGCAAAAACAGGTGAGAAAAAGTGCGGCGATAACTGGACCCTTTTTTTGAAGGGAAAACTCGCCATGCTGACCATGATCGATGGTTTGGGACATGGAGAAGATGCCGACGCAGCAGCCACAGCGGCAGTGGAACATTTCCGCAAACAGACGGTTGGTGGTCCCTGTGATCAATTGAGAGATATCAGTACCGTAATCAAAAAGACAAGAGGCGCTGTAATGACGATCGCGCAGATCGATGTAGCAAATAAACAAATGACCTATTGCAGCGTGGGAAATATTCTGACCAGGCTGGTCAACCAACCGCTGTCGATGGCTGCCAGAACGTTCAGTTCCTATAATGGGATCGTGGGACATACATTGCCGCGTGTGATGAATAATACCACCATTCCCTGGGACGGTAAACTGGATATGCTGATCATGCACAGTGATGGATTGTCAGGTCGCTGGGATCTCGGCAAATATCCAAGGATCCTGCAAAAGCATGGCATGGTCCTGTGTGCAGCTTTATATAAAGATCATAATCGCGGAACAGATGACACTACGGTGGCTGCGATCCGTTCCGTAAAAGAGATATAATGAGAATTCAGGTTGCGAGTGTAAATATCAATAATGAAATGGACGTGGTGCTGGCGCACCGCCGCGCCATGCAGATCGCCAGGTTTGCAGGCATCGGTCTGTCAGAGCAGACACGGTTTGCTACAGCTGTCTCAGAGATCTGCCGCAACTGCCTCGAATATGCCAATGAAGGAGTGATTCATTTCAACGCTGAATCAGCACAGGATCATCACACGATAGAGGCGGAGATCATCGACAAGGGTAATGGTATCACAGGGCTTGATAAAATATTGCAACGCGATCCTTATACCTACCGTGGGCGCGGATTAGGGATCATCTTCGCAAGAAGATTATCCGACAATTTCCAGATCAAATCCTCAAAGCAGGGTACAACCGTAAGCATTCGTAAGAATATCCACGGTAAAAAAACGCCTTTCAGCAAACTCGTCATCGACGGATGGCGCAAGCACCTGCGGGATGAACCCATGCTGAGTGCCTATGAAGAACTGAAGATCCGCAACAGCCAGCTGCATGAATTGACGGAAGAGTTGCGGGAGCAGAAAGAACAGATCGAACACCTGAACGTGCGGCTGAGGCAGAGCAATCAGAACATGCAGGAGTTCACATTTGCTATCTCACATGATCTGAAAACGCCGCTGACCAGTCTCAAGCTCTCCTTGTCTTTATTGAAACCTGATGAACACCAGGAGAAACTGGCAGAGGTCATCAGTCGTTCTGTGAACCGTCTTGATAAAACCATTCACGGACTGATCGACATTCTGCATATTCAGAACCCGGAAAGGCAGGTCGTGGCCAATGTGCGTTTCCCACAATTGCTGCAGGAAGTGGAGGAAGATTTTAAAGCGCTTCTCCAGGAAACCAGGGCAAATATTCATCGTGAATTTAAAGTAGAGTCGATCCCGTATATTGAAGGATACGTCAAGAGCATTATGATGAACCTGCTCAGTAATTCCATCAAATACCGTTCAGCAAAACCGTTGGAGATCTCTATCCAGACAATACCGGTCACCAAAGGTGTCCGCCTGACATACACTGATAATGGTATCGGCATTGATCTTACGAAGAACAAGGCCAATGTATTCAAACCCTTTCGCCGGCTGACCACTGTCAGCGAGGGAAAAGGCATCGGATTGTATATCATCAAAACGATGGTAGAGAATAACGGTGGTTCCGTACAGATCAAAAGCCAGCCGGGTGAAGGGACGACTTTTGTGTTTGATCTTGTGAGATACGAGTAAATTATGAGTGCAGAGACAGATTTTTTATACGGTTATACACCGTTCAGGTGTCCCGTCCTTTGCGACGTCATTGTATCCTTATTGGCTTCTAAGATCGGTGTCTTTGCCTCCCCGGATCCCGGGGACGTTTCGAGGAGGTTTCGAGGAGGCAAAGAGGACAATCCGGGGAGAAATTACCAAACTCCACCAGTTTATTACCCTTCACACGACCTATACTACTGTCCACCCTCAATTAGGTATGCTCTCCCATACAAAACATGCTTAAACTGACGGCTATGGATCGAAGTCCGGGATAAACTGAACGACGCAGACCCGGGACAACCACATCCCCCAGACTCTTATGCCGGGCCAATCTTTATTAGTTATCAACCTTAATGAATGCAAGACCCGGCATCTGCCCATACGAGAATGTTCTTTATCACGCGGGAATGCCATCTCAACCATCCTTGAACTTGTTCGTCTTTAAAATTTGGTCCTGCATAAGGCGTCAGGGAAAGAAAGTAACCTAACAGCCATTTTTTGCCGGACAACAACGCATCACCCATAACCCGCGATCTTTATCAACTGGTGAACATCATGAATAATGATCTTTCTTCCTTTCGTTTCCAGTATCCCTTCATTTTTAAAATCGGTCAGGATCCGCACTACATTCTCTCTTACCGTTCCGATCAGTTTCGCCAGATCCTCACGCCCCATATCGATCTCAACCGGCATGCCGGGAGAGAAATCCACTTTGTATTTTTCTCTCAATACAACCAGGTGCAATGCGAGCCGCTCGCGGACGGTACGTTGCGATTGCACGGACAAATGATTCGCTAATACAGCAAATTCATGACTTAGTGTTTTCAGGAGTCGTTTACTTAATACGGCTGATTCGTCCAGTATGCGCAGGAAATCCTGTGAAGGAATAAAGTCAATAGAGCTGTCTTCCAGCGCAGCAGCGCTGTCGGGATAATAATCTTCAGCAAGGATCGCGTGATAGCCGATCAGTTCACCGGCATTGGCTATGTAAATGATCTGTTCGCGGTCATGATTATCGATGGTGTACTTTTTTACCTTGCCTTCGGTGATGTGAAAGATGCCTGCGGGAAATCCTCCCTGCCGGAAAAGGATCTCACCTTTCTTGTACCGGTGTGTGATCTTTGCAGCCTCAAACGCCTGCAGATCTGCCGGTGGCAGATCTTTCAGAACGGCAGTTCGCTGGAAGTCCCAGCTATCGATCGGGAAAAGTCCACGGATGCTCATGCTGCAAAATTCCCTCAAAATATTGACAAAATGCACTTTTTGCGGTGATAAGGTTAACCGCAACGGGTAAAAGGATGGGCTAGCTTTGCAGCATGAAGGCAACAAAAGCAGCTTCCGCAGATCTTTATTATACCACCGATCATGAATGGATCAATTTCCAGGGCGCAATAGCCTACACCGGCGTGTGTGCATTCAAGCTGACAGGTTTCCGCAGCATTCAGCAGATCCTCTTCCACCTCAGTTCCGGATTTGCCAAACGCGGAGATGTGATTGCAACGATCATTTACAATGATTATCGCATTGAAGCACACATGCCGGTCGATGGAAAGATCATTACTGTCAATCAGCAGTTGACTTCAGGCAACCACTTGCTTGATCATCCCGAGAGCTATGGATGGCTTGCACAGATTTCGCCGGCCTCGCCGTATAACAGGGAAGGATTGCTGCTGCCGTTACAATACCAGTTGAATGGAAAAAGCAAGTATGCAAAATGATGAACAGCAGTGAAGATAGTAATGCTCCTGTACTGAATGAACATTACATTCAGCAGTGTTTCCATTCGGATCAGTTATTCGATCAGTTGTATCCGCTGTCTTTGCAACGTTTGTCAGCCCGTCACTGGACGCCACTGGAAGTAGCTGCAAAGGCTTCAAGATTCCTGGCCGACAGGCAGGGAGCGAGGATCCTGGATATTGGCAGCGGCGCGGGTAAGTTCTGCCTGAGTGCGGCTTACTTTCAGCCTTCGGCTGGATTTTGGGGCATTGAACAGCGGCAGCATCTTCTTCATCATGCAGACACCGTCAGGCAATACCTGGGTATTTCCAACGCCCGCTTTCTGCATGGAAATTTTACACAGCTTCGTTTTGCGGAATATGATCATTTTTATTTTTACAATTCTTTCTATGAAAATCTTGCAGGCACCGATAAGATCGATGAAAGCATGGAATATTCTGCAGGATTATATTTTTACTACACCCGCTATCTTTACCGCCAGTTGGAAAAAATGCCGGCAGGTACACGTATTGCCACTTTTCATAGCCTCGAAGACGAGATCCCGCCGGACTACGTGGTGGTGGGAACAGAAATGGATTCACTGCTGAAATTCTGGATCAGGCTATAAATCACTAAACAGTTTTTACGTATAATGAATACAGCTATTTCAACCCCACTGGCAGAAAGATGCCAGGGACTTTGTGAACTTTGCACTACAGAGAAACCCATTGCAGCATATACCGTAACACCAAAAGAAAGCGGCATTACAGCAAACGAAGTCGCGATTTGTCAGACCTGCCTGGATGAACTCGATAATACGCAGGCAGCCGTTCACTGGCAATGTCTTGCCGGCAGCATCTGGAATACGGAGCCGGCCGTGCAGGCGCTCAGCTATCGCATCTTGCATAAGAATCGCGAACAGGATTGGGCGCAGGATATACTTTCCTCTGTTGAGCCGGATGAAGCAATAGTGGAATGGGCCATTGCATCACCGGAAACTGCGGCTGTTCATCAGGATAGCAACGGTGTCATACTCCAGCAGGGAGATACGGTGGTGCTTACACAGGCATTGAATGTGAAAGGAACCAGCTTCAGTGCAGCAAAGGGAACTATTGTTAGAAAGATCCGGTTGGTGCCGGATAATGCGGAGCAGATCGAAGGAAAGATCAATGAACAGGTTATCGTGATCCTTACAAAGTTTGTAAGGAAATCTTCGTAAACAAGTTATCATATCACCCGGTAAGCTATGCTAAAACACCAGGGAAGGCGCCGGACTTTTGCGCACAATCTCCGGTTGGCCTCGTTGTTATCTGCGGTTGCCGGTATTGTAAACAGTACCGGCTTGCTGGCATTGGGCACGCTTGTGACGAATGTGACCGGGCATTTTGCTTTCTTTTCGGAACAGTTCTTTTTACACCATTATCAAAAGGCCTGGATATTCCTCTTATTCATCTTCTTTTTCTTCGCCGGCGCTTTCTGTTGTGGCATACTGATTGAAAATCTTTCCCGGCGATACAGCTATCGCATTGCTAGTGCAGTACCCCTGGTGATCGAAGTGGTCTTATTGACAGGCGTTGCCGGACTGGGAGATCAATTGTTAGCAAGGGGAATCTCGTTTATCACTGCGCTTTCCTGCGTATTGCTTTTTGCCATGGGATTGCAGAATGCCTTGGTGACGAAGGTCTCGCAATCTGTGGTGCGTACAACGCATCTTACGGGTTTGTTTACAGATCTTGGAATTGAACTGGCGCAGTTTGTTATCAAACGGAAGGCAGTGGAACGTTTAGCACTACGCCGGAGCCTTTTGCTGAAATGGATGATCATTGTGTTCTTTTTTGCTGGTTGTATTACGGGAGGGTTCGCTTTCCGGTATGTGCAGTTGAAGGCATTGTATATTGCGGTGGCGGTGTTGCTTTTTACATTGTGGTATGATAGGTTACTCTTCAGGTATTATTCTTTTAAGAGAAAGATATTTGTGAAGAAGACGGAAGTTTAAATGAGGACTGATGGAATCCGGAAATCATGGACCATCGAATTTAGCCGGTTCCCTTGTGATCCATTTCATGGATGTAACTTACCGGATGATCCGTTGGCCAAAAGTCAGACCGGAGACCAGTAGATTGTTTTGCAAAGAAACTACCGGGGCATGCATTGTAGTTAACCTGGCCCGGAAAAAGTATCATTCAGCATACCTCTTCATGATCACTGTTCTCAATCTATCCTCATGCTCATCACCCCAATTGCCCAGTAATGAAATAACAGGGATCAAACTCTTCCCGAATTCGGTAAGACTATATTCCACTTTCGGCGGCACTTCGGCATAGATCTTCTTAGTAATGAGCTCATGCTCTTCCAATTCCTTCAATTGCATGCTGAGCACTCGCCTGGTTGCATCGGGAATTCTTCGTTGCAGTTCGCTTGGGCGCTTCATGCCTTCATTGATGAACCATAATAAACGGATCTTCCATTTACCATAAAGCACTTCGCCGATAAGGTCAAGGCCGCATTCCAGATTGGGTGTTAGTTTCCTCTCGTACATAGATCAAATTTAAACCAATGCAATGTCTCAGGCAATAGGTGTATTTAACCCTTCAACCAGCCAAAAAATCCGTAGCTTACTTCTCAAATCAACTCAGCTATGGATCAATCCGGTATTCCAACTCTTTACGAATGGGCAGGAGGCAGGCCTGCCTTGGAAAAACTGACGGAAGTGTTTTATGATCATGTATCCCGTGATCCGGTCTTATCACCGGTCTTTGCGCATATGTCCGGTGATCACAGTAAACACGTTGCTCATTTTATAGGGGAAGTATTTCAGGGACCAAAACAATATACAGAAGATGATAAGGGCAGTCACGCGATCATGATCTCTCATCACCTGGGAAGAATGTTGACGGAGCCGCAACGAAAACGCTGGATGGATCTTTTACTGGAAAGTGCTGACCAGGTCGGGCTGGCAGCAGATCCCGAATTCCGTTCTGCACTGGTGGGATACCTGGAATGGGGAAGCCGGCTGGCAGTCATCAATTCGCAGTTAACAGAAAATCCGGCAAAGGAGGATGAACCAATGCCAAAATGGGGTTGGGGCGAGACCGGCGGGCCCTACCAGGGATGATCATCGTTGCTGGCTCAGTTATTGAAGCAATGGATCAATAAACCTCAACAGCGTGAATCAACCTGTACGCAGAGACTGGCGGAACAAACTCCACGAAACCATTTACGAATCCAACACCCCGGCCGGGAAATTATTTGACCTGGCCTTACTGATCGCGATACTCTCCAGTATCATTGTAGTTATGCTGGATAGCGTACCGTCAATTCACCAGCGTCATGGGGAAACATTATTCGTTCTTGAATGGTGTTTTTCTATATTATTTACAATCGAATATATCCTGCGTCTCGTCAGTATCCGTCAGCCATGGCGTTACATATTCAGTTTCCTGGGAGTGATCGATCTGATCGCGCTGATCCCGTCTTACCTGAGCATTGTATTGGCGGGAGCACAATCGCTGCTGGTATTCCGTGCACTGAGGCTGTTGCGTGTGTTCCGGATTTTCAAACTGGGCCACTTCATTTCGGAGATCCATTTTCTGAAACATCCTCGGGTCCATCATGTACCTCGCGGAAAAAAGACAGAACGGATTCTCCAGCATACCCGAAAGTGTTTACTGGGCGATCGTAACCATCACTACTGTTGGATATGGGGATATTTCCCCGGTAACACCATTGGGAAAGATGATCGCTTCACTGGTCATGCTGATCGGTTATTCGATCATCGCTGTGCCCACCGGTATCATCACCACAGATCTGGCAATTGCATTCAGGGGAAAAACAGCTTCGCATGAAACCTGTCCGGGTTGCGGAATGGAAGGACATGATGCCGATGCCCGTTACTGCAAACGATGTGGCGCTTCACTGAATGCCGCACTAAAAAATGATGTGGATTGATCACACCAGACTATTTATTCACCGATTCCGCGTCTGCCTGATCCGGAGCATCGTCCCTTATTTTATCTAAACCAAACAAGGCTGCCAATTTTGTGCCCGCGCTGATCCTTAGTCAGCCCGGCCTGCTGATTATAGCCTTATAACCGTTCGATGCCCGATGAACAATCTCCGCTTTTTAGCGGAAAGACTTTCAGGGTATTAATTGTCTTGCCATCTTATATAGGATTGTTTTGCGTATCAGGCCTTAAACGGTCGTCAGTCATCGAATAGCTGCAGGAGTATAACCAGCAGGCAGGGTTAGTTACTCCAGAATTATAAACGGTTAAAATACCATCAAAACCGCGCAGCACCCCTGACTATTTTTACTCACACCAATAACGCATACAATTGCCTGCCACATCTTTCCTCCCAAGCAAAGTCTTTACACGGTCTTTCGTGCCCCTCTTTTATTCTGACCAAAAATTGTTTCTCATGAATTGATTTTTATTACTCACTTAAAACTTTACATCCAATGAAAAAAAATCTGACGATCATGCTGCCATTGAAAGCAAACCGCTTTCTTCTTCTCTCAGTTTTCCTTCTTTGTATAGGGGAAACAATCTTCTCGCAGGATATTTATATTAACCTGAACAGTCCGCGCCAAACAGTTGACGGTGTTGGTTTCTGTCATGAAGGCGACCGGCAGAACGGTAATTATTACGTGATCAGTCCGGCTATCCAGCAGATGCTGGATAATAAAATGAGTTTGTTCAGGGATATGTTTCCCAATAAAATCTGGGAACCTTCAAAGAATGTGTTTAATTATAATGATGCCCGTGTGGTGAACAGCATGCAGCGATTGAAAACTATGCAGGACCTGGGTATCAAAACCATTCTTGGTATCTGGGATGTTCCCAACTGGCTGGTGACAAATCCATCGTCAGGAGATAACCGGCACATCAATAATTTTGATGACTTTGCGTGGTTTATTACGTCTTACCTTGTTCATGGAAAAAACACCTATGGTTTAAAGGTTGATTATATTGATGTAAATGAAACGCGCACATCCGGTATCAATATTTCCATGACGGCGCAGGAGTATATCACGCTGATACAGAAATGCCAAATACTGTTTACGCAAAATGGTATCGAAACAAAGATGAACATGGGCAGTGTGCTGCTCTGGGATATCCAATACTGCAAAGACATTTACAACGCAACGAACGGTCTCAGTGTTGCCGGTTTCCCTTCCTGGCATACCTATCGCGGTGGTAGCACAACCGGCCGTGAACCGATCTCCTATTGGGAGGGCTGGGGTGCATGGCGCCAAACTATCAACCGTAATCTCTGGGGAACTGAAACGGATTACGACGCGTATTATTGGTTGAATGCAGACCGGCTGACATGGCAGGGTGTTGAAGAAATGGCCGTGATGTATTACCGGAATTATTACGTGGCCCGGATGTCGACCTCGGCCGGTTGGTTCTGGCATCCCGAATGGCCGTCAAATAATGTACATACCGCGTATATGAATCACTTCGAGCCGGGCGGGCAAATTGTGGAGACAAGCCAGCCAGATGCAGACGTGATGACAGTGGCTTACAAACATACAGGTAAACAAAAATTCGTTATACAGACTGTCAACCAGGCTTCCGGTACACGCACGGTTACTTTTCATGGGGTTCCTGCCGGCAAACCATTGACGCTGGTCCGGACAAGTGAGGCAGGTGACAGGTCAGCCACGGTTGGTACTTTTACACCTAACGGTGGTGATCTTACCGTTACGCTGCAGGCGAACAGCTTCAATACATTTTATGGCGATCTCGGCTCAGCAGGTGACCTGCAATCACCATCTGTTCCTGCTAATTTTAACAGTACCGGTAAAACAGCTACTACCATTTCACTCGCCTGGAGCGCATCCACCGATAATGTTGGCGTAGCCGGATACCAGGTATTCAATTCATCCAATGCATTGCTTGGTTCTTCCTCTGGTACTGGTGTGACCATACAAAATCTCACACCCAACACATCCTACACAATGGTGGTAAAAGCATATGATGCTGCAGGAAATTTTTCCGCAGCAAGCAATAGCATCACGGTCGTGACAAATGCAGCGGGAAGTGGTCCGGCTACCGTTTACCCGGACTGTAATTATGCAGGTACTGGTGTGACGCTCCCAGTCGGTAATTATACTATGGCTCAATTGCAGGCACTTGGTGTGGCAAACGATGAAATTTCGTCTGTACAGGTGCAAAATGGCTATACGCTTACGCTATATGCTGATAATAATTTTACGGGTACTTCATTAATAAAAACTGCCAATGATGATTGCCTGGTGAATGATAATTTTAATGATCTGACCACATCGATCCGCGTAGCTGCTATTCCAACAAATCTTGCTTACAATAAACCGGCTTTTGCATCTACCACTGAAAGTGCAACATATTCTGCCGATAAAGCGGTAGATATGAATACCGGTACCCGCTGGTCAAGCAGCTATGCCAATAATCAATCCATCTGGGTGGATCTTGGCGCAAACTATAACGTGAATCGTGTCCGACTTGTATGGGAATCCGCATACGCAAAGGACTACCAGATCCAGTTTTCCACCAACAATACAAGCTGGACAACCGTTCGTGAATTCTGGGGCAAAACATCCGCGGCTGCCGATGATCAGACCGGACTTACCGGCACAGCAAGATATGTAAAGGTATATTGCATCAACCGCGCGACAGCTTACGGGTTCTCACTGATAGAATTTGAAGTATATGGAACTGCAACAGGCCAGGGATCAATGGCAACCGGTAATTCTGCAACTGTGATTGAAAAACCAACTGCAACAGGCGATGTCACGGAGGTGCAAGTTTATCCCAACCCAGTGAAGGATCAGCTAAATGTTCGCGTTCCTTCTTCATGGAATGGAAAAATAAAAGGTATACTGACAAATACGGAAGGAAGAGCTGTTCTTTCAAAGCAACTTAGTAGGGGGAGCCAGTTGTTAAGTGTGGCAGGATTACCTGCGGGGATTTATACATTGCAGGTGAGTAATGGGGACAGACAGTATGTGAGGAGGGTGGTCGTTGAGTAGCTCAAAGAAAAAGTAATTTCATTAAGATAGGATTGTCATCCCGGTCGGGCGACCTAAGATCGGATGCAACTTTAAATGCCAGAACCGGGATCTCCAGCAATAGAGGGGATTCCGGCTCTGGCTTTTTTGACAGCGGGGAGCGAACTATGCCAGCCCGGCCTGCCCGCTGAAACTTGGCGTAGGCGGTGCCGGGATGACAGCCTGATTGAACTGGAGCTTAATTACTTCAGCACATAAGGTTACTTTCATCATTCTCCAAAAGGATTTAGCATAAGCAAATGATAAGAAAGCATCGAAACCCAGTGCTCTTCCCGATTATTTTTGATCATTATTTTTAACGATAACTAAACTGCTGCTATTATGAATCTACCTGAGACCATCAATCACCTTAAACTGGTGAATTTACTTTCTTCCAGGAACCTTTCCACTTCACTTCATTTTTACCAACTGATCAAAAATTGAATCCCGTCAGATTGGCTGCATTCGTTGCGGTCAGCAAAAAACATCTGCAATATGAAAAAATGGACATCTGAAAAAAGAGCAGGATTCCGGACCTTGTTTTTCGCTTCTTCTTTATTGCTGGCAATTGTCATGAATCTCACTGTATTTGCACAGGGTGGAACAGTAACGGGGAGGATCACTAACGAAAAGGGTGAACCGTTTGCCGGGGTGAACATTGCTGTGAAAAATACATCAACAGGGGTGGTGAGCGGCACCGATGGAAATTATTCCATTCATGTGACCAGCGCCAATGCCGTGCTGGTGTTTAGTCACATCGGCTATGCTCCACAGGAAATGACTGTTGGAAGCCAGCGGCTCATCAATATTACGATGACTGAGCAAAGCGGAGCATTGGCTGATGTTGTAGTGGTAGCCTTTGCAAAGCAAAAAGCAGCTACGGTCACCGGATCAGTTTCATCCGTTACAGGAAAAGATCTTGTATCTACATCTGTTTCGAATGTTTCAAACATGCTGATCGGGAACGCTCCCGGTATCAGCGGTCTGCAAAGCAGTGGTGAGCCAGGGCGTAATGGAGCAAATATATTTATCCGCGGTGTATCTACCTACGCGGGGGGGAACAGCTCTCAACCGCTCGTGGTGATCGATAACGTGGAGCAGGCGCCAGAGCGGGCGTATGACCAGTTGAATTCGATGGACGCAAATGAGATCGAAAATATCAGCGTTTTAAAAGATGCATCCGCTACTGCGGTGTACGGGATCCGCGGTGCGAATGGGGTGATCATCGTTACCACCAAACGCGGCCGCGTATCAAGACCATCGCTGAGCGTGTCAACAAACTTTGGTTTTACGAAAGCGACAAGACTGCTGCACAACGTAAACTCCTATGAATACGCTTTGATGAGAAATGAAGCGATCCGCAATGAGATCAATGCTTTTGGTAACTCCACTTTTACCAATAACCTCTTCAGCGATCAGGACCTGAAAAGATTGGCGATCGGCCGTGACTATCTTCCTGAAGAAGTAGATGCGATGACGAACCTTACCGCGGATCAGAAAGAAAGATTGAAGAATTCCCCTGCATTGTACTATGGCAGCCGTGACCTGTTTGCAGATCAATTCAGCGGTACCGGTCCGCAGAAACAATTAAACCTGAATGTGACCGGTGGCAGTAATAAAGTGAAGTACTTTGTATCGCTTGGCTATTTTTCACAGGGAAGCATAATCAACAGTGTCGATTATTACGGATCAAAGATCCAGTCATCTTTTGACCGGTATAATTTCCGTTCCAACTTTGATATTGATGTGGTAAAGAATCTCCAGATCTCCATCAATCTCGCCGGCCAGTTTGGTGAGACCAACGGACCGGGCCTTACCGGCGGTGATGCATTCAATCTTGATGGCCGTTACAAAGCCATCATGCAATACATTTTTGATTCAAACCCGTTGACGGCTCCGGGGATCTTTCAGGGAAAACTGGTAAATGGATATTATGGCATGGCTGGCAGTTCCAGCAACCCGCTTGGTCTTGTGCTGGGAAGCTTGAAAGGAAATCAGAATGCAATGTATAATTTACTGATCAGTGGTAATGAGGCTCTTTACAATACATTTCTTTCAAACAGTATCGTGATCCGTCACAACATGAGTTATCTCACGAAAGGCCTTAGCCTCCGCGGCACAGCTAACTATGATGATAATTATATTAAGACGACCACTTATCAACCCTCGTTGCCAACTTACCAGGTAAGGAGAAATCCTGTTGATCCGAACAATTTTGAATTTGTTGGCGGTGCGATCGGTGCCAACTCGTTTAATACAAGTCCGGGCAGAAATTCCACGTGGTATAAAACTTATTTTGATCTCGGTCTGGACTATGCCAACAAATTTGGTGATCATAATATCAGCGGACTATTGCTGGCAAAAGCATCAAAGTACTACGTTCCTTCTCAGAACAATTTCTTTACACCTTCGGCGGTGATGGGTTTCCTGGGCCGTGTTACCTATAACTACCGTGAGCGTTATCTGCTCGAAGTAAATGCTGGCTATAACGGAACGGAGCAATTTATTGAAGGAAATCGTTTTGGATTCTTCCCTGCCTTCTCGGCCGGTTGGGTGATCTCCAATGAGAAATTCTTCCCGCAGAGTGCTGCGGTAACCTTCCTGAAAATCCGTGGTTCTTATGGCGAAGTGGGTAATGATCAGATAGGGGGTAACCGCCGTTATCTGTACCTGCCGTCCACATTCAATCTTGGCCAGGCCGGGTATTGGTTTGGGAACAGCAATGGCTCCGTAGTAAATCCTTCGTTCCCCGGATCGGCCGAGGGCAATCTCGGTAATCCAACCGTAACCTGGGAGAGAACGAAGAAAAGAAATATCGGTGTGGATGCAAGATTCCTTAACAACCGCCTTTCACTGACCGCTGATTTCTTCAAAGATGATCGTGATGGTATTCTTACGCCGCTTGATCAGATCATTCCGTACACATATGGTGTACCTGCAGCATCCGTTCCTCCGCAAAACATCGGCCGCACAACCAATCATGGTTATGAGATCGTACTGGGCTGGAGTGACCGGACGCCAAAGTTCGGTTATTATGTAACCGCCAACCTGAACTACGCACGAAACAAAGTGATCTATCGTGCAGAATCCCCAAAACCTTATCCGTGGATGTATTCAGCAGGTTTCCCGATCGACCAGTTCAAAGGCCTGATCACAGAAGGATTCTTTAATACACAAGCCGAACTGGATGCAAGACCCTACAATAGTTTCAATGCAAATAAGGCAACATTCGGTGATGTGCGTTATAAGGATATCAATGGCGATAACCTGATCGATAACAGGGATATTGTTCCGGTAGGTTATTCCAATCTGCCACAATACACTTACAGTTTCAAGGCCGGTGTAAATATCAAAGGATTTGATATCAGCATTCTTTTTAACGGAACAGCAAAAGGTTCTTTCAATCTTGCCCGCTACCAATTTGTGAACTCGCCATTTTACCAGGTGGCTGGCAACCTGATGGACTGGCAGTATGAAGGAAGATGGACACCTGACAAAGTAAGCAGCGGCGAAGCGATCCGGTTTCCGCGTGCAACAATGAATGGTGGTGCCGGCCAGAACGGTAACTTCCTTACGAGTGATCTTTGGGTGATCAGTTCAGATTACCTGCGATTGAAGAATGTAGAGATCGGTTACCGCTTTATGCAAACACGTTTGCTGAAGAAAGCGGGTATCAATTCGATCCGTGTATACGCTAACGCAAACAATCTTGCAACATTCAGGAGTGATATGCTGAAATACGATATCGATCCGGAAGCAGCAAACCGGGATGGCTATGGTATTTACCCAATGACCAAAGCGATCGTTTTTGGCGCAAGCATTCAATTTTAATTAACCTGTAAACGATATAAGATGAAACGCCTGTCATATTTGATATTGATAGCTGGTGTAGTTGGCTCTCTTACTTCCTGTAAAAAATATCTTGAAAAACCGGATACAACGGGAACGACCACCGCGGAAACGGTTTTTTCCAACCGGGCCGGAGCGGAAGCTGCAATGGCAAACGCATACCGTCAGATCCTCGCACATGGCTTATGGCCCGACGGCGGCATCAACAATGGCACCCTTCCCGGTCTTTCCGGTGAATCCAGTTTTGCCGAATCATGGATGACACTTTCCAAATTTATTACAGCGGGATTCAGTGCACAGGCCTATGATAGCAGGCCCGCGCAAAGCCCAGATAATCTTTTTAACAATTATCGGGATATCCGCAGATGTTATGTCGTACTCGAAAATGCAGACAAGCCCACCGATATGACCGATGCGGAGAAAAATGCGATGAAGGCGGAAATGAAAGCATTGATCGCCTATCGCTATATGGGCATGATGATCCGTTACGGCGGTGTGCCGCTGGTGACGAAATCACTGGCATCCACAGATGATCTCAATATCCCCCGTGCAACGTTGCAGGAGACTGTTGATTTTATCAAAAAACTTTGTGATGAAGCGATAACAGGCTTGCCCGATACATGGGATCCGAAGTATACAGGCCGTCTTACAAAAGGTGCGGTAATGGCTATCAAAGCAAGGACCTTGTTATACGCGGCCCGTCCTTTATTTAACAGTGCCGCACCATACCTGCCGCTGAGCGGAAGCAACAACCTGATCTGTTTCGGCAATGCCTCCAATGACCGCTGGAATGATGTGATCACCGCCAACGAAGCGGTGATCACCTGGGCAAACGCAAATGGTTACGAACTGATCAATAGCAGTGGCATCGTGAATGCACCCAATACAAATGCATTTGATGATTATGCTACGGCCACTTCCACTCCGAATAATAAGGAAGTATTGCTTGCCTATAAATACGATATTCAGAACGATAAATTCTTCCGCTTTTATAACGCCGCATTTACGGGCGAACGTTACCTGATCGACAACTATGGACTGCTGACCAACTTCCTCGAAAATTATTATAAAGCGGATGGCACTAACCAGGTATGGCCTGGTGTTGGCCAGGCCAATGCACAGCCTTTCTCCGTGTTCCAATCAAAAATGAATGAAATGGAACCAAGGTTCTGGGCCGATAATATGCCGCATACATTCAATGCCCGGAATAACCCCGGCGATATCACCTGGAATTACAATGCCCGGAATACAGGTGATCTCTTCGGAAAAGGAGGCAACCGCGGCCCCTCAGGCAGAGGTAAAGGCGCTGCAATAACGGTGAAATTTTATTATAAGGCCGGAACACGCAACTGGTTTGAGTTCCCTATTTTCCGTATGGCTGATTTCTATTTATCTCTCGCTGAAGCGTATAATGAAACAGGCAATACCACCAAAGCATTGGAGAATCTGAATAAGGTACATAACCGCGCAGGCCTTCCATCCATCACTGAGACAAACCAGGCCTTACTGCGCAAAGCGATCCAGCGTGAATGGGCAATTGAGTTTTATTATGAGAACAGGCGCTTCTTTGACGTCCGTCACTGGAAACTGGATAATATAGGAAACGGAATTATCGGTGGCCCTATGCGTGAATTGCAGTTCACCATCACGGGTGATGCGTTACTTCCATCCGGTTACGTCAATTTTTATGACAATGTGGTGTATTCCACTTACTGGGATCCTAAGATGTTCCTCTTCCCCATACCGCAGGAAGAAGTGGATAAAGGAGTGGTTTTACAAAATCCAGGCTATTGATCCATCTATTTATCAACATTAATCTGAAGAAGTAATGAACAAGCACACATATAAATACCTGGTTGCCGCTTCGCTGCTATTTTCCACCGTATCCAGGGCACAGGAAGCGACCGATACCACGGGTGATACAACGATCATCGGCAAGTCAAAGATAGCCCTGACGCCTGGCAGATTTTATTCAGTTCCGTCAACATATTCCACCGGGGCAGTATCTACGGTAAAAGGGGAAGAATTATACCAAACCGTTACACCAAATCTTACAAATACACTCTATGGAAGACTGGCGGGATTGACCGTGTTGCAGAATTTCGGAGAGCCGGGAAATGATGATGCTTCTCTCGGCATACGTGGAAATGGCAGTTATGGCTACAGCGCTTTCGGCTCTTTCAAGATCTTTGTAGATGGATTTGAAGTGAATCAGAATTATTTCCGCTACCTGTCTCCATCTGAAATTGAATCGGTTTCTATTTTGAAAGATGCGGCCGCTCTCGCCACCTTCGGTATGCGCGGCGCAAATGGTGTGATCTGGGTAGAAACAAAAAGAGGAAAAGCGGGTAAGTCAACCGTACAGGTACAGGCAAGAACGGCCGTTCAAAAGCCGATCAATTTATACAAGCCGCTGAACTCTTATGATTTCGCAAGATTGTATAACCAGGCAATCAGTAATGACAACAAAAATGTCTGGAGCCCGGTATACACAGATGCGCAATTGCAGGATTACCGTAATGGGAACGGAACAAATATAGACTGGTACGATCAGGTAGTGAAATCAAATGGCGCTTACAGCGATGCTGATGTTGTGTTCAAAGGTGGTAATGAAAACGCACGTTACGCAGTGATCATGAATTATGCCAATCAGCAGGGCTTATATAATGTGGCAAAAACTGATACGACTTCCAACCAGTTTTTCAAGAAGTACAATCTTCGGACAAATCTTGATTTCAATATGTTTACCATCTTTGAAGCAAGAGTGGATCTTGGGGCGCGCATTGAAGAGCAGCGGATGCCGAATTATGGTTCCCCTGTAACGGTGTTTACCAACCGTTCCGCAAATCAGAGTTCCGTTCCGATCTGGCGTGCACTGGAATCCTATCCATCCAATATTTATCCTGTGCTTGACCAGACCGGTAACTGGTCGGGAAGCACTCTTTATCCCAATAATCCGGTGGCAACCATCCACGATCTTGGCTGGCGTAATTACAAGACAAGGATCCTGCAGGGGAATTTTGAACTGAAAGAAAAACTCGACGGCATTGCAAAAGGATTGTATGCAAAACAGTCGTTCTCCTTTAATAGTTATTCGTTGTCGGATTATAGCAAAACGGCCAACTACGCACGTTACCTCAATGGCGTCAAGTCAACCAACGATCAGCCCTCACCAACAACGGCCAACAACCTGGGTGCCCGTCAGCAGGAAGACTGGAAGCAATTGACCGCAACGATCGGATATGATAGGGTGGTAGGTGATCATAGCATCAACACAGCAGTGAATTATTACCGTTCTGATTTTCGGGGTGATGGGTTTTATGTAAATGCAGTTCATTTTGATAACCTCAGCGGCCGCGCCAGCTATACATATAAGAACAAGTATGTTGGTGAACTGGGTTTCTCCTGGTTTGGCTATGACGGCTTTGCAAAAAATAACAGGCGTGAAGTTTATCCTGCGCTTTCCGCGGCCTGGATCATTTCCAATGAAGACTTTTTGCAAAATAACAGCACGGTCAACTACCTGAAACTTCGCGGTTCCGCAGGAAGGGTCGGTTATGCAGACAGCGATGAAGGCAGTGTGCTGTCCGGTCAGAATGCCCGGTATCTTTATCAGCAATACTATACACTCAATACCGCTTTTTATACTGGTGACGCACAATCAAACGGGCAGAATGGATTGAACCCGTTGTATATCGCCAACGCAGATATACATGCCGAACGCAGCATGAAGTACAATCTTGGAGTGGATCTTCAGTTATTCAGTAAGCTTTCCATCACGCTCGATGCATTTCTTGATAAGCGAAGCGAGATCATCACAAGAGATAATACGATCCCCGGCAGTTATGGTAACATATCTTACACGCGGAATCTTGGTAAGCAAACGAACCGCGGCATAGAAGCGACCGCAACTTATTCGGGCAAAAGCGGGAAACTCGGTTATTCTTTCACCGCAATGATGTCATATAACAAGAACCGTATTGACTACATGGCGGAAGTAGCTCCTTTATATGCATACAGCGCCCGCACAGGAAAGGCAGTTGGCACGCCGATCGGACTGGAAGCTACCGGATTTTATGATATAACGGACTTTAATCCGGATGGTACATTAAAAGCCGGTCAGCCGTTGCCTGCATTCGGTGCAGTGCAGGCGGGCGATATTAAATACAAGGATGTTGACGGGAACGGTTTCGTGGATAATAATGACCGCGTTGCGATCGGTAAACCG
Source organism: Citrobacter freundii (assembly GCA_003243445.1). Classification (GTDB taxonomy): domain Bacteria; phylum Bacteroidota; class Bacteroidia; order Chitinophagales; family Chitinophagaceae; genus Terrimonas_A. The sequence goes on from QFQQ01000007.1 coordinate 154,572, forward strand.
GAATATCCGCAGCTGACTTATGCGGCATCCATCAATCTTGATTATGCGGGATTTGATCTGCGGGTACTGCTACAGGGGATTTCAGGAGCAAGCGTGAACATTCTTGGTTCGCAAGCACAGGCTTTTGTAAACAATGGTAACGCCTTTCCGATCGCCACACATGCCTGGGCCTATTATCCTGATCAGAATATCGATACACGTTCTACCGCCACTTATCCAAGACTGACAACACTCGCGAATGATAACAACTACCGTGCAAGCAGCTTCTGGATCAAGGACCGTGATTACCTGCGCGTCAGGAATATCGAGCTGGGCTATTCATTCGGCGAACGCCTGCTGCAAAGAGCTCATCTCAGCAAACTGCGGGTGTTTGTCAGCGCAACCAACCCGGTGACCTGGAGCAAACTGCTGCGTGATTACGATATCGATCCTGAATCACAGTTTGGTTATCCCGCATTGAAATCATTTAACGCAGGATTCTCTATTACTTTTTAATTGATTGCTAAACGAAGGATAATGAAAAATATAAAACTATTCGTTGCATTAGCCGGGATCATTGGGATGCTCAGCTCCTGCAAAAAGAATTTTCTTGATACAAAAGTGGATACCTATTCCACACCGGAAACGGTGATCACCGACAGGAATTCGCTTTTTCAATTCGCGAACGCGTTTTATGCGGCAATGCCGTACGGTTTTACCGCGCTGGACAATAACCTTTTTGCACCGGCAACGGATGAAGCATATCAGACACTGGCGACCGCGCAGAATGTTCGTCCATTCAACCAGGGAACATTAAGCCCTGTCAATCCGGCCAACCTGGATAACGTTTATAAAAATCTGTACGACGGGATCAGGGCCGCGAATTTCTTTCTAAATTATTCTACAGGCTATCGCGAGTTCCTGCTGCGGAATCGTGATACGACAAGCGCTTCTGCGATCATTGCTTACCAGAACGATAGCCTGAACATTGCCTGGTTTCGCGGCGAAGCGCATATCGCGCGCGCATTTTATTATGCTGAGCTGATCAACCGTTTTGGTGGCGTGCCGCTGATCTCTACTGTATTTTCCCCCAATGAAAGCACACCTGTTGCAAAGAAAAGCTATGAGGAAGTTGTTGAGTTTATCGTTTCCGAGATCGATACATATAAAGACAGTGTTCAACTGAACTGGAAGACTTCTAACTTCAAGGGAAATGACGGCAGATTCTCCCGCGGGTCCGCGCTGGCGCTTAAAGCACGTTTGCTTTTATACGCAGCAAGTCCTCTCCATACTTCAACCACTTCAAAATGGCAGCGTGCGGCAGAAGCCTTCCGTGATGTGATGGTATTACCCGGATTGAATCTTGGTTTGTATACCGGCGGATACCGCAATCTGTTTCTTGGCAGTACACCAACCGCAAGTGGAACAAATGAAGTGATCCTGGCTGTGAGACGGCCTGCAGGTAATAATCCTGAGGTGAACAACTATCCGATCGGAACACCGGGTGGTAATAGCGGGATCACTCCTTCAAACAACCTTGTATCCGCATATGAATATATTGGTACTCCTGATCCAGCCAATCCGTATGCAAACCGTGATCCAAGACTGGCTGCTACTGTGGTCACAATAGGCAGCACATGGAATGGCCGTGTCATTGATGCTTCTCCCGGCGGTACGGACGATCGAGCAAAATCCAATACAAGCCGTACGGGTTATTACCTGAAGAAATTCCTGACAGATAATCTTAACCTGACACAGGGCGGAACGGCACAACATAATTGGATCGTATTCCGCTATGCCGAAATACTGCTTGGTTATGCGGAAGCAATGAATGAAGCGTTTGGTGCGGATGTGCAACCTGCCGGTTACCCGATGACGGCAAGACAGGCATTGACCATGGTCCGCAACAGGGCAAGTACCCTGCTCCCAGTGGTGACGGCTTCTTCAGTTGCAGACTTCAGGGCTGCAGTAAAGCAGGAGAGAAGAGTAGAACTGGCGTTTGAAGATCATCGCTATTGGGACCTGCTGAGATGGAAAGATGCGGAGATAGTATTGAATCAACCTATAACAGGTGTAACAGTGACTAAGAATCCAAACAACACATTTAATTATCAAACAATCACCGTGGCAGCGCGGGCATTCAGAAATGCGATGTATCTGTTCCCATTTACACAGGCAGAGATCTCGAATTCAAAAGGAACGCTGGAGCAGAATCCGGGGTATTGATCTGGCCTGGATCGCATGATGTAATTTCCCACAGATGACGCAAATTTTGTTTTCACGATCTCTGCAATAATATTAGTTACTGGTATTGTCTATTTTAAGGGTGCGCAGATTACGCAGATCAACTTCCGATGATCGGAAACTGATCTGCGTAATCTGCGCACTCTTATTTCAACATCTTCATTTAACTGAGAACACGTCATTGATCATACTGATAAATCTGCGAAATCTGCGGGATCATACGCAAGCCAGTTGGGACACTTGCCCATTCACACAAACACTCTCTGCCCCACATAATTCCGCTTAAACTCTCTCGGCGAACATCCTTTCTTCGCCCTGAAAATCTTATTAAAATTCGCCATATTATTAAACCCGCATTTATTCGCGATCTCCGCTATCGAATGCGATGTATCGATCAGCATTCGCGAAACATGCCCCAGCCGGATCTCCGTGAGGCTCTCCGTCAGGGTGCAACCCGTATGCGTTTTGATAAAACGGCTGAACGACACTTCAGACATATTTGCCACGCGCGCCACATCCGTTAACCGGATCTCTTTGTCAAAATTCCGGTTCAGGTAGTCAAACACCCTTTCCAGCCGCCTGCTGTTGAAGCTTTGTGTTTCTTTAATAAACGTAATATCAGAAAGCATTCTTGTATTACGGGCAATGGAAAGATCATGCAGGATCGACAATAATTCCAGGATCGAATCAAACCCGGAACGCTTGTCCAATGCCATGATCCTCGGCGCCAGTTGATGTATTGTTTCCCGCGAAAACAGCACGCCACGCTTCGCCGCTTCAAAAAGATTGCGGATATGGAGCAACTGATTTTTCTGCAAAAAAGTAGAAGAGATCAGTTCCCGGTGGAACTGGATCGTGATCTCATGGATTTCCGGGCTTTCACACTGATGGGTAAACCAGCCGTGCGGCAGGTTCGGTCCTACGAACACCAGCTCTTCCGCATCGATCACATCCACATGATCTCCGATCACGCGCTTGGTGCCGGCGGCATTCAGGATCAGGTTCAGCTCATACTCTTCATGCGTATGAAGCGGAAAGGTGAACTCCTTTTTCTTCCGGGAAAAGAAAGTGAAACAATCGTTGATGGTAAGTGGGGTGATCTCGCGAAGGACTTCTTTGAACATGGCAATCGTTTTATTTGTTAGTGTATGTGGATTATGTATTGGGTTTGAGAGGTTTGAAAGGCTTCAGAGGTTTGGGAGGTTGTCTGGCTGAGAGTCGGTCTTGCAATTAGTTAAGTCGTTAGGTGTAGTACAGTGTGGGTTTGCATAGTTTAAGGGTTGTACGTACTCTCCGTCTACGTACCGGCCGGACGGCTTCTGCGAAGCCGATTGATCGTACCATCTTCTTATCTCAAACTATTTGTCAGAAAACCATCAAAACCCAGTCAACCTTCAACCACCTTCCCGCTATTTTCCCGTAAGTCCTGCATCAGCGGGACATTACTCGTCTGACGGGTCAATATTAGTATGATAGAAGCTGGCGGAATTGGTGCCGGGTACGTAAGAATTGAATTATGATCCATCAGGCAATTCTTGCCTAAATCATTGGTTTTTAGTGTTGGTTGAAGCGATTTCAGCCTGCGGATCCTTTAACTATAGTGGCTATTTCTTGTACTGGCGTACAGATTCGGTGCCGGGAGCCTAACATTGATGACCGGCAGATCGAGGCTGCATCAAATGCAAGTATTTTCATTTAAGTTTATCACCTGATGATCGTTGCCATGTTAAAAAAATACGCATTATTGATCGCTTGTCTGCTACCGTTTTTGACGCGGTCACAGACGAGTAATTTTAACTTCAACAGCTACTTCACGGACAACGGGTTTCCCACCAATGCCTGGCATGTGGTGGTGCCGGATTCGTATGGCTTTCTATGGCTGGCTTCGTTTGACGGCCTGTATCGCTGGGACGGGTACTCATTCAGGAAATACACGCACAACGAAAATGACTCGTTGAGCATCGATAATAATATTGTATACAGCGTCTACGAAGACAGCTATAAAAGATTATGGGTGGGAACGATCGGCGGGCTGAACCTGTATGACCGGGAATACGACCGGTTCATTAAATGCCCGCTCAGGCCGGATTCAGACCACGTGCCAGTCAATACCATGGTGGAAGATCGAAAGAAGCAGCTTTGGCTTGGCACATCTGACGGGCTCTGCCGCTACGATCATTTTTCGAAAAAGACTTTCTGGTTCAGGAGCGGCGGCGAAGATGATTTGATCTGGACGATGGCCGCCGATCAGCAAAGCAATATCTGGATCGGCACATTTAATAAAGGACTGAAAAAGTTTGATGCCGCTGCGCTTGCCGCAAACAAAGCGGGCGGTGCATCTGTCAATATCACTTCTTTAAGCAATGAAAAGATCAGGAGCATACTGGCCGACCGTGCGGGAAATGTCTGGATCGGAACAGAAGATAAAGGAGCCTTTTTGTTAAATGAGAAAGGCAACATCCTTCGCAGCTACAATCATTTTTCAAGAGAGAGCCCTGCGGCAAAAAACAGCGTCAACTGCCTTTATCAGGATAAGAATGGACGCATCTGGTTTGGCATATCACGCGAAGTGCTTTATTATCTTGAACCGGGTGCTGCATATCCCGTGCCGCTTGAAAAGACTTCGCTGAATAATAATCATGAACAGATCACTTCTGTCATTTCCATCCGTGAGGATGATTTTGGGAATACATGGTTTGCCTCCGGCTCAGAGGGATTATTTTCCACCAACGCCAGTAAAAATGTGTTCCGCAATTTTATGCAGGATCCCGCCGCATTGAGCGGGCTGCGGTCACGCATTATAACATCCTTTTTTGAAGACGGCAATAAAAAGATCTGGGTGGGGACCAACGGCAGCGGGATTTTTGTAGTTGATCCCGCAACACAACAGGTGAAGCGTCCGCAGCAGGCCGTGCTGCAGAATAAAGCAATCCGTGATATAAAAGGAGACAAAGACGGAACGATCTGGCTCACAGGCTGGGGCGCCGGCGTCACACATTATGATCCTGTATCCGGCGCCATCAAACAGTATCTGCATGATCCGAATGATCATTGTTCGGTAGCCTTCAATGATGCAAAGGTGATCCTGCCGGATGATGACATGGTATGGGTTGGCACACACGGCCAGGGATTATCTGTACTGGATAAAAAGACAGGTTGTTTCATCAGCCAGGATAATAATAATGGAAAATTTCCCTTTGCATTGAATGCACCGGCATGGATCAATCATTTGTTCAAGGACAGTAAGCGGCGTTTATGGATCAGTACTTATAGTGGATTATTTATGTTCGATGGAAAACAACTAAGGCAATTCGATCATACCACTGATTCATCATCGGTCAGCAGCAATTCCATCAATATGGTTGCGGAAGATGAACAAGGCGTGATCTGGGTGGCAGGTGAAGGAGGATTGGATAAATATGAAGAATCTTCCGGTAAATTCAGCCGCTATTCTGGAAAATGGGCGATCAGCAACTCTTTTAAATCTATCGTAACAGGTAATGATCATCATTTATGGATCTCCTGTAATGAAGGGATCTTATCAGTACAGACTTCCAGTGGAAAAGTAAAAGTGTACGATACAAATGATGGCTTGCCCGATAATTCCTTTTACCAGAAATCAGCAGCAAAGCTGCAGAATGGAAGCCTCGTCTTTGGCTGCAATAAAGGATTTACACTGTTTGATCCATCCAGTATCCCTGCATTGAAAGTGCCGGAATATTTTTATTTCACCGATCTGTCTATCAATAACAAAACAATTGCTCCGCAATCCGGGCCATTATCAAAAGTGCTGGCATTTACAGACACGATCCGGCTGAAACCCGGCGAGTCATTCTTTTCCGTCGGATTCGCTGCTGTAAATCTTTATGCGTCCGGCAAAATAAAATATGCATATCAACTGGAAGGTGTGCAGGAGCAGTGGATCGATGTAAAGGAAAACCGCCGGATCAGTTTTATGCAATTGCAACCGGGGACATACACTTTAAAAGTCCGTTATACAAGTGCGGATGGACAATGGAAGATCGCGGATAAAACACTGACCATAATCGTGATGCCTGCATGGTGGCAAACATGGTGGTTTAAATTACTGGTAGCCATTTTCATCACCGGAAGTACCGTAGGTGTTTTTTATGCAAGAGTGGCTGCCGTGCGTAAGCGGAATAAATCGCTGGAACGCGAAGTTGATAGCCGTACAAAAGAATTGCATGCCATGAATGCTTCGCTGATCGAACAGTATGACGAGATCAGTCTTCAAAAAGAACGCCTCGAGATCTCCAATGATGAGAACCGCCGGCAAACGGACAAGATCATCGAACAGCAACAACATATTCTCGGACAAAATCAACAACTTGAAAATTCAGTAAAAGAGCTGGAGAAGCTGAACAGCACAAAAGACTATTTCTTTTCGATTCTTGCGCATGATCTGAAAGACCCTGTACATGCGCTCACGGAGATGATGGCTTTTATGAAAGACAATATCCGAAGGATCGACAGAAAGGAGCTGGAAGGATATATAGATAATATGTATGGCGCATCGGCGGCAGTGTACGAATTACTGATCAATCTGCTCACCTGGTCAAGATCACAATCGAAGAAGATCAATGCCGTACCGGCTTCATTGAACCTGCGTGAACTGATCGATAAAAATGCACGCGTATTGCGTGCTCAGTTGGAGAATAAACATATTCACCTGGAAAATCATACTGATCATCAGCATTATCTTTTCGCTGATTATGATATGGTAGATACATCGGTCCGGAATATTCTTGCCAATGCGATCAAGTTCACTGATTATAATGGACGGATTGAAGTCAATGCAGCAAAGAACGGAGACAAGATCGTACTCCGCATTACTGACACGGGCATCGGCATGTCTGCTGAAAAGGTTAAGAGACTATTTAATCCTGAAGCGGCTGGTGTAACAGCTGGTACAGCAGGGGAGAAGGGCATTGGTCTTGGACTCGTGATCTCGCGGGAGCTGATCACATTAAATAACGGTACGATCTGGGTGGAGAGCACGCCGGAACAAGGCTCATCTTTTTATATTCAATTACCTGCAGCTGATGAACATGCTGCACCGTATGATAAAGCGAGAACGGAAGATCCGCTTGTTCATTCGCGCGTGAAAATGGATTTCTGGGATACAGTGCCGATGGAAAAGCTGGTCAAACTTCGCGGACGTAAGATCCTGATCGTGGATGATAACCGAGAAGTACGCAATTATCTGAAGCTGATCCTGTCAGATACCTTTGAAGTATTTGAATCTTCGAACGGAAAAGACGCGTTGATCAAGGCTACGGAAATTCTTCCGTCGGTGATCATCTCTGATGTGTTGATGCCTGATATGAATGGTCTCGATTTTTGCAGAACAGTAAAAAACCAGACCGCAACCAGCCATATTCCCGTAATATTTTTTACCAGTCAATGGCAGGAGGATGCACAGGTAGCAGGTTATGAAGCAGGCGCTGATGCATACCTGAAAAAGCCGGCGAAGAAGGAATTATTGCTTCAACTGATCATTAATCTCCTCAGCAGCCAGGAGCGGTTGCACGGCAGTGTACTGGAAAATATGTTGGATGATGGCCCTCTTGCGGATATGAGCACAATGAGTAAACTCGATGAGGAGTTTCTTGGGCAACTGGTAAGTGTGATCGAAGCGAATATTTCCAATCCGGATCTTGATGCAAAGATGCTGAGCAAGGAGCTGGCGACAAGCAGAACGGTTTTGTATAATAAGATCAGGATATTGACGGGGCAAACAGTTCACGAGTTTATTAAGTCGATCAGGTTAAGAAAGAGTTTGAAGTTGCTGCTGGAAGGAACCCTCTCGATCAGCCAGGTGGCTTTTGAAGTCGGGTTTAACAGCCATTCTTATTTTGATAAATGTTTTATCAAGCAGTATAAAATGGGGCCGAAGGAGTACGTGAATAAGAAAAGGAATTCGCTGAGGAAAAGATAGTGCATAGCTCCCTTTGGATCTCTCTCTGCAGACCTCCGGGAGTTCTAACGCTATGCTGCGTAAAGTTCCCGCAGATGACGGTCCGTTATCAGAGACCGGTCTGCGAAATCCGCGCAGCCAGTGAAAATCTGGAACGATGAGTAAAACAATTTTTCATTGATAGTAAAATAAAATCTGCGAGATCCGCTGGAGCCTTATGCCATTCGGATTGTTGAAAAGTTGTGGGTACGCGGTAGTCCGAGACGGAGAGATTCGGAGGGGCTTTCCAGCATTACTAAACGATAAAAAAGCATCAAAAACCAACCCCTCACTCACCTACATTTGAACTTCTTATAAACGCTTGTTACCGCTGTATGAAAGCAGTTTTGTAGCAACCCGTTTTTAAAAAGTTTGATATGACAAAACTGACTTCTGTTTGCCTTCTTGTAATAACCTTACTGGCCTGCACTGCTTCCCGCAAAAACACCGATGAGGGCAAAGGCGCAGCCGACAACCCTGCACAAAAATCTGTTTTGAAGTACATCAATAGTATTTCCGGTAAACGCACGATCGCAGGCATTCACAACCGTGAACCCAATGCAGAACCAGCGCGCTGGACGAATGAAATCTTTAACACAACCGGTAAATATCCCGGCCTATGGAGCGGCGATTTCTTATTCCAGGCGGAGAATATTGCAAACAGGAAGACAATGATCGATGAAGCATTGCGCCAATGGAAAAAGGGATCAGTCGTCAACATCATGTGGCATGCCTGTAATCCGGCACTGGAGCAGCCCTGCGGCTGGGATAACAAAGGAGTAAAAAGCAAACTGTCCGATACGCAATGGAAGGAACTGCTCACCGAAGGAACCCTGATCAATAAACGCTGGAAAGAAATGATGGATGAAGTGGCCGCACATCTTCAATTCCTCGAAGATAATGGTGTGGAAGTATTATGGCGCCCTTTGCATGAAATGAACCAGGGTGTATTCTGGTGGGGCGGAAGACCCGACCCGGAAGGCACAAGAAAACTGTGGCAACAAACCCACGATTATCTTTCAAAAACAAAAGGATTGAACAACCTGATCTGGGTTTGGGATATCCAGGATTTCGCCACGCTTAAAACTGATGCGGTGAACTATAACCCCGGCCCTGAATACTGGGACATTGCCGCACTGGATGTGTATGATGATAAAAGCGGTTATTCTGCGGAGAAATACAATATCATGCTGCAGGCCGCTGGTGACAAGCCCATTGCCATCGGTGAATGCCAGAAATATCCAACCGCTGCTCAGCTTGCGGCACAACCAAGATGGACATTCTTTATGGGCTGGTCAGAATTAGTGTTCAGTTCAAACAGTAAAGATCAGCTCAATGCATTGATCCAATCGCCCAATATTGTAACACTTGATCAAATGCCGGGCTGGACAAAAAATAATTGATTGTGATGATGAAGTCGTTTAACAGGGTTCGCCGTATCCGGATGATTGGCACGTTATGCTTCCTGGTTATTTACTTTACGGTTAAGGCTCAAACAAATACTTACAGTGTGAAAGACTGGTGGAAGCCGGCGTCGCCGAAGTTTTCACCAGTCGTTGATCAGAACGGCAATATTACTTTCAGGGTAAAGGCGCGTCAGGCGCAGTCGGTGTCTGTTTCGTTTGGTGAGTGGGATGTTCATCCGCAACAAATGATGAAAGATACCGCAGGTGTCTGGAGTACAACCATTGGCCCGGTGGAACCGGGGATCTATGCATATACCTTTTCGATAGATGGCGTACGCACGCTTGATTTTACCAATCCATCGGTAAAAGCCGGAACGGAAGTGTACAGCAATGTTGTTGAAGTTCCCGGCAGACCAACGCCGAGGTTTGATGAATTGCAGCAGGTCCCGCATGGTTCACTTATTACATTACGTTATACTTCCACGCCATTGAAGCGTCCGCGGTCGCTCCGTGTGTTTCTTCCTCCTGGCTATGATAATAACCGGAGTGATAATTACCCGGTTCTATATCTCCGTCATGGTGGTGGAGATGATGAAACAAGTTGGACGCAGCAATCAGGTTCGGCAGATATTATTCTTGAAAATCTGATTGCCATAAAACAGGCGGTTCCCATGATCATTGTTATGCCCAATGGCCTCACCGATGGTTCATGGGCAGGTGGCAGCACTAAAGACGGCATGGAACAACTGGAAGAAGAACTGCTCAGGGATGTCATTCCAATGATCGAAAAGCAATTCCGGGTAAAGAAGGATAGGAATGCAAGGGCGATTGCCGGCCTTTCCATGGGTGGCGGGCAGGCTTATATTATGGGATTACGTCACCCCGAACTGTTTTCATGGATCGGCGAATTCAGCGCAGGACTGTTAAGCGACAAAGATTTTGATATCAATGAACGCGCCCCCGGTGTATTCAACAATCCCGCGGCATTAAATGCCCGGCTCAACTTGTTGTTCATCGGCTGCGGCACCGACGATCCACGCATGCCCGGCCACACACAACTTGCTGCACAATTAAAAAATACCGGCATAAAACACGAAGTCTATAACATTCCCGGCGGTCATGAATGGAAAGTCTGGCGGGAGCAGCTTCGTTTTTTTATGACCAGAATTTTTAGAAGTAAAAAGTAAAAAGTAAAAAGTAAAAAGTAAAAAGTAAAAAGTAAAAAGTAAAAAGTAAAAAGTAAAAAG
>QFQQ01000141.1 GCA_003243445.1 Citrobacter freundii
ATCGGCCCAGATCCGCGAAATTTTAATCAGCGAGTCAGCTTGGGAAGAAATGACCTGCTTATTCGCACCTTCCTTAGTTTCATCAAAAACGGTCAAAGATTATCTGAAACTTTGTCAGGGGTTATTTTCAACCTACCTGACTAAAGAAGAGGATATTCTTGAATTACCGCCTACAAACAACGTCAAGTATGAAGCAAAAAGTCACAGCTACGGCCATTACAATCGAACAGAAATGAGAAAGATGGTAGAACACTTCGCGACATTAGATGGTTGGAATAAATGGGGTTTTTTGTTGCTAGCGTATACAGGGGCCCGTCGTTCTGAAATCGCAAAACTGAGGGTTTCAGATGTGCGCTTGGACGACGATAGCCAACGGTATTACATAATGATCGGAGATAGTAAGACTGAGGCGGGGATTCGACAGGTTCCTATCTCACAACGTTTGATCAATATGGGTTTTTTGGATTATTTGGATAGCAAAAAGGCAGATACCAACTTGTTCCCAGAAATCACTAATACAAGTCAGGTAACGCGGCTTTTCCATGCGATACGTGAGCAATTGGGTATTGATTATCTTGATGATTATAAAAATAGACGTATTGTGCACAGCTTACGTCACACTTTCGTAACTGAGATTCAGGCAAAGCACACCCTCACACTTGTTCAGCAAACGATAGGCCACGAACATTCAAACCAAGGGCAAACCAAGGTTTACACGGGCAAGATGAAAGTTTCGGATTTGCTTCCAGTTGTTGATAGTGTTGATTGGTTTTAGTGATAGTCATTCTAATTCAATGGGGTTGCTGGACCGTAGCCAAGAACTTATCGCTTGTGAAGCATTGAATTAGGCTATAGCAAAAGCGGAAAAATGGCAGAAACAAACCTGAAAAATGCCGACGAAGAAAATAATCATTGAATTTGAATAAAAAAAACAATATAATTCTTGGTTAATTTCTGTTTGTGGCATGTTTTCTGAGTAAAATGAACAAACATTTCTGTCCGTAAAAGCCAGCGCCGGTGCCTGCTCGGGGGTCATCCATTATGCTCGCCGCGTACTGGTTTTTATTATTATCTTAAAGAGATATATCTGGTAAGTGGGGGTTGCTATTTCTGTTCTTAGTAAATTGTCCTTAACTCAATACATCTCACGTCACCGTGACAGGGATGGTCGTTACTCTCTGATCCATAGCCCCGTTTACTCACTTGATGGTCTCGAATACCAGCTCAACCACGACCCGGATGACAAAAACAGCAACCCCATCCGTAAAGAGATCATAGATAAATTTATTACTCAGCTTCGCGCCATGCAGTCACACTACCGTGAAGTCTATGGTTTTCGCTTTGACCTATCAGTGCCGGAAGGAATGAGCGCTGAGGAAAGCAATAAATTAATCAGCGAACTGTTCGCTCGCCTGCGTGGCGAGTTTACAGCGAAAGCGTGGAGTAATCAGCCAATCAGGAAATTTGCCTACGGCTGGGTTCGCGAAAAAGAAAAGGCGAAACAGGTACACTATCACTGCTGGATTGCCCTGCCTTACTTCCAGGTCAGAACGGCAGGCTTTGGTGATGATGGAATGATCGGGCGTATCAGCCGGATATGGACTGACCTGACAAACGGAGTTTCAAGGGTTCATCTTCCACATGGCAGATATATAATCAGGCAATGTGACCATGCTTCACTGGTGGAGATGGTTAAGCGAATTTCTTATCTTGCCAAGAATCGCGGAAAATCATCTGATCAGAAAGGACAACCAAAAATGTTTTCCGGTTCCAGATTACAAATGAAAGCATCCTGAATACCATAATCGCTAAATCCTTCGTGTAACGCTCTCTACGGCCTTCAAATCAGGAAGCAGTACCTTCGCATTACCTACACCACAAAAACCGCTCACGATAGCGCTCATTGCGTTTAACGACGCCTTCTCTCATATGCTACAGCTTAACTTTTAAATATAGCACCCCATCACTATCTTTTCCACGTAGATTTAAGCTGGTGTGCGGCTCCGCTGGATTTACTGTCGCCGGAATATTTCGGATTAATTGACCCGAAAATAGCCATAATTAAGCCTCACGCGCTGGCAGGGCAGCATCTGAATCTGAGTGAAGACAGGTTAAATCTTATGCCTCTTTGATGTTCCAGTTTCGTTTGATAGTCGGGAGGCTTAAATTCAGTTCTAACGCAGCTTTGGACTGACTCAGCCCCTTAGCTCTGGCTTCCTGTACACGCTGAAGGGTATCTGCCGCAACCGGACGGCCTAACTTCTTCCCTTCCTTCCTGGCTCTTACTAAACCCTCTTTTGTGCGTTCAATGATGCGGGATTTTTCGAACTCTGCAAACGCTGAAAACATTTGCAGCATCAGCTTCCCTTCCGCGCTGGAAAGGTTACGCACAGGCAGATCCAGTGAAACAACATCAACCCCTTTATCCACCAGCATCGTAATGGTTTGCTGAACGTCGATGTTGTCCCTTCCCAGGCGGTCCAGTTTCAATACCACAAGCTGATCCCCAGCCTCCAGTTTATGAGTCACCATATCAGCAAAGCCTTTGCGCTGCATTGCCTGTACTCCCCCTGACACGGTTTCTGATACCACCCTGTTATCATTCACCTCATAGCCAGCCTGACGAATCGCCATAATCTGGTTTTCTGTTGACTGTTCGCTGGTGGACACACGGCAATATGCAAATGTACGGCTCATAATCGCTCCCCCTGATTGGTATCAAAAACGGTATCATAATTAACTAATGGTATCATAATGTCAATATGCTAATTTAATGACACCAATTTAAGGTAGGGTTTACTGGTGTCATAAAACGTTCGATTGTTGACACTAACTAGGTCGATGCAATTGACCTGTATGATATTTGTAAAAGATCGAGAGTTGCCGTTGGAAGCTGGTGGAACCCGCTTGACCGATCTTGCAATCGCCTAGCAATTTTTTTGTGAAGTAGCAAAAGAGAGCAGGTCTTGATAAAAAATTTACATTATTGGTGCGTACTGTGAGTTGCCCCTGTGTTACTAAAAAACAAATAAAAAACAACGTGTTGCTGTAATTAAAAAAAAGATAAAGTTTAGGCCAAAGTGGTCGATAACTTGAATGACACAGGTAAGCCTGGCTTATATACCCAAAAGGAAAATTTTATGGCACAAGTTATCAATACAAACAGCCTGTCGCTGTTGACCCAGAATAACCTGAATAAATCCCAGTCCGCACTGGGTTCCGCTATTGAACGTTTGTCTTCCGGTCTTCGCATTAACAGCGCGAAAGACGACGCAGCTGGTCAGGCGATTGCAAACCGTTTCACGTCTAATATCAAAGGACTGACTCAAGCATCACGTAATGCAAACGATGGTATTTCTATTGTACAGACGACAGAAGGTGCACTGAACGAGATTAACAACAACCTTCAACGTGTTCGCGAATTGTCTGTTCAAGCAGCAAATGGTTCTAACTCTGGTTCTGATCTGCAGTCTATTCAGGATGAAATCGACCAGCGTTTGAGCGAAATCAACCGTGTTGCGGAGCAAACCGATTTTAACGGCAAAAAAGTTCTTAGCCAAAATGGTCAATTGACTATTCAGGTTGGGGCAAATGACGGTGAAACAATCACTATTGATCTGCAAAAAATTGATAAAACAGAACTAGGCTTGGATAAGCTTGATGTAAGTAAAGGAGTAGCAAATACCATCAGCAATAATTCCAAAGTCAAAGTTAATACCACTGTTGCAGTTGCAGACTACAAGGATGTTCAGACTAGTGGTCCAACTGCTCTGACCTTGGTGCAGGACAAAAGTGGTAACTATTTTGTCAAAGATAGTACAGATTCTGCGAATCTGAAGTTTTATGAAGCTTCAGTTGATAATGCTACTGGTGCTATCAGCTTTGATTCCTCAAAAACTGCCACTGCAACTAATACAAGCGCGGTGACGACTCTTAACCGCGAAGTGAAAGCTAATACTAGTGGTTTAGCTGCTGATAAATCATTGGTAAAATACAAAGATAGTGATGGTAAAGATGCTTACGCCGTAAGAACCTTAGCTGCTGACGGCAGTTCAACTTACAAAGCTGCTAAATTTGGTTCTGATGGTAAAGTTACAGAAGATAATGCAGTAGTATCTGTTAAATCTGATGTAGACCCATTATCAAAAATTGATGCAGCTTTGAAAAAAGTAGATGGTTTCCGTAGCCAGTTAGGTGCCGTTCAGAACCGTTTTGAATCTGCTATCACTAACTTAGGCAATACAGTTAATAACTTGTCTTCTGCACGTAGTCGTATTGAAGACTCTGATTACGCAACCGAAGTGTCCAACATGTCTCGTGCACAGATCCTGCAGCAGGCGGGTACTTCTGTTCTGGCACAGGCTAACCAGACCACGCAGAACGTACTGTCCCTGCTGCGTTAATATAGTTTATAGTGCTAAGCCCCGTGATTGCGGGGCTTTTTATTTAATATGCTAAAGCTGGTTTTTAGGTATAACTGTTATGAATGATATCTCATATGGTCGAGAAGCGGAAAAATGGCCCCGAGAATATTCTATGCTTGCTCGCAGGATACAATTTCTACGCTTCAATGACTATCCAGTGAAGTTGGTAAGCAGCAGTGGGCAATCAATAATTGGTTACATTTCAAAGTTTAACCAGAAAGAAAATGTAATTTTGGCATCTGATGAGGCCAAGGGATGCAATCGAATTGAAGTAAAACTTGAGTTTCTCGCATCACTCGAAGAATTACCGATTGGCGAAAATTTAACCGCAAGACTTATTGCTGCTGATGTTTTTAATGTTCAGCCATGTGACCCAACAAGGAAAGACTTTTTCTCTATCTGCAATAAGTGTTTTAAACAAGGGGTGGGTATAAAAGTACATATGCTAGACGGGCGTGTTCTGATAGGGGAAACAACAGGCGTTAATGCTTGTCAAGTCGGAATGATTAGACCTAATGGCAACCATATGCAGATCATGTTTGACTGGGTTAGCAGAATAACCTCCTCAGATTACTCTGATTAAACCTTCATATTATCAGTTGGTTATCAATATTTTCAAAAGGATATTTGGTCAAGAGAATGAGTAGCTAATTCAATAAATATGGAGCCGTTTAGCTGATCTTGCATCTTGTTTTGTTTTCAACATGACGTTACGAAGGGAGGCCGCTAGATGCAGCCCCTGAGATGGGTCATCGGATATCTTTCATTCTGAATTTGTACGTTACGTCGTCAGAGTCCGCGTGTAACTCTTTCACTGTGAGTTCGTTATTTCGAACCATAAACACCACATTAAATTCAACATTACCAGTGCCCCGCCAACGGTTAGAACTTTGACCTGACTCTGTCCAAATCACGTTGTCATCAGATAATTTACAGTCGAATGAAAAACGCTGGTTATCCGAAGGGCGCATGTATGAAACAGTAAACACTCCAGCTGTTTTCGTTTTGGCTACTTGAGTTTTACCCACACTCTTACCGAACATACCTGCAATTGCTGCCTTACAGACTTGAGATTGAGTGAATGGCGTAGTTGATGCTGGCATAAGGTTCACCGACGCAGCTTTCTTTACCTTTACAGCTTCAGGCGCAACAAATGGCTGACTTGTTGGGGCATCGTTGCTAGCAACATCATTCGAGTAATAGGAGTTCCCCGTATTCTCGCTACCTCCGCCACTACATCCTTTATAAATCGCGATCGCGATGATACCTAAAAAAATGAATCCTCTCACGGGAGACTGATATGGTTTTTTAACACCGCATCCTGGACACACTTTCGCTCCTGAAGAAACCTTCTGACCACACTCTCTGCAAGACCTCATTGCCATGATACAAGTCCTTAATCATTAACTTCGACGGTAAACCGCCCGCCTTTGTCCTTAATTATGTACTGATATACGTCATCGCAGAACACAGTGACTGAGCCACCAAAAGCAGCAGGGAAGACACCATTCACTTTGTCACATTGATAACCAGCATTACGAATAACAGCCTGGCTTTCTGATTTCAGTTCAGGCGATCCATCACCCGCCAGCACGCAATTGGACATGCTAACCCCCAGAAATACCGCAACAATCTTTTTCATAACAGCCTCATTAGTTGAGTAAAGTTTGTGCACCATAGGCAAACACATGGATGTTCTTAAATTACTTTAATCAATCGATACGATAAAATCGATCGGTAAAATTGATCAATATAGTTACTATAATCGTCTAAGGAGATTGAAGATTGCTAAGTAGTCGTGATTGGTGAAAAACGAACATTGAGGGGTTAAGGATGAAAGGTTCTGTATTGATGTTTTGCAGTTTGTTGTTGCCGTTTAGCGCCAGTGCGGGTCGAATAACGATGAGTAACCCAGATCAATCGACGATGGAAAATGGTCGGACTCTCTGTGTTTATAGCAATAGCATTTACACGTTTACCTATATCACGAAGTCGAAACATTGCCCGTACAGCAAAAGCTTCGACACGGCCGATAGCGAGTAAATTTCAGGACTATCGTTGTGATACAAAGTGAGATACAGTCTGCGACACAAGATAACTCCAGCGCCGTAGATACCTGACGTATGGTTGAACGAAGCCGCCTTATCGGTCAGCTTCACTCTTTATAAAACCCCGCTTTGGCGGGGTTTTTGCTTTTCGGATAGGCCAGATGAATGACTGTCCACGACGCTATGCTCAAAAGAACGCGGCTTATCGGTCAGCTTCACTCTTTATAAAAC
>QFQQ01000142.1 GCA_003243445.1 Citrobacter freundii
AGGTCCTTAAATGATCGGTGCTCAGTAAACCGGTGCTCGCTTATTAGAAACGGGGATTTATGGGATGAAAAGGATTTTTTGTTCCCCGGGGAAATATTGTATTAGAGGAAAGGATTCTATCCCATTAATCTATATTTCATCTCTCTGTAATTGAATTCAGGAGGTCAGTTCGCATAATCACCTAATCCTTTTTCAATCATCAGACACCAATCCTCCTGATCCCAAAAATCCAATAAATCCCCGTTCAGGCCAGCGATCACGACCACCAACCTGCACAACACTATTAATATTTCCAGAATAACTTGCTGAGTTGTTAAAGTACAGAACTTTGAAAGCCGGGAAGTGTTATTTTCCCGTACATGACGGGGATAACAACCGCAAACCTGCACAAGACTATTCATATTTCCAGAATAATTTAACAACTATGAAATTATCTATGTTAAAATCAGCTTTGGGATTACTGGTGCTTACCACCACAGGACTTTTCTCCTGTGCGCAACAGCCATCAGCCCCTTCAGAAAAAGAATCAACGAAAAAAAAGGAGATAACAATGAGCACGGCTTCTACAAGCGGCAAAACGGATACGGCGACGCTGGCAAACGGCTGTTTCTGGTGTACCGAGGCGATTTTTGAACAATTGGATGGTGTGATCAGCGCGGTTTCCGGTTATACCGGCGGCCAAACAGAAAATCCAACCTACAAGGAGGTATGCACCGGTGAAACCGGTCATGCGGAAGCGCTTCAGATCGTTTATGATCCGGCAAAGATCAGCTTTGATGAATTGCTGGAAGTATTCTGGGAAACGCATGATCCGACCACCCTCAACCGCCAGGGTAATGATATAGGAACGCAATACCGCAGCGGCGTGTTCTATCATAACCAGGAACAAAAAGAGAAAGCTGAAAAATATAAGGCCGAGCTCGACAAAAGCGGTGCATTCGACAAACCGATCGTCACCGAGATCACTCCGTTCACGACCTTCTATCCTGCGGAAAATTACCACCAGGAGTACTTTGAGAATAATGAAAATACGAATCCTTATTGCAAGATTGTGATCAGGCCGAAGGTGGATAAGTTCAGGAAGGTGTTTAAGGATAAGTTGAAGAAGAATTGAGGGGAGGATGACGGCCGACCGCCGACCGCGGACCACCGACGTGAACTATGAATGTTGGAGTTTTACTGCCATTTAGCTTAAGACAGGGAGAGCCGTCCGATTCCGGAGAGCTCTCCCTGTTTACGTCAAAGATTTTAAGCAGACTACCCCCATAGTTCACGTCGGCGGTCCGCGGTCCGTGGTCTCACTCCCCCACCCTCGTCCTCCTCAGCTCCAGCAAATTCAACGCATTCGGCTTAAACCCCTTCACATTCGTTTGCACCAGCCTCACCACTTTGTCATACCAGAGCGGAACGACCGGGGCATCGTTCATCACCAGCTGATCAGCTTGCTGATAAAGGCGATAGCGGATGGAATCATTGGTTTCGGCCAGAGCCTTTTCAAATAATGCATCGAATGCGGGATTGCTGTAGCGGGTATAATTGGGCGGTGCGGGATTTTTGGAATAGAAAACGGAAAGATAGTTTTCCGCATCAGGATAGTCTGCGATCCAGCTGGCACGGAAGAACAGCGCGCGGGAATTGGAAGTAAGCTCAAGCAGCAATGCTTTTTGCACGACCTCCACCTGTATGTTGATCCCCACCTCGGTCAATTGTTTGGCTATATAATCTCCCATGTCCGCATAGATCGGGATAGTGAGCAATTTGATCGCGGGCAAGCCTTTTCCGTCCGGGAAACCGGCTTCAGCTAACAGTTGACGGCTTTTGGCGGGATCATAGTGATAACCTTTTACCGCGGTGGTGTCGAACGAAGGAAGACCTTCGGGAACAAAGCCTGATTCTGCGGGTGTGCCCAGCGAATTCCGGAGATAAAGCGCCATCTTCCGCCGGTCAAAGCCATAATTGATCGCCTGTCTGATTTTCCGTAAACGTGTTGGAGATGCCTTTACCAGCGGATTGGTGGAGTCTACCAATAACCCGAGATACTCGATATTCAGATATGGATTGGTCTGCAGTTCGATCTTTCCTTCCCAGTCCTTACGCAGCGTTCCTTTCTTTGTAAGCACCTCGTCCTTAAAAGACGATTCGATATCATTGATGAAGGAGAGCTTTTTTTGTCTTAACAATAAAAACTCTGTTGCGCGGCTATCATAGAAACTGATCTTGATCCCATCCAGGTAAGGAAGACGATTTCCTTTTTCATCTTTTTCAAAATAGTGATCATGTTTGCCAAGGACCAACGCCTGCCCTTCTTCCCATGCGATAAAACGGAATGGGCCTGAACCAACCGGGTGACGCCTGAAATCACTGCCGTATTTATCCACGGCTTCTTTTGGCACAACGGAGCAGTACTGCATGGACAGTATTCCGAGGATCGGGTTATACGGACGTAGTAATCTTACCTGTAATGTAGTATCGTCCACCGCAGTGAAAGGCTGAACTGTATCAACTTTTGCATTGAAGATCCAGGCGCCGGGACTGGCAACTTTTGCATCAGTGATTCGTGCTAAACTGTAAGCAACATCGTCCGCTTTCAGCAAACGCCCTTTACCACCGGGAAAGGCGGCATCGTCATGAAAGAATACATCGCTCCGCAAATGAAAAGTATAGATCTTCCTGTCATCCGAGACATCCCAGCTTTTGGCCAGTGAGGGAATGATCCGCAGACTGTCATCTATCTCCACCAGGGTGTTATACAGCTGATGAACGGCCCACATCACACTTTGATTCTTGGCAAAAACAGGATCAAGCGATGCGATGCCGGTTTGTTCGTTATAATAAAATATCTTTCGCCCTTCATTATTTGCGGAAGAACAAGCTGCGCCAATGCAGGTAATGGTAAATAACCCGATAACGAGGTTGAGATATCGCGGAATGTTTGTTTTAACAGGCATATTGCGAATGAACGACTAAATTTACAATCCAAACACATTCAGGCAATGTCTTTGGGATAAAGAAAAGGATTAAGAAAGTTCGATAGAGGATGGCGGATGGCTGGTTCATGGAAAATAAACACTTTTAACAAAGGTTCATGCCTGCTTCGCCGCCATTGAAGCAATTATTGAAAATCATCTCTAAAAAATATCTCACATTCAACTGTAAATACAGCATGAAAACATTTACCGGTCTGTTATTAGCCCTGCTCTGCACGCTTGACGTTTTTTCCCAATATACACACCAGGATACACTACGTGGTACTATTTCACCCGAGCGCGCCTGGTGGGATGTAACCCGATATACGATTTCCGTTACGCCTGATTATTCCTCAAAAACCATCAAAGGGATCAACAGGATCTCCTTCAATATTGTATCCGCCCCCACGCCGAAAATGCAGATCGATCTGCAACAACCGATGCAGATCGACAGCGTATTGCTTGGCCGGCAACGTACCAAACTGAATTATACGCGTGATGGCAATGCGTTCTATCTTGAACTGCCATCCGGTTATCCCAATAACCAGAAGGCCGATTCGGTCGAGATCTTTTACTCGGGCAAACCGCGCGAAGCTGTAAATCCACCCTGGGATGGCGGCTGGATCTGGAAAAAAGATAAAAAAGGCCGTCCATGGATGTCCGTCGCCTGCCAGGGCCTGGGCGCCAGCGTATGGTATCCATGCAAAGATCATCAGAGCGATGAGCCGGACAATGGCGCGGTATTGAACATTACTGTCCTTGACTCACTCACCGCCGTTGGCAATGGCCGCCTCAAAGAAAAAAAGGCAGCGGGAGATGGATTGACCACCTGGAGCTGGGTGGTAACAAACCCGATCAACAACTATAATATCGTTCCGTATATCGGTTATTATGTAAACTGGAATGAAACCTTCAGCGGATTGAAAGGTCCGCTCGATTGTAATTACTGGGTGCTTGATTATGATCTTGACAATTCAAAAGCGCAGTTTGGCCGTGACGTTAAGCTTATGCTGAAATGTTTTGAACATTGGTTCGGCCCTTATCCTTTCTATGAAGACAGTTATAAACTGGTTGAAGCGCCGCATCTCGGCATGGAACATCAAAGCGCGGTTGCATACGGCAATCAGTTCAAGAACGGATATCTCGGAATGGACATTTCAGGTAGCGGCTGGGGCCGTAACTGGGATTACATTATTGTGCATGAAAGCGGACACGAATGGTTTGCTAACAATATCACCACAAAGGATATTGCGGATATGTGGGTGCACGAAGGCTTTACCACTTATTCTGAAGTACTTTTTGTGGAATGCCAGTATGGTAAAAAAGCTGCGGATGAATATTGCCAGGGCCAAAAAAGATCGATCACCAACGATAAACCGATCATCGGCGCTTACGGCGTGAATAAAGAAGGCAGTGGTGATATGTATCCTAAAGGCGCCTATATGATCCATACGATCAGGCAGATCATTAATGATGATAAAGTTTTCCTGGATATCATGCGCGGGCTGAACAAAGACTTTTACCACAAGACCGTTACATCGAAAGACGTTGAAAAATACATCAGCGATAAATCCCATAAAGATCTTTCAAAAGTGTTTGACCAGTACCTGAGAGACACACGGGTTCCTGTTTTTGAATACAAGATCGAAGGGACAACACTTTCCTATCGCTGGTCTGATTGCATCGAAGGTTTTAATATGCCGCTGAAAGTTTTCAGCAATGGGAAAGAGATCTGGCTGAAACCAACAGCCAGCTGGCAGGAGTTGAAGGTGAAAGAGCTGAATGAAAAAGATTTCTCCGCAGATAAGAACTTTTATATTCACGCAACAAAGAGCAGTTACGCCATCCCCAATCTTAAAAAATAGTGTTTCTGTATATTCATTAACATCAACCATCATTGCTATAGATCGATCATGAGTACAATCCGGCGGCAAAGTATTATTTCATCTGGTGTCGTTTATCTCGGCTTTGTAGTCGGCCTGCTGAACACATACTTTTTTACAAGAGAAGATCCGTTTACTGGCCCGCAATATGGTCTCACCACCATGTTTGTGGCCATTGCAACGCTGATGATGGCTTTCTCTACGCTGTCGATGCCCGCATATATCTCCAAGTTCTATCCCTATTATGTCGACAATCTGCCGCAATCAAAAAACGATATGCTGACGATTGCGCTGGTGGTGAATACGGTCGGTTTTGGTTTGGTGGCATTGGCGGGCTGGATCTTCCGTGACCTGGTGATCAGGAAGTTCAGCGAGAACTCATCGCTACTTGTTGAATATTATAACTGGATCTTCCCGATGGGGTTTGGATTATCGGTTTTTTCCATCCTGGAAACATATGCCTGGAGTATCCGCAAACCGGTGCTTACCAGTTTTCTGAAAGAAGTACAATGGAGGTTTCTTACCACCATTCTCATCGTGCTGTTCATTTATAAAGTGATCCCGACATTTGATGTGTTCATCAAACTATATGCGTTCACTTACCCCGCGATCGCGGTCACTTTATTTCTATATCTATTTTTTACGGGACGTCTGCCGATCACTTTCCGCATCAGTAAAGTAACCCGCCGTTATGCCGGCAAGATCGCAACACTGTGCATTTTCATCTATTCGGGAACGCTGATCTTTTATCTTGCGCAGGTATTTGATTCGCTGGTAATCGCTTCTGTACTACCCGATGGGATCGCCAAAGCAGGGATCTTCACACTTGCCACAACGCTGACGGCGGTGATACAGGCGCCGCAGCGTGCCATTGTAGCAACAGCGATCCCGCATTTGTCCCGCGCCTGGAAAGAACGGAATATAGAGCTGCTGCAAAAGATCTATAAACGGTCTTCCATCAACCTGCTGATCTTCGCCGTCGGTATTTTCCTGCTGATCGCACTCAATTACAAGGAAAGCGTGCTCACCTTTAAATTAAAGGAAGAATATCTTCTTGGTTTCAATGCATTCATCTTCCTCGGACTCGGCCGTGTGGTTGACCTGGGCACGGGCATCAATACAGAGATCCTCGGCACTTCCAATTTCTGGCGTTTTCAGTTGATCGCCGGGGTAATATTACTAGTGCTGATGTTGCCATTGACGATCATTCTTGCACACCAGTATGATATTCTCGGCCCTGCTATCGCACAGTTTGTCTCCTACAGTGTATACAACAGTATCAGGATCTTTTTCCTCTGGAAAAAATTCAGACTGTTCCCTTTCACCCGCCACTCGCTTTATACAGTGATCAATGGTCTGATCCTTTTTGCCATTACGTATTTTACCTGCATGAATCTGCATGGTTTTCCCGGACTGGTGATCAGAAGTTTGTTATTCCTCGCATTGTATGGAACGGCTGTTGTTTATTTGAGGTTATCGCCGGATCTGATACCGGTGATGGAAACGGTGAAGAAAAGGTTGGGGATTAAAAAGAAGGAGTGAGAATGGCGTCTGCCTGATGCGGTGGAAAAGCAATATTTTACTGATAGTGCGTATTATGTTCGTGGATGTGTAAAGGCAGATTGTTGGGAAGCTCATCTCCCACGATTAAAATTCAATGTCGTTTAATTAGGAAGCAACGAGTATGTCATCCCGGCCGGGCAACTTAAGATTACTTTCTACTGTCGGGCTGCGAGAGCCGGGATCTCCACAATTGAGGGGCTCCCGGCTCTGGCAGCTTCAAATTTGCAT
>QFQQ01000049.1 GCA_003243445.1 Citrobacter freundii
TTTACTTTTTACTTTTTACTTTTTACTTTTTACTTTTTACTTTTTACTTTTTACTTTTTACTTTTTACTTTTTACTTATTTTTCACAACTCCCCTTTTATAAAGCCCATACACTTTTAGCTGCTCGGTTAAAGGTTTGACTGTTTCAATAACAGTATCAAACTGTTCAACCGACTCAAATTCCATATCCGCATGAAAGCTGTATTTGAAGTCTGATCCGGGAATGGGGAAGCTTTGAAGTTTGCTGAGATTGATCCCTCCTTCCGCTATGCGTGTAAGCACTTTTGCCAGGCTTCCTTTTGAGTGATCGGTATGAAAATTTACGGAAGCTTTATCCGCACCTTCTACTGTCGTTGCTACATCTTCGGGTTGTAATACAAGAAAGCGGGTATAGTTATCTTTCATCGTCTGAATACCGGGAGCGATCATTTCAAGATCGAATAACTCTGCCGCAAGTTTGCTTGCGATAGCCGCAATATGTTTGCTCTTATGCTGATGAATATGTTTTGCACTTAAGGCAGTGTCTTCTGTTTCCACGAGTTTCCATTTGTATTTGTCGAGAAACTCATAACACTGTTGCAGGGCCATGGTATGGGAATGAACTTCGCGGATATCTTCCAGTTTAACACCTGGATTTACGAGGAGGTTTTGTTTGATCTGCAGGTAAACTTCACCAACGATCTTCAGGTTTGATTTCTGCAGCAGGTTGTAATTGGGAAGAATGCTTCCTGCGATAGAATTTTCAATTGCCATTACTGCACCATCGCTTTCTTTTTTGTTGCCGGCGATCCTGATCACTTCCCGGAACGTAGCACAGGGAATCACTTCAACCTGCTTACCAAAAAATGTACGTGCCGCCACCTGGTGGAAACTTCCTTCGTAACCCTGTATGGATACTTTTGTCTGCATAGTGCGTAAAAACAAGAGTCCCGGCTTTTTAGCCGGGACTCTTTATCTTGATTTTAGTTGTTCGTGTTAACTAGGTATCAAACAAAGCATTCCCGGCTTCATTCTAAAATAAAAGAAGTAAAAATAAAATCGGGTATTTGCCTTTTTGAATGTCATTACCGAACAAATATAAAAATCTATTGAATATAAAAAAATTTATTCTCTTCCTTTTCTTCGTCCGCCGCCGGAATCTGCATCATTCATCCTGATCTTACGGCCGCGGAAGTTCTTTCCATCGATCGCTTTCATCATCTTTTTGGCCGAGCCTGATTCAACTTCCACCCAGCTGTTCATCTCCTTCATATCAATGCGTCCGAGCACATCTTTCTTCAGATCACTCATATCCAGAATGAATTGCAGGAAGCTTGCTTTGTAAAAACCATCCTTTGTTCCGAGATTCACGAACAAGCGTTGGTAATTGCCTTCGCCACTGAAACTTCTTCCTTTTGATTCACGGCTGGAGGTCCTTTCAGTACGTTCACCGCGACGGTCATCACGAAGATTAAGATCCGCTGAATTTTCATAGTACTTCAGGAAACGATCGAATTCCAACGCTGCAACGCGCTGAAGAATCTCTTCTTTTTCCACTTCAGCAAACTTCTCTTTTAATACAGGAAGATATGCTTCGTATTCTCCATGACTGATATCAGCCTGCAGCATTTTATCAATGAAATGGAAGAATTGCTTACGGCAAACATCTTTACCGGTCGGGATATCCATTTTATGAAAACGGGTGTTCACCAGTTTTTCGATCTGGCGAAGACGATACAGTTCTTTCGGTGTAACCAATGAAAGCGAGATACCACTTTTCCCTGCGCGACCTGTCCGGCCACTGCGGTGTGTGTATACTTCTGTATCATCCGGCAGTTCGTAGTTGATCACGTGTGTGATACCTGATACATCGATCCCGCGCGCGGCCACATCTGTAGCGATCAGCAGTTGAATGCTTTTCTCGCGGAAACGGCCCATTACTTTATCACGCTGCTGCTGTGTCAGATCACCATGCAACGCTTCGATATCGTAGCCTTCACGGATGAGCTGTTCTGTAACACCCTGCGCATCTGCTTTTGTACGGGTGAAGATGATACCGTAGATACCCGGATTGAAATCGATGATACGTTTCAGCGTTTCATAACGGTTCACGTGTTGCGTGGTGTAGTACTGGTGATCGATATTGGCATTACCTGCATTCACTTTACCGATGGTGATCTCAAACGGTTTGTCCATATAGCGCTTGCTCACCTGGCGGATCTCCGGCGGCATGGTAGCGCTGAACAGCCAGGTACTCTGGCGGTTGGGTGTATTTTTTAAGATGAATTCGATATCATCTTTAAAACCCATGTTGAGCATTTCATCTGCTTCGTCCAATACCACGTAATGGATCTGTTCCAGGTCCACCGCCTTTCTTTCGATAAGGTCGATCAGGCGGCCCGGGGTTGCAACAACGATATGTGTTCCTCTTTTCAATTCACGGATCTGCTCACCAATAGAAGTACCACCATAAACGGCCGTTACGGATATATGTGCTTTTTTAGGCTTGAAGGCATTGAGGTCATTAGTGATCTGGAGACACAATTCCCTTGTCGGGCAGATCACCAGTGCTTGCGGGAACCGGTCTTCTTTCCGGATCAAATGAAGGAGGGGCAGGCCAAACGCGGCTGTTTTTCCCGTACCAGTCTGCGCCAATCCAATAAAATCTTTGGTACCCTGCAGCAGTACCGGGATGGCTTTTTCCTGAATAGGAGTGGGTTGACTGAAACCCAGTTGTTGAATAGAAGCAAGTATTCCTTCTTCTAATCCTAACGATTCAAATGTAATCACTGATTGTATTATTTATATATAAGAAGCGGCAAAGGTACGGCTTTTGGGCCGATGGGCGGCGAATTGGCGATGTTCGATGTTGGATGGTCGAAGGCCTGGAAAAAGGACATTTTCCGTCAAGCCGGTAAAAACAACTTCCCCGGAAATTCGGTCATCGACCATCCGACATCGAACATCGAAAAAAAAAGCCGCTCCGGAATCCGGAACGGCTCTACGCTTGCCTATTGAAAAGTCTTACTTTTTCAGAGAGTCTTTAACGGCAGTAGCAGTTGAGTCAACTTTCTTAACCAGTGAATCAGACGCAGCTTTGATAGAATCAGTAGTTGCGTTAGCAGAAGAATCAACTTTATCTACCAGAGAGTCAGTTTTTGCTTCAGTGTTAGCGCTTTCGTTGTTACAAGCTACGAATCCGAGAGAAGCTACTGCTACTAAGATGAAAAGCTTTTTCATGTGTTTGTTAGATTTTTTATTTTTTGAAATATTTCAGTGTTTATACCGTGATCGGGAAAAGGTAACCCACTATTTTTAATTTTTTTTTCCGGCTCAGGGGAGGGTTACTATTTTTAAAAAAAAGTATTAAATAGCGGATAGTGAAAGTCGAGTTTTCAGAAAAGGTTTTGCTCCAGGGCCTCGCCCGTAACGATAAAAAGGCCGTTGAAACGATCTATAAGGAGAATTATACAACGATTCAATCCTTGATAATCAACAACAACGGCTCGGCAGATGACGCGAAAGACATATTCCAGGAGGCAATGATCGTTCTTTATGAAAAAGCCCGCTCCGGCAGCTTTGAACTCAATTGCCAGATAAAGACTTATCTCTATTCAGTCGCCAGAAGATTGTGGCTCAAACGTTTACAGCAAGCCAGCCGCTACTCGGGCGATATTGGCCACGCAGAGGCCATTGTACCCGTTGAAGACGACATTGAAGAACACACCCGCCGCGATCAGGAATTTGAAATGATGAATAACGCGATCGGCAGCCTCGGTGAACCCTGTAAAAGCCTGCTCGAAGCCTTTTACCTGCAAAAGAAAAATATGCAGGAAATAGCCGCAGACTTTGGATACACCAACGCCGAAAACGCCAAAACACAGAAATACAAGTGCCTGATCAGGTTGAAAAAGATATTTTTTACGCATTATAAAAACGGACAGCGTGATGAATGAGAACAACGATATAATGATCCTCGACGCGGTTGAACGCTATATCCGGGGCGAAATGAACCCGGATGAAAGGCTCCATTTTGAGAACCTGCGCAAAACCAACGCCGAAATAGATCAACTGGTGGTTGAGCACACGCTCTTCCTCCAGCAGATGAACCGTTTTGGTGAGTGGCAGAAATTCCAATCAACCCTGAATGAGGTACACACCGATCTCGCCCAGCAAGGCAAGATCACCGCAGATAAGCTGAAAGGCAAGGCCAAACTGGTCTATCTCTGGAACCGCTCCAAGCGCGTGACCGCCATTGCTGCGTCCATCGCGGGCATTACCGCGCTGACTTTCAGCATACTGGTGTGGGCGATCTCTCCAAAGAACGACGCACAGCAGTACCAGGAACTGAAACGCGGCCTTAGTGAACTGAAAGGCGAACAGCAGCATACAAAGTCGGAAGTAAAAAGTCTTAAAGACAAGATCACGACCAATGCCCCTGCCCCTGTCTATAAATCCGGCGGTACCGGATTTTTGATTGACGGAAAAGGATTGCTCGTGACCAACGCGCACATTGTATCCGACGCCAACAATATTGCGGTGCAGAACCGCGCAGGTACCACTTACAACGCAGTGCTTGTTTACACAGACAAAGCCAGGGATCTTGCTTTCCTGAAAATCGAAGACACGGCTTTCAAAACCATGGCAACACCGCCTTATGCCATCAGCAAATCATCTACCGACCTCGCAGAGCCTGTATATACATTAGGTTATCCGAGGGATGAGATCGTATATGGACAGGGTTATATGAGCGCACGCACCGGTTTCAACGGAGACACGATGAGCTGCCAGATCGCCATCGCAGCTAATCCCGGTAACAGCGGCGGGCCCGTACTGAACCATGATGGTGAAGTAGTCGGCATCCTGACTGCCAGGGAAACTGAATCTGTGGGTGTTGTTTTCGCCATCCAGTCAAAACACATCTTCCAGGCGCTTAACGATATTAAGGCAAAAGACTCTTCTTATCAACGCGTAAAACTCAGCACCAAATCATCCATTTCTTATCTTGACCGGACATTGCAGGTGAAGAAGATCGAGGATTATGTGTTTATGGTAAAATCGAACTAGGCACCGATGGCCGATGAACGATGGCTGATGGCCGAGAGCGTGCTATTCAAAAATAATTTACATAAAAAAAGAAACCTTCTACTATGGAAGGTTTCTTTTTATGGTTTATAAATCCAGTTCGTATTCCGGCCATCAGTCATCGGCCATTCCGCCATCGACTTACGCCATGCAAACATAAAATCATTTCGCAGCCCACAATCTCTCCGGATACTCGCCTTTTTCAATCAGCTCGTTCAAGCTCTTCTCCACAAACGGAGCATCTTCCTTATAGGTTACACCAAACCAGGACGAAGTGGTCGGAATGATCTCTACTTTGCCGCCTTCTTTGATGAACCGGTCAGCAACGATCGGAATGAAGAATTCTGATTTCAGTTCATTACCGGATTGCTGGAGGAATTCGCGGAACAACTGCTGTGTGTAAGAGAAGAATGAAGGATCAAAACACCAGAAGTTCATCGATACGCGCGTATCGAGGCTAAGTTCTCCTGGTTCCAGGTTATCATCAACAAGGATCTTTCCGTCTTTCTTTGCAATATTGATACGTTCAGTGATCGTAGCAAGATTGCCCTGCTCATCAAGACCGCAAACTCCGCGGTTTACAGTGCCATAATCAGATAATGTTTTCAACAGATCATAGCCAACGATCGCATAATTTTTTGGAGAGCAATCATGCACCAGGAAATCAGCAGCATTTTCAAACGCATTGTGGCCGTAGAAATCATCGGCATTGATCACCGCGAATGGTTCATTCACTACGTCTTTTGCGCAAAGTACCGCGTGTGCTGTGCCCCATGGCTTTTTCCTGTCTGCAGGGAAAGCAAAACCTTCTGTGAATGCTTCCATATCCTGGTAAGCATATTCAATTTCAATCTTGCCCTTCAGTTTTGGTTCGAATATATTTTTGAAATCCTCCGCAAAATCCCGGCGGATGATAAAGACTACTTTTCCAAAACCGGAACGGATCGCATCATAGATGGAATAATCCATGATGGTTTCACCACCTGGTCCAAAGCCCTGTATTTGCTTCATACTGCCATACCGGGAAGCCATGCCCGCGGCCAGGATCACTAATGTTGGTTGCATAATACCTTTTTAATTTGCGGCGTAAATTAAAGTAAATTCGCCAAGGCTGGTAGTAATTTTATGCTTAATTCGTTACACCTTAGTCATATTACTGTTGACGACATATCGTATCTGTATTCATCCGCAGTACAGGTACATGTGTTACGGCTGGACAAATTCGATCCCGTGATCTCCGGCAACAAATGGTTCAAGCTGCGTTTTTATCTTGAAGAAGCCATTCAGCAGCAAAAGAAAGGACTGATCACTTTTGGCGGCGCATGGTCCAATCATATCGTTGCCACAGCGGCAGCCTGTCAGCAACTGAAGCTGCAATCCATTGGCATTATCCGTGGTGAGGAGCCTGCTAACTGGTCGCCCGCATTGCTTGACGCAAAGCTGGCCGGCATGCAGTTGCTGTTCATTCCAAGGGAAGATTATTCGGGGAAACATGTTCCTGCAGTTTTGCACGAATTGAAAAACGAATACCTGTTAGTACCGGAAGGAGGCTATGGCATCGATGGCGCAAGAGGCGCTTCCACGATCCCTGATGTGTTATCGCAGCCCTTTACACACTACATCTGCGCTGCGGGTACCGGCACGATGACAGCAGGTCTCATCAATGCTGCTCCGTCAGACAGTGAAGTGACTGCCATCAGCGTATTGAAGAACAATTATTCGCTGGAACCAATGATCACTGATCTGCTGCACGAATCGCCTGCCCGCTGGAGCGTGCTACACGATTATCATTTTGGCGGATATGCAAAACATAAGCCCCCATTGCTGGCATTTATGAACTCTTTCTTTGAACGCACCCGGATCCCAACCGACTTCGTGTATACAGGTAAATTGTTTTATGCCGTCGATGACCTGATCAGACAGTCACGTTTCCCCGCAGGAAGCCGCATACTGGTTATCCACAGCGGTGGGTTACAAGGCAACCGCTCACTGCCAAAAGGAACGTTAAACTTCTGATTTTTTGTCATTGTGTGTTATCTTTGTCCGCATGGAATAAGAATCCATATCCTTTTTCGTTTCCTATTATCATGAACAAACTGATCCTGTCAATTCTCTTAATCCTCACTGTTGCCGGTAATTCGTTGTTGGCGCAGGATACTCTTCCCAAATTTTCCGTAAAGAATATTGGCAACAATCGTATTGTGATCGGTTGGGTAAATAAGTTTGAGAATATCAAACAGATCAGCATTCAGCGATCATTTGACAGCCTTAAAAATTATAAGACGATCCTCACCGTTGCAGATCCTACAACGCCGGAAAATGGTTATGTAGATACAAAAGCTACCAATGACCGCATGTTCTACCGGATCTATATCATGCTCGATAAAGGTGTGTTTCTTTTCAGCGACCCGAAAAGACCTGTGCTCGACACGATCGTACAGAAGGATAAACCAACAAAATTACAGAACGGCAATTTCACCATTCCTGTTATTGACGGCAGCAACAACAGGCCGCCTGTTACCAATAATGGAGTTAAAAATGAAGTGTGGGTGCCTTCCAAATATGTATTCACTTACAAAGACGGTTATATCAAGATCAACCTGCCCGACGATGATAAAAAATACAGCATCAAATTCTTCACTTTCACAGATGAACCGCTGTTTGAACTAAAAGATATCAGGGAAAAAAGTTTCAAACTGGATAAAGCGGTCTTTTATAAATCGGGATGGTTTAAGTTTGAGTTGTATGAAGATGAAAAGCTGAAGGAGAAGAACAGGTTTTATCTGCCGAAGGAGTTTTGATAAAAAATGTTATCCTCTTTGAACTACCGCCGCGATCCTGCGAAGCCGGCCGGCTGCATAGGTAGTTAATTTTTTTCGGGCGTGTTTTTGAGAATGCGGTCAACAATGCTCTAATAAAAGATGCCCGCATTATAGAGCCGGTTTGCCTGCAAATTCCCTACGAATGCCTCTCATTCGCAATCTCCTCTACCCACAATTGAAATTGTGGGCTAAGTGGGCCGTTGCCGTTCGACGAATTATTGAAGAGTCGGCGGTTGTGATAAACATTGCGAACAATGGGCGGTACGATTAGCCCACAATTAAAATTGTGGGAAGAGAATGCGCGGTCACCGATCCCCGGATAAAAGATGCTCGCCTAGCAAAGCGGGTTTGTTTGCAAATTCTTTACGAATGCCTCTAATTCGCCATCTCCTCCACCCACAATTGAAATTGTGGGCTATGTGGGCCGTTGCCGTTCGACGAATTATTGAAGAGTTGGCGGTTGTGATAAACATTGCGAACAATGGGCGGTGCGATTAGCCCACAATTTTAATTGTGGGAAGAGAATGCGCGGTCACCGATCCCCGGATAAAAGATGCCCGTCTAGCAGAGCGGGTTTGTTTGCAAATTCTTTACGAATGCCTCTCATTCGCCATCTCCTCCACCCACAATTGAAATTGTGGGCTATGTGGGCCGTTTTGGTTCGACGAATTATTCGAAAGGCTGCGGTTGTGACAAACATTACAAACAGCCGGAAAGATCTTATCGGATGAATTCATTCACTGTTACACATTCTCATCCTACCAATTTTGCTTCAAACACTTTCTCAAAATTCCTTCTCACTTTCTCTTTCACTTCTTCCAGATCAGCTTTGCGGCCTAATTCTTTTTCGATGGAGGTAACCTGTTTGTCTTTGATACCGCAGGGAATGATGTTATCAAAGTAAGCGAGATCTGTGTTCACGTTCAATGCAAAGCCATGCATTGTCACCCAACGGCTGCTGCGTACGCCAATTGCGCAGATCTTACGCTCCTGCCCTTTTTTATCTGCATCGATCCAGACGCCGGTTTCTCCGGGAGATCGGCCGGAATCTATCCCATATTCCGCTAACGTGAGGATAATGACTTCTTCGATATTGCGGAGATAGCGGCCGATATCTGTGTAAAATTTCTCCAGGTCAAGAATGGGATATCCAACCAGTTGCTGCGGGCCATGAAAGGTGATATCGCCTCCGCGGTTGATCTTGTAGAATTCGATCCCGCGGCTGGTCATCTCCTCTTCACTCAACAGGACATTGGCGAGATCGCCGCTTTTGCCGAGCGTGTATACGGGTGGATGTTCTACAAATAAGAGGTAATGTTCTGTTTTCAGTTCGCCAGGCCCGTTACTGTCCGCGTGATCATCCGCCTGGTTGCGGAGCGCTGTTTTAATGCCAACGGTTTGCTGTAACAACCGTTCCTGGTAATCCCAGGCTTCCTTGTAGGCCATCTGCCCCAGATCCCTGAATGCTACTTCCTGTGTTGTCATAACGAACCTGCAATTTACCAAGAATTTTTCATCCGTTACCTTTGCACAAAATCACGATACATGCAGGATGCATCCTTACCGTATGAAGGCGGTTCACCGGACGCCGCGGAAACGAGCGAAGAGCTTTATGAACGGTTCAGTTTCAAGACGGATAAAGGCCAGGAGCCGCTCCGGATCGACAAATACCTGATGAACCGGATCGAAGGCGCCACCCGGAATAAGCTCCAGCAGGCGATCAATAACGGCCTGGTGCTGGTGAATGGCAAGGAGGTGCGGCCCAATTATAAGATCAAGGCGCTTGACGAGATCATTGTTTATTCTGATATGAGCCCGGAAGACACCGACGTGGTGCCGGAGAATATTCCGCTCAACATCATATACGAAGACGAAGACCTGATGCTGATCAACAAGCCCGCAGGTATGGTAGTCCACCCCGGCAGCGGCAATTACACTGGAACCCTGCTGAATGGCGTGGCCTGGTATCTGCAGAAACAACGACCGGAGCTGACGGAAGAATCACTACCCCGCTTTGGCCTGGTCCACCGCATCGACAAAAACACCAGCGGTCTGCTGGTGCTGGCCAAGAATGAAAAATCCATGCGTCACCTCGCCAAACAATTCTTTGATCACACCATAAAACGTCAATATACCGCGCTTGTATGGGGTGATATACAGGAAGATAAAGGAACGATCATTGCACACGTTGGCCGCCACCTTCGCTTCAGAAAATTGTTTGAAGCTTATCCTGAGGGCGATCACGGAAAGGAAGCGATCACACATTACCAGGTGATCGAACGGTTCAACTACGTGACGCTTGTGCAGTGTAATCTCGAAACAGGCCGCACACACCAGATCAGGGTGCATATGAAATACCTGGGCCATCCATTATTCAGTGACGATTTTTATGGAGGCGATAAGATCGTTAAGGGAACCGTTTATTCAAAGTACAAACAGTTTGTTGAGAATTGTTTTGAGATCTGTCCACGACAGGCATTGCATGCAAAGACCCTTGGATTTGTTCATCCCACAACCGGAGAGGATATGTATTTTGATACAGACCTTCCACCGGACATTGCGCAGGTGATTGAGAAATGGAGAAGGTATGTGAGTGCGGTGGGGAACAGGTTGGAGTGAGGGAGACCGCGGACGACGGACCGCAGACCGCGGACGTGGCCGGGTGAATGTATAGCTTTACTAACAATGAATGTTGTTAAAACGAATCGACCATTTACGCTCTTCAACTGAACAGTAAATGGTCGATGCTTTTAAGGCAGTTGTTCGTTACGATCGGAAGTATTCGTTTCCAATGCATATTTCCGCGGTCTGCGGTCTGCCGTCCGCGGTCTTTTTACTCCGTCTTAAAATCCGACAACGTTGCTGTAAAAAAACCCCGCTCCCGCTTTTTGAACACCACATCCCAGTTGCCTGAATAACGCAAGGTCTTTGGAATAAGATACTCTCCAAACTTTGTCATCTCCACTTCCATCTGCACATCAAAATCGTAGACGCCTGCGTTATAACTCATCTTGTAATTGCGGGCCATTACTTCCATTGTTTTTGCATCGAACCAGGTTGTCATGTTATCGATCACGATCTTGTCGCGCTTGCCGCTGGAAAGATCTTCACGTGCTTTTACAACGAACAGGTAGGCTTGTTTTCCTTCGTAATCGACCTGGTCAATAGAAAAATCATACAGTTCGGCCACATCCGGATCAAAGATGTTGATCTTCTCACCAATAAATGGAATACCGGGAATTTTCTTGCCGGGATTAAAGAACAGCATCTTCAATTGTTCTTTATGTTTTTCTGTGCCGCTTTTTCCTTTCGCAGAAAAATTGGTGCCCGCCACGATATTATTCTCGCCACAGATCTTGCCCGTGGTGAAGAACAACCCCGCGTACAATTCTGCTGTATAGTAATTGAAATTATGTTTGCTGTCGTAAAAATCGCCCTGCGTTGTTTCAGAAATAGTTTCCATCGTCCGGCAACCGTAGGCCTGTGTCTGTACTGTTTTGCTCTGCATACCGGCTTTGCCATTTCCTTTTTTATCAACGATGCGGATATCGTTCATAGAAGTAAAGCCCAGAACGTGAAGATTTTTGAATGCTTTGTAAAATGTTGTATCATTTTTCACGCGGTCCATGAACTTAGGAATGTTCACATCTGTGCGGACAATCACTTCGGACAGGTTGATCATTTTAGCCAGCCTTTCATTATCCAGGGAATCCTGCTGTTGCGCGGTGCAGGTCATGGATAAAAACAAAAAGGCCAGGCAGAGTTTAACACTTTGCATGGCCTGCAATTTACGCCCGGGCTGCTTACCAAAAAAGCCGGCTGTTTATTGTTGATCTTTTTTAACAGGATCGAGTTTACCGCCTCTTACGGGTGCTGTTCTTGTTTCAGCAGGCGCACCACTGCCACCATCCTGCGTTGGCGGAGCTTGTACAACCGGCGCTTTCTGAGCAGCTTTTGCCTCGCGCGCCGCATCAGTTGCGGACTTATTGCTTGGCAGGTCAGCTGCGTTGGGCTGTGCGGGTTTTGCAGAAGATCTTGCTGTCCCCGGACCGGATTTGACAGGGGCATATTTGCCCTTGTTGATCTCTTCAATTAACGTAGCATGAGGCTGGACTTGTGGTTTTGCGGTTGAAGTTTCCGTAGAATACTTCAACCCTGGTACTGAATTATTCTTTAACTGTTTGGTGATGCTTTCATCAGTCCTGAATTCCTGTGCGTTCAACTGCGCAGCAGCCAGAAAAAGTAAAAAGAAAACGATCGGATATTTTTTCATACAAAGTTTTTTTAAGATTAACTATTGTCAACAGTCTGCGCAGTCAGCCAGTTCGTCAATGTTGGATCAAACTGCCAAACCCCTCAAACACATCTCCCCTACTTCACACTCACCAGTACTTTAATTTTCTCAACTGCAGGTCCATTATAATCCTGCAACGCTTTACCTAATACCTGACCAACTTTTACTTTGTCAGGATCGGCTTTCATTGCCACACCAGCTTGCGAAGAAGTCACGAGCATATCACCTCTTTTGATTGCACCGCCTTCCATACAGACTTTTGTAGGGATCACACCGATCACGCCCATTGGTACTTTATCAGAGATATCTGTATCGATATGTTCTTCTGTCAACAGCACGCCTGGTTTGGTCGCGTACACGCCGGCCACAAGATTTGAATAAGGCTCAGCAGATTTCTCCACCGCACGGTCTTTATCTGTAGAGATCACCAGCACATCACCGGCTTCATAAGTTTTGTTATCGCCTGTCACATCAAATGCTTCTGCAAGGTCAGCACCGCCTGTTTGTGTGCCTCCGTTAAAGAAGCCACGGCCTGCGGCATTGATACGTGCAACATTTGCGACTGTAGGATTTCCGGCTCTGAGCAGAAGTATGTTGCCACCGGCAGCACGGTTCTCAACTGTCAGCACAGGGTTGTTGTTAGCTGTATTGAAGTTGACAAAACGTCCTGCACGGCCGGTACTAAAGTTTGGGGTATATGCGTTCAATGCGTAGCCCGTTCCATCAACGGTCGTCTCCACACCGTCACCCGTGCCGCCTGCATTGGCTGTGACACCATTGCCGGATCCTTCAGTGAGAGCAAGGACAGCAGGGGCAACGCCCGAGGGATTTGATGCATAGAACAATCCAGCATAACCACCGGTTCCCGAAGCAACACCATAAATGCCGGCCGTCCCGAAATTGGAGAAGATTGAATTCACCTCACCTTTCACAGCAGGAGACGTGCCTGTTGTACGATCCACCTTGAAGTTACCGGCGGTGCCATTACCTACCGTTGTAACAGTGATCACATCGCTTTCATTGGACTCGTTGAAAATATTAAAACGTCCCGCGCGGCCAGTGGCATATGAAGGCACCCACGCGTACAATGCATTTCCTCCGCCATCAATATTTGTTTCAACGCCGTTCCCATTCTTACTTGCGTTGGCGGTGATCGCGTTGCCGTTTCCATCAGCAATTGCCACCAGTGCGGGGCCATTGCCGGTGGTATTGGATTGATGGAATAAACCGGCAAATCCACCCGTTCCTGAAGAAACGCCGAATATACCTGCCGCACCAAAATTGCCAAAGATCGTTTTCACCTCGCCACGAACACCCGCTGCAACGCTATTGTTGTTGTTAACAACGAATGAAGAAGCATTCCCCTGCTTATTGTTAGGAATATTGCCGTTACTGTTTGTTTCCACTTCAAACGTATTGACTTCATTGTTCTGGTTGAAGTTCTCAAAACGTCCCGCACGGCCTGTGCCGCTGTTCAAACCAACCTGACCATATACGCCAATACCGGTACCGGCGGTACTGCTCGCCACAAAGCCTCTCACGCCATAACCGCCGCCATCGTTGCGGCCGACCACCGCACCGGCGATGTCGCTGGTCGTCCGGCCAACTATCGCCTCGCCAGCGCCGTTATTATCGCCGACGATACCCGCACTCGTCTGCTGAGATGTTATACCATGTATACCAAAACCTGCGCCGGTCGAGGACAATACACCGGACCCGTTACCAGTCGTGGAAACATTTATAACCGTTCCATTACCCACACTATTCACATTCATCGCATTGTTGTTATTCGCATTGTTAAAGATCGAAATGGTTGCAGGTATTCCATTCACACTGGTAGCAGTCAAACCTGTACCGGAGTTACTGTTTGCATACACGCCTGTTCCGTTAGCAGATGAATTTCCATAAACACCGAGACCATTGGGTGTAACACCGTATACACCCCAGCCACTTCCGTTCTGAGAGCCCCACACACCGATACCCAGGCCACCCGTACCATTATTGATCCCTCGCACGCCTGTGGAAAATCCGCCGGGAGCAGTGCTGTTCACCAACCCTCTCACCGCTGCAATGCTGGAGGTATTCGTGCTATTGATACCCTCTATAGAAGTGCCGTCTCCCTCGTTGGTGATAGAGAAAAGCGTTCCCGCATTATTCTCAACGGTTGAGTAAGGAAGGGTTAAGCCGCCACCGCCGCCACTCACTGTTGAAGGTGCCCACTCAGTTCCATTAAAGCGCAACACCTGGCCATTCGTTGGCGCTGCAGCATTCACCGCTCTTCCCTGTAAACCTTTAACTGTCGGGTTTGGATAGTTGCCAGAGAGATCTCCGCCAGCAGGAGCAGCACTGATAGAACCGGGAGGACCTTGCGGACCTGCGGGACCAGCAGGACCGGCAGGACCAACCGGGCCAGCTACACCAGCAGGGCCGGCAGGACCGGCGGGGCCAGTAGTTCCTGCAGGACCGGCAGGGCCATTCGGGCCGGCAGGACCAGCGGGACCCGCAGGACCCGTATTACCCGTTGCACCTTTCGGACCAGCAGGACCAGCGGGGCCAGGTGTACTGTTTGCCGCAAACATGGCGTAAGGAACAGATGCCAGTTGCGTTGTACCGATATTCAAATAGGTTGTTCCACCTTCAGGATCGATCTCGACCTGTATAAACTTCGCACCGCCGCCCCAATCGACAGAACTAAGTGCACCGGTAGTGCTTCGCGCACCGGGACTACCAACCAATACATTGAATAACCCAAACGGGTTAGTCGTTACTTCACGTGCCTCTGAATACACAACAGTACCGGTAGCACTGCCTGTTCGTATATTCAAACGAAGCGCGATCGTTTTGTTTTGGATCACGTTGCCTACTGAGTTCCTGGCCACACCCTGGTAATTAAACAGGAATGGCGCCTGCGCAAAAGACAACTGCATCAACAGCATCAAGCCAAATAAGGCAAGAATCTTTTTCATGTTCATGAATTATTAAATTGAAGGGGTTGAATGGATAGTCCGGTTATTTTCCAAGCCTCATTACTTTGAAACCGCTATAGCGTCTCTTTTCATTCTGCAACTCAGCTATTACATAATAAAGACCGGGGGGATGATTACTTAGATCAAAGATTTGAATGGAACAACATCCGTTATAGGCATAACTGCGTTTCTCCAGCGTTTTACCCGTTGCATCTACAAGGCGTAAATTCATCTGCCCTGACTCCCTGATGAAGAAATCAAGTTCAAATTTGCCAACAGTTGGATTGGGGAATAAACGGTAATCAGCTGGTTCGAATGATGATGATCCAGGGTTGGATGAACCATCTGTACATGGCTGCAATACGCCATGCGTTACTAACACTGCACTATCTGGCGGAGCAAAAGAATTGATCACAAGCATTTCGCCAAAGCTCCATTCAAAGCGATAATAAGAACCCTGATTATCGTAAGTGCCACCCGCTGCATTGATCGTGGCCGGTGCAACACTTTGGGAAAAGCAGTAACTGATGGCACATAGCATGGCCATTGCAAAGAGGAGAACTCTTCTCATAAGCAAAATGATTTCTGGTTTAAATTCTATGCTACAGTATCAGTCCGAAGGATTGGATATAGGAGATGGTATAGTAGCAAAGCTAGAGATGGAGAGGAATGGAGACAATACCTCTTTTGTGGGATTTTATTTCTCAGTTTTTATATGTCTGACAGGAGACGATGGTCGATGCGCGATGGTCGATGATCGATCCCAGGCCAATACCCGTAACAATACAGAAGCCTTCCAGGTGTGGAAGGCTTCTGCGTTATTTTCGCATTATCAATACGGAACGCGATCATCGACCATCGCGCATCGACCATCTTGTTTATCCCGGGAACATCATCTTATAATCCACACTCACTTTCCCTTTAGAAATATCTGTCAGCTTGCCTTTCATCAATTTTCTTTTCAACGGGGAAATATGATCAATGAAGAGTTTGCCTTCGATATGATCGTATTCATGAAGAATAACACGGGCAGTAATGCCATTGAAGGTGCGCTCCTGCTGTTCGAAGTTTTCGTCAACATATTTCAGCGTCACAGATTCGTTGCGGTAGATATCTTCCCGGATCTTCGGGATACTCAGGCAGCCTTCATTATAGGGCCATTCGTTTCCTTCCAGTACTACTATGTGGGCATTGATGAAAACGCCCTTGAATCCGGGGTCGTCCGGAAATTCTTTTTTCTCTTCTTCTTC
Source organism: Citrobacter freundii (assembly GCA_003243445.1). GTDB lineage: Bacteria > Bacteroidota > Bacteroidia > Chitinophagales > Chitinophagaceae > Terrimonas_A. The sequence continues at coordinate 16,396 of QFQQ01000049.1, forward strand.
CATGTTGGCAAACATCTGCTCCGTATCCACCACGAACAGGCGGATAGAACGGTTGATCTGCGGTGCCGCCAGCCCAACACCGTTGCTGCCATACATGGTTTCCCACATATCCGCGATCAATTTTTCGAGATTTGGATAATCCTGCGTTATATCAACAGCCTCCTTACGCAGAACAGGATGGCCATAGGCTACAATTGGTAAAATCATCGGGCGAAGTTAAGCCAATCGGGGGAAATAGGGAAAGGAGACCGCGGACGACGGACCGCGAGAGATGGACCACCGACCGCAGACCGCCGACGGTCGTTTATGCAGGATGCAATTTTATTATCTCGGATAGTTGTTCACAAAAAAATAGAGTCTTCGCTTCATCAACGACCGTCGGCGGTCTGCGGTCGGCGGTCCAAAGATCGCCTACAGCGATCTCATATATTCCTGCAACATAATCGCAGCCGCAATCTCATCCACCAGTGCCTTATTCCTGCGCTGCATTTTTTTCAGTCCCATTTCAAGCATGGCATCTTTGGCCATTTTGGAAGTAAAGCGCTCGTCCACTTTTTTGATGGGCATGTTGGGGAAATTTTTTTGCAGCTCTTTGATGAACTTTTCTACCAGTGGCGTAGCGTGGGTATCCGAATCATCCCAATTCTTGGGTTCTCCAATAATGATTAGTTCCACTGTTTCCCTGCTGAAATAATCTTTAAGAAAGGGGATCGCCTGTTTTGATTCAATAGTGGTTAATCCTGAAGCAATGATCTGCAGAGGATCGGTCACAGCAATGCCTGTTCTCTTCAGTCCGTAATCTATCGCAAGTATTCTTGGCATTTGATACAAAATAAGTTTTGAAAATATTCACACGACCCGTCGTTGATCTACCGCTCTGCAGCATTAAAATGTATCTGGTGGAAAGACCTGGTTCCTGAAAAACATATCTGCGATCACAAATACCGCGAATACCACAGAGGCAATACCGTTAGCAGTCATGAATGCAAGATTAACACGACGGAGATCAGTTGGCTTTACAATCGAATGCTGATAGATCAGCATGCCTGCAAAAACCGCTACTCCGATCCAGTATAACAGATTAAATCCGCCAACATACCCAGCCACTATCACAAATAATGCGCTGAACACATGCAACAGCTCAGATACCCGCAGCGCTTTTGATTTTCCCAGCCAGGATGGGATTGAATACAGGGAATGCGATTTATCAAACTCTTCATCCTGCAATGCATAGATGATATCGAACCCACTCACCCAACAGATCACTGCAAAAGAAAAAAGCAGCGGCAGTAAACTGAACTCGCCGGTCACAGCAAGAAAAGCACCAATAGGCGCCAGCGATAGCCCTACTCCCAATACGAGGTGGCAAAGCGGCGTAAAACGTTTTGTATAGCTATACCCCAATACCACCATCAACGCAACGGGTGATAATGCAAAGCAAAGTGTATTGATAAAATAAGTGCAGGCGACGAATAAGATGCAATTGATGATCGTAAACCAAAGTACGCTGTTGGCTTTTAAAATGCCAGTAGGGATCTCACGGATAGCGGTCCGTGGATTGAGCGCATCAAAGCGGCGGTCGAGATACCTGTTAAAAGCCATCGCGGCACTTCTCGCAAAGATCATACAGCCAAGCACCAGCAGGAACTTGACGACCATATTTCCATTCGACATTTTCTCATGTTCCCAGCCAATGGTCCTGTTAAGATTCCATTGGAAAACAAATCCATCCGGGATACGCCAGCCCGGGACGCCCCATTTCAGGAATTTGTTGTAAAGCAGGCCGAGAAAAAAACCAATCAATGCAAAAGGCATTGCAAAAATGGTGTGGGAGAATTTTATTAGACTGAGATAGCTTTTTGCGGTGGACATTCCGCAAAGATAGTAACTTGATCAGAACCGCCCGAACGTCAGCGCGCCCTTCAACCTCAGACTCGTTTTTTTACTTTTTACTTTTGATTTTTTACTTTCCCACGAACCAACTCCCACAACACCACCCCCGCCGCCGTCGCAATATTCAGCGAATGTTTCATCCCGAACTGCGGGATCTCCAGCACACCATCACATAAATGGATCGTCGATTGCTCCACTCCCGTCACCTCATTGCCAAAAACCACCGCGATCTTTTGACCTTCTGCCGGTCTTAACTCCTGAAGTTTGATGCTCCCTTCGGCCTGTTCAACGGCTAAAACGGTATAACCATCAACTTTCAACCGCTCGATCGCCTCGGCAGATGTGGAAAAGTGCTGCCAGGAAACCGTTTCTTCAGCGCCCAGGGCCGTCTTTTTGATCTCCTTGTGCGGCGGTTTTGCGGAATAACCAATGATGTAAATCCCTTCAACGAGAAAAGCATCAGCGGTACGGAACACACTTCCAACATTATATGCACTACGAATATTTTCCAAGACTACCATGACAGGTGTTTTCTCCGATTGCCGGAACTCTTCGACCGATTTCCGGCCCAGCTCATCCATACTCAATTTTCGCATGGCGCAAAAATAATTCACACCCGTCAGAATACAGTTCAACAAGGCAGCAAAGCATTTATATTTGTCGCCCATGGCGAAGATCAAAACAGAGGAAACCCCGATGATGCAACAGCACCGGGCGATCAAACAGAAATACCCGGATGCCGTTCTATTGTTCCGCGTCGGCGATTTTTACGAAACTTTTGGTCAGGATGCCGTCATCGCCTCCCAGGTCCTCGGTATCACCCTTACCAAACGCAACAACGGAGCAGCCGCTTCGCTGGATCTCGCCGGTTTTCCTCACCATTCGATCGATACCTATCTCCATAAACTGGTAAAAGCCGGCTACCGCGTAGCTGTCTGTGATCAGCTGGAAGATCCAAAGACCGCCAAAGGCGTGGTAAAAAGAGGCGTTACCGAAATGGTTACGCCCGGAACTGCCCTGAATGATAAACTGCTGGAACATCATACCAACAACTTCCTCGCAGGCATCCACTTCGCAGACGATGATCATTACGGTCTCGCTTTCCTGGACATTTCGACAGGTGAATTTTTTATCGCCGAAGGCGACCGCGAATACGCCGATAAATTATTGCAAAGCTTCAAGCCTTCTGAAGTCATCTTCCAGCGTCAACGGCAGAAGAATTTCAAAGAATACTTCGGAGGAAGAATGTATACCTACACGCTGGACGAATGGATCTTTGATGCCGGTTACGCAGAAGATACGTTATTAAAACATTTTCAAACGCATTCCCTCAAAGGATTTGGCGTGGAAGAAATGAAGCAGGGGCTGGTTGCCGCTGGTGCCATTATCCATTATCTGAAAGATACCGAACATCCGAATCTCCAGCACATCACTTCGTTGCAGCGGATCGATAAGGATGATTTTCTCTGGATGGACCGTTTCACCATCCGCAACCTGGAACTGGTTTATGGGGCACACGAAGGCGATCATACCCTATTAAGCGTGCTCGACAATACCGTCTCTCCTATGGGAGCACGATTGCTGAAAAGATGGATCGTATTCCCGCTGAAAGATCTTACAAAGATCAACGAGCGCCTCGATCTTGTTGAATGGCTGATCAAAGAAACGGATACCCGCAACAAACTTTCACAGGCGATCAAACTTTGCGGAGATATAGAAAGGCTTGTTGCAAAAATCCCTACCAAACGGATCAATCCGCGTGAAGTATTGCAGCTTGCGAGAGGATTGAAACAAGTGGAACTGATCAAACAGGTTTGTCTTGCCTCTGGCAATGATTACCTGAAAAGACTGGGTGATGCATTGAACCCATGTCCTTATATCGCTGAAAAAATAGTTAAAGAGATCGTTGATAATCCTCCCGCGATCGCAGCAAAAGGCGGGATGATCAACAGCGGAGTTGATGCCGAGCTTGATGAACTAAGACAGATCGCACACAGCGGCAAGGAATATCTTGCCAAACTGCAGCAAAAAGAAGCGGAGATCACCGGGATCAGTTCGCTGAAGATCGGTTTCAACAATGTATTCGGTTATTATCTTGAAGTAACCAATTCCCACAAAACAAAAGTGCCTGATGCATGGATGCGTAAACAAACGCTTGCCAATGCTGAAAGATATATCACACCCGAGCTGAAAGACTATGAAGAAAAGATCATGGGAGCGGAAGATAAGATCCTTCAGATCGAACTCAGGCTTTATGACTCATTGCTGAGCGAGTTGTTTGACTATCTCGCGCCGGTACAAACAAATGGCAATATCCTGGCAATTATCGATTGCCTGGCTTGTTTTGCCCAGAACGCGTTGTATTATCACTATAAAAAACCAACCCTTCACGAAGGAATGGATTGGGTGATAAAAGAAGGAAGGCACCCGGTGATAGAAAGACATTTACCCGTTGGTGAAACTTATATCCATAATGATATAGAGCTGAACAAAACCGATCAGCAGATCATCATTCTCACAGGTCCAAACATGAGTGGTAAATCTGCCCTGCTAAGACAGACGGCCCTGATCACCCTGATGGCACATATCGGTTCGTTTGTTCCGGCTACCGAAGCAAAGATCTCATTGACGGATAAGATCTTTACGCGTGTCGGTGCCTCCGACAATCTTAGCGGCGGTGAATCTACTTTCATGGTGGAAATGAATGAGACCGCGAGCATCATTAACAACATCACTTCAAGAAGCCTGGTATTGCTGGATGAGATCGGGCGGGGTACCTCCACTTATGACGGGATCTCCATCGCATGGAGTATTGCGGAGCATTTGCATAATACACCTCAACAGCCAAAGACATTATTTGCCACGCACTATCATGAGTTGAATGAACTGGAAGAAAAGCTCGAACGCGTCCGCAATTATCATATTACCAACAAAGAGATCGGCAACAAGATCATCTTCCTGCGCAAACTCGCTCCCGGCGGAAGTACACACAGCTTCGGTATTCATGTGGCAAGAATGGCGGGTATGCCGCCTTCACTGATCGAGCGTGCGAATGAGATCCTGAAACACCTGGAGACAAAACACGTGGATGACGAACAGGGACCCGCAACTCAGGATCAGACCAAAGCAAAAGTGAAGGCCCTCACTGCTCCCAAGTTCCAGTTATCCATCTTTGATGCCCATTCTCAAACTTTTGGAGACATCCGGGACCTGCTCGGATCTATCGATATCAACCGGCTTACACCAGTGGAAGCATTGCTGAAATTGCAGGAGATCAAGGATATGCTGAAGTAGGGATGATCGATGGTTGATGATCGATGGTCGATGATCGATGGTCGAATTCTTCTGACAAGTACGATATACAACACAGGCCGTGCTTTCAGGCCGAAATTTTATGGAGCCGGTGGCCGGCCACCGGCCTTCAAACGTGTACATCGCTTATTGCTCATCCTGCAATTTTATTGGCCATTTCCCGCCATCAACTGACCCGATCAGGGTACAAATCTGCGGTTTTCTGCGGGCCTTTTATTGATAAATGTCAAGAATTCAGTGATTGCTGATCTTAGAATGGGTATCATTTTCATTGACTTACATACATTTATGATTTAACCCTTATTTACAGTAAGCAATAACCCTTATTTTATTGCGTTTAATCGGGTTAATAACCAACTTTCCAATGAAACCACTTCTACCTGCATTACTATTTCTTGGCCTTATCCTGCCAATTTGTACCCTTTCCCAAACCTGCTCAACGGCCCAGGGCGACCAGGTCACTTATGGCACGAACAATGTTTGGATCGGCTACGTTTACGACAACATCAATCTTACCAACTATTTCGGCTATGTGAACGAGGGAAATGCTTCCAGTCCGGGTTTCGACGAGTCATTTGGGGGCGATAATGTCAATTACTCCACGAACGGCTGTGCGGTAAACACCAATACGTTCAGCATCCGCTACCGGCTCAGGAAGACCTTCACCAGTGGATCCTATACGTTCCTCGTAGGCGGAGATGATGGCTATCGACTGAGTATTGACGGGGGCAGTACCTGGATCATCAACCGCTGGGTGGATCAGACCTACGCTACAACCTCGACCAGCGTAGCATTGAATGGAACCTACGACATTGTGCTGGAATATTATGAGAATGGAGGAAGCAACCGCATTTCATTTGCGTTGACACAGGATTGTACCGGTACGGAGAATACAACTGTTTATGGCACCAATAACGTATGGAACGGATACATTTATTCAGGCACCAATTTCGACACCTATAAAGGTCTTGTGCATGAAGGCACCACTTCCGCACCTGATTTTGACGAAGGGTTTGGCGGCGATAACGTACTTTATCCAACCAGTACCTGCAACGTGCTTACAGAATATTTCAGCGCGCGTTACCGGCTGCGCAAAACTTTTCCTGCGGGACAATACCGCTTTGTAGTCGGCGCAGACGATGGCTATCGCTTCAGCATCGACGGCGGAGCCACCTGGGTGATCAACAACTGGGCAGCCCACTCTTATACTTCCACCACCTACACCGTTAACATCACCGGCTCAAGGGACCTTGTACTTGAATATTTCGAGAACGGTTCGCAGAACCGGCTGACATTTGCGCTGCAGACCCTTGTGTTATTGCCTGTTAATCTTGTTTCATTTTCAGGACAGGAGCAGAATGGCGCAACTGATCTCAGGTGGAAGATCACCCGCGACAGCGATCCGCAGTGGTTCGATATACAGCGCAGCAATGATGGCAATTCATTTGCAACCGTCAACCGTTTACAGGGGCAATCCGGCTCCATTCTTACAAGCGATATCAGCTATCAGTACAAGGATGTACTGTCTGCCGCCGGCACTTATTATTACCGTTTGAAAATGACCGACCGCAGTGGTGCAATATCTTTTTCACCTACCATCATGGTTGATTCACGTAATGCGCAGAACAGTCCGACCAAAGTATTCCCAACCGTGGTGAACGGCAGCGCGCTCTACCTCCAACCCGGTAAAAGATTACAACAGGGATGGTATGCCATCTACGATCTGAGTGGTAAGCTTGTGTATAAACAATCTCCCGGCAAACTGGATGCGGGCCAGGTCATCAATGTGTTTCCGAACAAATCCTCGCTTTCAAGAGGCACCTATATCCTTAAATTAAGAGATGGCGACGAAGAAGTAAGCCAACATCGCTTTATTATTCCAGACTAACAGCTTTGCATCACCATTCCACCAGGAGGGAGGAGACATCAGTCTCCTCTTTCGTTTTTATGATATGATGATCCGGAAGGATCTTCTTTCGATCGTCTTAAACCAGGCAGGCTTACCAGCAGGTGAAGCCTTTTCTATTTTTTTACACCGCTCCAGCCTCCAACTATCTCCTTTTTTCTTTAATCCCTTAGTCTTATATTTACTATAAATCACGCAACCATGAAATTGTTCAGACAAACTGCTTTGGGTGCATTAACGATTGCCCTCTTTATGAATCTCACTTCCTGCGAAAAAGAAGAAGACCGCCAAAAGGTCAATGTTTATGCAAAAACGGATATTCCCGGAACAGGTGCCCAGATCGCACCAACGCCAAGTCCTTCCACCGGAACGGCCAAACTTTCGGTGAATTATGATAAGCGTACAAAGATCCTCAACTATTCCATCACCTGGACCGGACTCAGCGACAGCGTGATTGCTGTCCGCCTGAACGGACCAGCACCGGTCGGATACAGCGCGTTGAACAGGTCGTTCTCCGTTGCCCCCAGCGATTCAAGCAATTTCAATACGACTCCATACACGGTACTGCAGCAAACAACCGGAACATCGCCAAAGGCCATGGCTCCGGCAAATGGCTCATTCACAGGTTCTGTATTGATCGATGATGTGTTCCTGAAAGAAGAAAATCTGTTGAATCAGTATTATTATATCACCCTGCACACAAAAACAATATTGCCTGTCCCTGGTGCTTCACGTTTCTTCTTCCGCTGGTTTGGTGAGGTAAGAGCGCAGGTTGTATTCCAGTAAAATATTTATCACCCTGGAAGAGGTTTCAGAGGCATTATAGGTTCCAGAAGTTCCAGGAGTTCCAATGGTTTCAAAGGTTGTCGTAAAAGAAGTAACATTCAAACTTCGTCGAGGCAATAACCTCTGAAACCATTGGAACTCCTGGAACATCTGGAACCTTCGAAACCCACATCATGTATTCAATCCTTTGTTATTCTTTGCTTAGTTCAAACCAAACCGGCTTGCTGTCATTCCAATCACCGTTATAATTGACAAACAGCTCCTCCCCTGCTTCTATATGTCTGACGGTGCGGATACCCATCAACGCATTATCAAAATCCATTTCATATTCGCAATTGGCGGTCATGGAATGATTATACATAGCGATATACCCAAGCGCCATGCAGCATTGCTGTTGATCATGTCCCCATTCGAAAATATAATCATGCAGCAGGGTCTGATCAAGCAGTTTGCGTTCGTCACCGCTCATCACGATCACCGGTGACACTTCTATCAACGTACCGGACTCGATATCTTCCAGGGTAAAGACTCCCCGCCCCTTCGAACTGCTGTCAGCAATAAATAACGATGGAAAGATCATTCAATGGGTGTTTCCGCGAAAATCGCATATTTCTTAACACTGAAGAAAGATTGACGGAGACTTCTGAGCGATGTACTTCGTATTTTTGACGCATGACTGAGGAACTCACTGAACGACCTTCGCTGCGGGAACAGTTTGAAGCTGTCATCCTGACGAAAGACAAACTCCTTATCAGGGATTTTCTGAATGATCAGAATATCAGCGATGTGGCTGACCTGGTGTATGAATTCCCGGATTATGAGGGTCAGATCATTGCGCACATGTCTGTGCACCGCGCAGCCAGCGTATTCAAGATCCTTGAGTTCCCGACACAAAAACGGATCATTCAAACCCTTCCGCCCAATACCGTTGCCTCTTTGCTGAATGAACTGCCGGCGGATGACCGTACCGATTTCCTGGAAGGTCTGCCCAGTAATGCCGTGCGTGAACTTATCAAGCTCATGGACCCGGAAGAAAGAAAGATCACGCTCTCACTTCTCGGCTACCCTGAAAACAGTATCGGCCGTCTGATGACCCCTGACTATGTTTATGTTTATCCTGATAATACCATCGAAGAGGTCTTCAGCACCATCCGGAAATACGGCAAGGACAGTGAGACCATCAATGTGATCTATGTGATCAATGAAAAAGGTGAATTGATGGATGATATCCGCATCCGTGATTTCATTCTTAATCCACCCGACCGTAAAGTGAGTGAGCTGATGGATGAACGTGTAACATCACTTAACGCTTATGACGACCAGGAAACGGCCAGTGAGGTCTTCAAAATGGAGAACCGCGTAGCCCTGCCTGTTGTAAGCAACAGCAACAAATTGCTTGGTATTGTGACCATTGATGATATGTTATGGGTTGCCAGCGAAGAATTCAGTGAAGATATCCAGAAGATCGGTGGTACGGAAGCGCTGGAACAGCCTTATCTCGAAATGCCATTATTCGAGCTTTTCAAGAAAAGGATCGTATGGCTGGTTGTATTATTCCTTGGCGAATTGCTCACGGCAACCGCCATGGCGTATTTTGAAGATGAGATCGCAAAGGCAGTGGTGCTTGCATTGTTTATCCCGCTCATCATATCCAGTGGCGGTAACAGCGGCTCACAGGCATCCACCCTGATCATCCAGGCGATGGCCGTTGGCGAGATCACGATCGCCGACTGGTGGCGCGTAATGAAGCGCGAAATTGTTTCCGGTATGCTGCTTGGCACCGTGCTCGGCATTATCGGTTTCCTCCGCATCTTTATCTGGCACCAGTTCGCTCCGGAAGTTTATGGCATACACTGGATGTCCATCGGTATCACAGTTGGTATTACATTGCTTGGTGTAGTGCTCTGGGGCACTTTATCCGGCAGTATGTTACCAATGGTATTGAAAAGACTTGGCGCCGACCCTGCAGTTTCATCCGCACCCTTTGTTGCCACACTGGTGGATGTAACAGGGCTGATCATATATTTTTCGGTAGCGTATATGATCTTAAGTGGAAGCCTGTTGTAAAGACAGTTGATCATTTCAAATATCAAGGTTTTTTTGTAACCGCTAAACGGCTGGTGATCACTGGCTGAGCAGATCAATCTGATCACATTCCCCGGCGATGATATCGATAATCATGGATATCATCCTGCAGTTCAAAATCATTACGCTGATATCGACCGGATAATTTATATGCATAACCCGATAGTATAGAAATTTCTTCCCTTATTTTTCTTTAGTGCATCCAGCCTTGATTCCGGTAAACGGGGAAGACGGGAAAAGAGATCATTATCACAAATATGCCTGCGTATGTTGTAAATGAGGGGTTTGGCCTTATCCCGTTTGGCTTTATGCCGTTATTTCATGAAATTCGCAAAAACGGAAACTCTAAATCCTTAAACAGATAAACCTTATGTGTGGAATAGTTGGTTATACAGGACCCCGGCAGGCATATCCTATTATTATTAAAGGACTGAAGCGTCTGGAATATCGCGGTTATGACAGTACCGGCGTGGCTTTACAGAATAATTCATTGAAGGTCTATAAGAAAAAAGGGAAAGTGGCAGAACTGGAGGACGCGATCGTCGGACAGGACCTGCACGCCAATACCGGCATCGGTCATACACGTTGGGCGACACATGGCGAACCAAGCGACCGGAACGCCCACCCTCACCAGTCTGCAAGCGGCAACCTAGCCATGATCCACAATGGCATCATCGAGAACTACGCTCAGCTCAAAAATGAACTGCTTAAAAAGGGATATCAATTCAAGAGCGACACAGATACGGAAGTCTTGCTGAATTTTATCGAAGAGATCAAGATCAACAATAACTGTTCGCTGGAAGAGGCCGTCCGCATCGCATTGAAACGGGTGGTTGGTGCTTACGTGATCCTGCTGCTGGATAAGGATGATCCGCAGACGATCATAGCTGCCCGCAAAGGCAGTCCGCTGGTGATCGGTATCGGGAAAGGCGAACATTTCCTGGGTTCAGATGCATCACCTATGCTGGAGTACACAAAAGAAGTGGTGTATGTAAACGATTATGAACTTGCCATCATCAGGCCGGATGAACTGATCCTGAAAAATCTTGGCAATGAAAAGATCACGCCTTATGTGCAGAAGCTTGACCTGGAACTGGCAGCCATTGAAAAGGGCGGCTTCGACCACTTCATGCTGAAAGAGATCTTTGAACAGCCTCAAACCATTTATGATTGCCTCCGCGGAAGACTTGATGCGAATGCCGGCACTATTACAATGGCGGGCATTCAGCAATACGCAGACCAACTGATCAAAGCAAACCGGATCGTAATGATCGCCTGCGGTACCAGCTGGCATGCAGGACTTGTGGCAGAATATATTTTTGAAGAACTCTGCCGTATTAATGTGGAAGTGGAATATGCATCGGAATTCCGTTACCGGAATCCAGTGATCAATCCCGGAGATGTGATCATCGCCATTTCCCAGAGCGGTGAAACCGCAGATACACTTGTAGCAATTGAAACAGCGAAGGCAAAAGGAGCGATCATATTGGGTGTGGTAAACGTGGTTGGCTCTTCTATTGCGCGTGCTTCACATGGCGGTGCATATACACACGCCGGGCCTGAGATCGGAGTGGCAAGTACAAAAGCTTTCACTGCTCAATTGGCCGTGCTTACAATGATCGCATTAAAGATCGCACATATCAAAGGTTCTATCCCTGAAGAACGCTACCGCATGCTGCTGAAAGAACTGGAAGAAGTACCGGAAAAAGTAGCAAGCGCACTCAAACACAGTGATCATATCAAACAGCTCGCAGAGAAATATAAAGATGCCACCGATTTCCTTTACCTCGGCCGCGGATATAATTTCCCCGTCGCACTGGAAGGTGCATTGAAATTAAAAGAGATCTCTTATATCCACGCGGAAGGTTATCCCGCCGCAGAAATGAAGCATGGCCCCATCGCGCTTGTTGATGAGAACCTGCCGGTAGTGTTTGTTGCTACCAAAGATGCTTATCATGAAAAAGTGGTGAGCAATATGCAGGAGATCAAAGCACGAAAAGGAAAAGTCGTTTCCGTGATCACCGAAGGAGACAGCACTTCTGCCGGTCTTTCATTGGATACCATGGAAATCCCTGAAGCAGATGAGATCGTTGCGCCTATGATCAATGTAGTGCCGCTGCAACTGCTGGCCTATTACATTGGCGTAGCCAAAGGCCTTGACGTGGATAAACCACGTAACCTGGCTAAGTCTGTAACTGTAGAATAGATGTTCGATGGTCGATGTTCGATGTTCGATGATCGATCATCGATGACCGAACCTCGATGTCAAAACCAATAACTGCAGCCGGTTGTGACGCTGTAGCAATAGTTCAATCGGACATCGAACATCGATCATCAAACATCGACCATCGAACATCGACCATCGAACATCGCGCATCGCAACATTCAAATGACACTGCATTCATGAACAAGATCAATAAAATACCTGTCTCTGCGCTCGGCTATGATTTCGTCAACCCCGCTTATCTTCCAAAAGGCGAGAACGAATATTACCAGCGGGAAAAACAATACAAAGGCGATCGCAACTGGAGAAACCTGACCACTGCGGAGATCAACGAGCTGAATGCGAATGGAAATACTTCAGACAACTGGAATAACGTACTTGTATCAGCTGCAGCATTTGATCCCTCGCTGGTAAAGCAATGCAAATTCTATGGACTGGTGCGCATAGGGAAACTCGAGCCTTATGCACTCGAGTATCATGACGTAAAACTCCCGGTTGGATTGTACAACAGTTCGATCATCAGTTGTGATTTTGGCGATAATGTTGTCGTTGAAAATGTCAATTATCTCAGCCATTATATAGTAGGCAGCGAATCGATACTGATCAACCTGAACGAAGTCAGTGTATCCGATCATTCGAAATTTGGTAATGGTATTGTAAAGCGTGGTGAGAAAGAATCCGTGCGGATCTGGATGGAGCTCTGCAATGAAAATGCGGGGCGCAGTGTACTGCCATTCGATGGAATGCAGACCGGTGATGCCTGGCTATGGACGCGCCATCGCACAGATGATATACTGATGCAGAAATTCAAAGAATTCACGGAGAAAAAATTTGATACAGAACGCGGTTATTACGGCATGATCGGCGAACGATGCGTGATAAAGAACAGCGGGATCATAAAAGATGTGCTCATCGGCAGCGATGCCTATATCAAAGGAGCGAATAAATTGAAGAACCTGACCATTAATTCCTCCGCCGAATCATCTACACAGATCGGAGAAGGATGTGAGTTGGTGAACGGCATCATCGGTTTCGGCTGCCGTGTGTTCTATGGAGTGAAAGCCGTCCGCTTCTTCCTCGCCTCCCACTCCCAGTTAAAATATGGCGCAAGGCTGATCAACTCTTTCCTGGGAGATAATTCAACGATCTCCTGTTGTGAAGTGCTGAATTCATTGTTATTCCCCGCGCATGAGCAGCACCATAACAATTCATTTCTTTGCGCCTCAGTATTGATGGGACAAAGCAATATGGCCGCCGGTGCCACCATTGGTTCCAATCACAACTCGCGTGGTGCTGATGGCGAAATGATCGCCGGTCGCGGGTTCTGGCCCGGTCTCTGCGTAAGCCTGAAACATAATTCAAAGTTTGCCTCGTTTACCCTGATCGCAAAAGGAGATTTTCCTGCTGAATTAAATATCCCGATACCTTTTTCCCTTGTAAGCAATGATGTGAGCAATGACAAGCTGGTGATCATGCCGGGTTACTGGTTTATGTACAATATGTACGCGCTTGCGCGGAACGCCGGTAAATATGAAAGCAGGGACAAACGCAGCTTCAAAAATCAATATCTCGAATATGATTTTCTTGCGCCGGACAGTATCAATGAGATCTTCTCTTCACTGGAATTGATCAGGAAAGCTGTCGGGCATAGCTGGAAAAACAAAGGGGGTAAACAACTCTCCGAGGCAGCTGCTATCAGAAAGGGCGCTGCCGTGCTGGACAAAAAGACTTCGCTTGCAAAGACACAGGTGCTGATTAATGGGGTAGAGAATTCCAACCGCAAAGTTGAACTGGTGAAAGCCGGCGAAGCCTACCAGATCTTTAAAGAACTCATCGTTTATTATGGCATCACCCAACTGATCAGCCTGCATGAAAAAGAACCTTCACTGAGCTTTGACGCATTACTCAAAAAACTTGGAAAGGTAAAAAGACATGAATGGCATAATATCGGGGGGCAACTGATCCCGGTCCCGGTGCTGAACAGGTTATTAAAAGATATCCATAGCGGCATCATCGACAACTGGGATGCTGTTCATAATTTCTATCACGAGTGCAGTGATAATTATACCTTCCAAAAAACGCAACATGCATTTGCTTCCATGCTGGAAATAAAAGGCATCGACGCGGCTGGCTTTACAAGAAAACTCTTTGCGCAATATCTCGACGAGGCACTTGCTACAAGAGAATGGATGTCTCACGGCATCCATGATTCACGTGCCAAGGATTATGAAAGCCCTTTCCGCCAGATGGTTTATGAAAGCAAGAGGGAAATGGAAAAAGTGATCGGTGAATTAAAGAACAATGCTTTTATCCTGCAACAGGAAAACGAGCTGAAAGAATTCCGTCAGAAAGTAAAGCATCTCAAGGAATGGGTCAGACAGGGCCCTTTATCCGCTGCCATAAAATGAGAGCAGTAGATGATTATATAGACGCTTTACCGGATGAACGAAGGGTTATATGCGAAAAGATCAGGGACATGATCTTTTCACTTGTGCCCGCGGTGGAAGAGCGGTTCAGCTTCAAAATACCTTTTTATCACTACTTCGGAATGTTCCTTTATCTGAGCAATACCGCCGATGGCATAGCTGTATCGTTCTGCCGGGGCAAAGACCTGGTTGATCTTTTCCCGGAATTATCATCAAACGGAAGAACGATCGTTGCTTCAGTTTGTATTTCAACAACCGCAGAGATCTATTCAAAGCAATTACAGGAGATCATTTTAACGGCCGCAGCCTGGAATCAGGAGGCAAAGATGTTGAAGATCCCGATGGTGAAGACAGGAAAGAAAAAAAGCGATGACCCGAAGGTCGCTGCAAGAAAAAAAGCGGGAACTAAACCTGCGGCGAAAAAGAAATAGCCCCTGCTTCTTTAGTTTCTTGCTAAAAAGGAAATGCCTGATTTAGTCTTGTGCAGGCTTCCGCGGATTGCAAGCCACACATCGATCACAACAAGGTCGCTAACAAAGGGGTTCTTACCGTCCTTATCGTCTTACCGGTTTATTTTTACCGGTAAGACGATAAGGACGGTAAGAAGACAAACAAACGATATTGTCACTTAAGATTGGTTGTTGGATGAATTCGCAGATCCATCAGGGCTTCGCGCCGATTCACGGACCGGTCAGTTTAACCTGCAAGGCAAGATCACCATCACTCCATTACTTCACAAACCCCGCATTAAGCCTCTCCTTTCCCGCTGTCACTATCAGCCTGTACACTCCTTTCGTAAGATTAAACACCGGGAGATTGATCCGCTCTTCTTCCCCGTTCGTATAACGCTCTTTTAAGTACACGATACCACCACCAGCATCGAAAATATAAAACAGGCTATTCCCTTTGGGCAATTTAGCGATCAATTCAATGCCGTTGTTTCCTGTGTGGATCCCGTTCAAATAATACAGCGGCTTTGATCTGTTCTCTTCGATCATCACCGGGATCTCTTTGCTGATAATAATTTCACCAAATTCATCTTTAAGTTTAAGACGGTAATAATGTTGACCTTTGTTTACTGGGGTGTGCGTAAAAGCCTGTGCACATATTGTATCATTTTCCCTGCTAAAAAACAGCTCCGTAAACACCCTGTTAGATTCCGAAAAAGATAATTCGGACCTGAGTTTTTCCATAGGACAGATCCCCGAACGCCAGTTGAGCTGTACACGCCCGTCTATCAATCTGGCCGTAAAGTATTCCAGCGGCAATGGCAAGGGGTTCTGAGCCTGGTTGATCAGCGATCCGACCGTAAATGAACCAAAACTCTCCACGGCGCCTACACTCAAAAAGCTTCCGGTCACGTATGGTGACTGAGGCAGCCCCGGAATATGATCGACACCTCCTTCACTGACCCACTGACCGTTCTCCGACCTTGCTACGACTAATGCCTGCAGATCATAAACGAAGCTGTATGGCGAAACACTCAATCCTAATTGCCGCGGAGAACCGCCATTGTTCCTTGTTACATTCCAGTATTCAACATAACTGATATGATTGATCGGGAACTGATACATATTGCCAAGCCCCGGAGTTGACTGCGGATTGGCCCGTTTATATTCGACAATGAATTCATCTGAATCAAGCCCGCCTGCTCCTATGGTGAGTGGCGCATAAATTCCTCCCGTTCCAACCGGAAAAGTAAATGCTGCGCTTCCTGTTTTCTTGATCGGCCCCTGTACAAACCCGGATTCAGATCCACCGCTGCAGGATGCCGCGGCTCCTAGTGTAAGCATATTCGCTGTAGTTGAATAGATCCTGCCTTTACGGAATTGAAGGTGGTGTGATAAATGCAATGGCGTAGCCAGCATCAAACCTGCATCATTATCCATGATCATTGTTACCTGCTGACTGATATTTCCCGGGCAGGCGATGGATTGAGCGGCATCACCATTCATAATGATCGAAGAGCTGGTAGAAGATCCTGTTTCTGTGACCAATCCACGATTATCAAGATCACCTTTGAAACGGATCGTGCTGCTGTTACTGCCATTGGCAATATTCAAAACCCCGCCGGCTTCTATTACACTGTTGCCTTGCACAGTGATCGTATCTGTATTGGCTCCGTAAGAAAATATCGCATTCGTACCAATGACCAGCCCGCCGCGTATTAACACAGGATTGATCCCGGCACCGGTATATGTCCTGGATGCACCAGAACTTGCCGCAGAGAACACAAGCCGCCCAAAAACCCTTCCGCTTACAGACACGGTGTAAGATGCCGTGCCCGGCACATCAAATTCAAAGACGCCCTTTTCCGTACCATCAGCTGTTGAAAGCCGGCTTACTAAAAAATCGGTATGCCCCCTGGCTGTCTGATGAATATAATGACCGCCATTATTGATCCTGAAAGAACCGTTTGCCGTAACTGTTACCGGTGTGCCTGCGGTTGCGCCGGAAGCATTTCTGAACACAGCGCCGCTGTGCAGAATAAATACATCCCCTGCTCCACTCAACAGCAATGCCGGTGAAGCAATATTGGACGCGGGTAAAATACATTGAATTATGGAAGAAACGGGTTCAATGATCAGCGAAACGATACTGACCAGCGTATTACCTGAGGGAAGAGTGACCGTGTAATCGCCTGTGATAAATGTATTGTCCAGCACTACTTCATCGGCGGGACCAGGCACACGATCTATGCTCCAATTCAGTTCATTTACCCATTGACCATCGCCGGCCTCTCCATCCCATCTCAGTGTTTCTCCATTACATATAAGGCTATAAAACATCAGCCCGCAGCTGATAATTTCTTTTTTCATGTGGTACTTCATTTAAACCAGTCTTCATTGACTGGAAAATGAAGGTAGAATCAGCTGCAAGGGAAACCTTGGGAAAAAAACGGCAATTTCAGGGTAAAAAAAACCTCCCGCGATGTGCGGGAGGAAATCTTGTAGGAGTAAAATCCTGCAAATAATTATTTTTTCAGAGAATCCGCAGCTACTTTCAGAGAATCTGCAGCTACTTTCAGAGAGTCGCTTGCAG
This sequence comes from Citrobacter freundii, assembly GCA_003243445.1. Lineage (GTDB taxonomy): Bacteria > Bacteroidota > Bacteroidia > Chitinophagales > Chitinophagaceae > Terrimonas_A. The sequence continues at coordinate 34,070 of QFQQ01000049.1, forward strand.
CAGCAGCAGCTTTTTCAGCCTCAACTTTAGCAGTGCTGTCAGCAACGCGAGTTGAATCAGCCGCTTTTTTTGCAGCATCTTCAGTAGCAGATTCATTGTTACAAGCCACCATTACAGTAGCCAGAGCCAGGATTGCGAATACTTTCTTCATTGCGAATGGGTTTAAAATTTGTTGGCAAAGGTAATAGCGGATTTTTAATAAACAAATCCTTAACAATTTTTTTGTTGAAAACCAGCGAATTGACCTGTCCCGCCGCCTCATCAGGCTGAACCGATGTTCGATGATCGAGGGTCGATGGTCGAGATCAAGTCTGTGTTTTCCAAAGCAATATGAAAAGAAATCACATCATTCCTCGGGCAGCATACACCGGGCCGAACATCGACCATCCAGCATCGATCATCGTCCCCGCGCCTATTTCTTCCTGAAAAATATCCTGATCGGTACTCCCTTCAGGTCAAACTGCTCTCTCAGTTGATTCTCCAGGTAGTTCTTATACGGTGTTTTAATATCGTCAGGGAAATTGCAGAAAAAGGCGAATGACGGGACTGCGGTTGGCAGCTGGGTCACGAATTTGATCTTTACGGAGTGACCACGCACCACCGGTGCATGATAATTCTCCACGGCTTTCAGCATAACATCGTTGAGCGCGGAAGTCGGGATCTTACGTCTGCGGTTCTCAAACACTTCGAGGCCTATCTCGATCGCTTTGAAGATGCGGAGTTTTTCTTTTGCGGAAACAAACAGGATAGGCACATCGGTAAATGGAGCAAGACGTTTCTTTAACCCTGCTTCATATTCCTTGGCCGTATTGGTTTCTTTCTTCACGAGGTCCCACTTGTTTACCAATACAACCACACCTTTTCCTTTACGGGCAGCGAGGCTGAAGATATTCAGATCCTGTGCGGTGATGCCTTTTTCCGCATCGAGCAGAAGAAGACAAACATCGGCCTCATCCAGTGCTTTAATAGCGCGGATCACAGAATAGAATTCGAGATCCTCATGCACTTTCGTTTTGCGGCGGATACCGGCTGTATCGATCAGTATAAATTCTTTCTGGAATAAATTATAGTGTGTATGAATGGTATCGCGCGTAGTGCCGGCAATATCACTCACAATGGTTCTCTCCTGACCGATCAGGGCATTCAGCAAAGATGATTTACCAACGTTTGGCTGACCAATGATCGCAAACTTCGGCAACGCGTTTTTTTCTTCACTTTCTTCCAATGCATCCGCTTCCTCCGTGATCAGGTCGGCAACAGCATCCAGCAGTTCACCACTGCCACTGCCACTGGCTGCGGCAATGAAGAAGATATGCTCAAAGCCCATCGCATAAAATTCTGAAGCTTCCAGCAGACGCTCGTTATTGTCTACTTTGTTTACAGTAAGGAACACAGGTTTGGTGCTGCGGCGAAGCACATGCGCCATGGAATCATCCAGGTCAGTCAGCCCTGTTTGTGCGTCCACCATAAAGATGATGGCATCCGCCTCATCCACGGCGATCAATACCTGCTTGGCAATTTCTTTTTCAAACACGTCTTCGCTGCCGGCAACAAAACCACCGGTATCGATGACGTTAAATGTCTTGCCATTCCAATCGGCCACGCCATACTGCCTGTCGCGCGTTACACCGCTTACATCATCCACGATCGCTTTGCGCTGCTCGAGGAGGCGATTGAAAAATGTGCTTTTCCCAACGTTGGGACGTCCTACTATTGCTACTGTAAAACTCATATCTCGCGTCTAAATAGTTTAATATTCAATCAGATTTCAAAGGTTCCAGAGGTTTCATAGGTTCCAGAAGTTCCAGAGGTTAACAGCCGCCCGGCGTTTAAACCGTTTAATAGGTCTAAGAACTTCTTTACCGCTACGGAACTTCTGAAACCTATGAAACCTCTGGAACCTCTCCTCAGTATCCATATTCTTTCAACTGCGCCTCATTCTCCCTCCACTTCGGCTTCACTTTCACAAAGAGTTCCAGGAAGACCTTTTGCTGCAGGAATTCTTCGATCTCTTTTCTTGACTCAGTGCCGAGTTTACGGATCATGCTTCCCTTTTCACCAATGATAATGGCTTTCTGCGTTTCGCGATGCACGATAATATCGGCCACGATCTTGATCAGGGTTGTTTTCTCCTTGAACTCTCTTACCTGAACGGCGGTATGATAAGGGATCTCATCTTCCACCAGTTCATATATCTTCTCACGGATCATTTCACCAACAAAAAATTTGGTGGGAAGATCAGTGATATCATCTTCATTATAAAAAGGATCTCCTTCGGGAAGCAACGCCAGGATTGGTTTCAGGAAATTGCCAATATTGATGCCGCTCGCTGCGGAGATGGTGATCGTTCCCTTGCAATATTTCTTCTCCGAAAAAAAAGCGACAGCTTCCGCGATCTTTTCTTTGGAAGCCCTGTCGATCTTATTGATCACAACCAGTGCCGGCACACGCAGGCGCAGTGCCTGAAAGATCGTATCGCATTCTTCCCAGTTCTCATTCACATCCACGATCAGCAGGGCAAGGTCTGCATCTTCCAGCGCGCTTTTTACCGCCTGCATCATTTTCTCATGCAGTTTATACCTCGGCTCGATAATGCCGGGCGTATCAGAAAAAATGATCTGGTGATCCTTTTCCGTCATGATCGCTTTGATCCTGTGCCGCGTAGTCTGCACTTTTGGAGACACGATCGCCAGCTTCTCACCAATCAATGCATTCAGAAGGGTGCTTTTCCCCGCGTTGGGGCGGCCAAAAATATTAACGAATCCAGCTTTCATATTATCACATAAAATAATAATCCGGGACTCGCGGGCCGTGCGTAGAAGGAGGTAATCAATCCGTGTCAGTTGACCTCAACTGTCCTGGAAAATTTTGAAAGGATCCCGGCGAGCTGGAATCTTTTAATTGAAAGAACAATGCTTCAAAATTAAAAAGATCCTGCGGCACCGATTTCCTTCTTCGTTGCGAAGTGACTGATCGAACTTCCGTCCGCCGCGGCGGATATGAGCCCTATCGCTTCGCTTCCATTAAATTAAAAAGTCTCACCATCTTGGTGATTCCTTTCATGTTGCGAAGTGGCTGATCGAACTTCCGTCCGCCGCGGCGGATATGAGCCTGGCGCTTCGCTTCTATTAAAATTAAAAAGGTCCCGCGGTTGGCCGGACCTTTCGTTTGTTGCGAAGGGGAGGATCGAACTCCCGACCTTCGGGTTATGAGCCCGACGAGCTACCGCTGCTCTACTTCGCGATGTGGGCTGCAAAGGTAAGGGGAAGTATATTACCAACCAAACTATTTTACGGGGATTTATTGGATTATTGGGATTAGGAGGATCTGTTTCCGAAAATTGAAGTAAGGATAAGCCTCTAAACTACCAAGTCCCAATAATCTCAACCGCATTTATTTAAAGGGTGGATTGTTGGGATTAAGATGACTTAATAGGTTCTTCCGCTTTTTCAATTTTCGGAAACGAATCCTCCTAATCCCAATAATCCAATAAATCCCCGTAAAAAAAGGCTGCCCCATTTCTGAGACAGCCCACCACATATACATGAGAAATTTTTATATGATCCACTCCTCAAATCATCCGCCTCACTCACAAAGCCCCAGCCCAATAATCCCAATTACATCTATTCGAAAGTCAATTTCTGGAACAATGTTCACCTGACGAAAATCTACCCTCTTTCAACTTTCGGACACAAATCCCTCTAATCCCACTAATCCAATAAATCCCCGTCAGCCTCTCTTCACACTACTCGCTCCACTCGTCCTGATATCACGGATCGTTCCATTTCCTTTATACCTTACATCGCTCGCGCCGCTTGCCACGATCGACATTTCTTTATTTACCAGGATGCGTACATCACTTGCGCCGGAAACATCCGCAGTACAGAAATCTGCTGCAAGGTCAAAACATTTAAAACTGCTCGCACCACTTGCATCGATCTCCAGTTCGCCTACTGTTCCGGTGAGCTTTACGTCAGAAGCGCCGCTCAGATCAAACTTCAGTTTTGAAATATTTACCTGGCCGGTGAGATCACTTGCGCCAGACAGTTCGATCCTGGCGCCGTCAGCTTTCCAGACACCAACAATATCAACATCACACGCACCGCTCACATCCAGTTTATCCAGCTGTTTGAAAGATATATATGCTTTGAGCTTACGGTTACCCCTTCCCCATCCTTTTTTTGGTTTATAATCGATCGTCAACACACCGTTCTTTACGTCGGTACGGATGTCCTCGATGAATTCTTTTTCAGATGCACTGACCGCTACAGATTCTTCATTACTCTGGGTCAGGTACACATCAAAAGCGCTGGACAAACGGATCACCGTAAAATTCTTTGCATCCCTGACCTGCACATTTGGATCCTGGATAGTTGGTTGTTGCGCCGATACCGCCTGGCCGATCATCAGCAGCATCAATGAGTAAAATATCTTTTTCATACAGTTTTTTTGTTTTGTTTATAGTGTTACGCCGCGGGTTTCCGGAAAGTTACAGTGAACTGGAAATTTCTTAGCTTTGCACCGTTATGCAGGGCGAAGAACGTCCGCGAGTGGAAGATAAGTTTAAAAGTTTCAGTGTTTTAACGTTTAAAAGTTCATGCCCTTCAAAAGGTTAAACTTTTAAACAATTAGACTTTTAAATCTTGAAACTTCTTATCGCTCTCACCTTTCTTCGTCATGTTAGCTTTCAGCGTTTCCCGGGGTGTTTGCGGCCAGCGGCCGTGATCTGAGATTATACCCGTAAACCTGATCAGGGTAATGCCTGCGCAGGGAAGGAGTCCTTCATATGTCCTTTCTACAACAGCATTTCCCTCTCATTTTTTTAACCGTTTAAAAAAACAAAAAATGAAGAGGATTGCACTCATTTCATTTTCCATCGCTGGATGCTACGCCGTCGCGGCCCAGCAAAAAGAAGTTACCGACAGTTTCTATGCCCTTGCCCCCGTTGAAGTACGCGCCATCCGCGCCGGGGAAAAAGCACCGTTTGCGAAATCGAATCTCACCAAAACAGAGATCGCAAAACGCAACACCGGGCAGGATATTCCTTTTATCCTCAATCAGACCCCGTCCGTAGTAGTAAATTCAGATGCCGGCACCGGCGTTGGCTATACCGCCATGCGCATCCGGGGGACAGATGCTACCCGTATCAACGTCACCTTAAATGGCATTCCTTACAACGACGCGGAAAGCATGGGAACCTTTTTTGTAAACCTTCCTGACTTTACTTCTTCCGTAAACTCTATTCAGATCCAGCGTGGTGTTGGTACTTCATCCAACGGAGCCAGTGCATTCGGCGCAACAGTAAGCTTATCTACCAATGAACTGAATAAAGAAGCTTATGGTGAGATCAACAACAGCTATGGTTCTTTCAATACCTGGAAGAACACGATCAAAGCAGGCACAGGCCTGATCGATAATCACTTTACTGTCGATGCAAGGCTCAGCCAGATCACCAGCGATGGTTATATTGACCGCGCCAGCAGCAATCTTCAGTCATTCTATTTATCCGGCGCTTATCTTACTGACAGATCTTCACTTCGCTTCAATGTTTTTTCCGGTAAGGAAAAAACTTACCAGGCATGGAATGGTGTTCCTGAAAGCATGCTGAAATCCGACCGGACTTATAACTCCAGCGGAACAGACAGGCCCGGCACACCATATGACAACGAAACGGATAATTACCGTCAGACACATTACCAGTTATTCTTTGATCATGCGCTCAGCAGTAAATGGCATTTTAATACTGCGGTGTTCATGACAAGAGGCCTGGGTTATTACGAAAATTATAAAGGCGGTGAAAAATTCAGTGATTATGGTTTGCCTGATCTTACGATCAATGGTCAGTTGATCACAGAAACCGATCTGGTAAGGCAAAAATGGCTTGACAATTATTTCTATGGCCAGATCCTCTCTACCCAATACAAAACCGACAAACACACGCTGACCATTGGTGGCGGCTGGACCGTATACGACGGCAATCATCACGGCGATGTGATCTGGGCAAAATATGGGTTTGATCAGGGGCTTCGCTATTATGATCTCGATGCGAAAAAATCTGATATCAATGCTTATGCAAAATGGCAGTATCAGTTCACCAATGCATTCAGCTTTTTTACAGACGTACAATACCGTCATGTGCAACACCGCATGAATGGCTTTGCAGACAGACCGACATTGTTCATTGAACGCAAGTTCGACTTCGTCAATCCCAAGGCGGGTTTAACCTATGCCAGGAACGGCTGGCAGACCTATATCAGTTATGCATTAGGGCAAAAAGAACCGAACCGCGATGACTTTGAAGCAAGCCTCACCAACCAACCCAAACGGGAACAACTGCACGATTTTGAAGCGGGCATCGAAAAACGTGCTGCACGGTATAATGTAAGCGCTAATCTTTATTACATGCTGTATAAAGACCAGCTTGTATTGACAGGCATGATCAATGATGTGGGCGCATATACAAGGGTGAATGTGCCAAACAGTTATCGTACCGGCATTGAACTCCAGGGAGGCTACGTATTCAGTTCATGGCTCAATGCAAATGCCAACATCAGCTTCAGCAGAAATAAGATCAGATCGTTCACCGAATTCCTGGATGATTATGACGCCAATTGGGAATGGACCGGTCAGCAGACAGTAACGCACAGGAACACAGATATTGCGTTTGCGCCAACAGTCGTTGGAGGCTTCACGCTCAATATTCTCCCGGTAAAAAATCTTGAATTCGGGCTGCTCTCCAAATATGTGAGCAAACAATATCTCGACAATACCCAGAACGATCTTCGCCAGCTGAATGCCTTCTACACCCAGGACGTCCGCGTAATCCTCACGCTGAAAAACAAGCTCTTTTCAGAATGGAATATCATCGGTCAGGTCAACAACCTGTTCAGCAAAAAATACGAACCGAACGGCTATACATACGCTTATGTGCTGGACGGAACGGTCAGTGCGGATAATTATTACTTTCCGATGGCGGGGAGGAATTTTATGGTTGGAGTCAATATTAAACTGTAATGTTTGAGAGTTGATCGATGTTGGATGTTCGATGATCGATGGTAGACTTAAAACAGGCCCGTTTACTATAAAGAAACCCTCCGGATATGGAGGGTTTCTTTATAGTAATATAATTTCTGTGGAAGCTTCGACCATCGAACATCCAACATCGAACATCGCTACTTGATCTTATCCTGCCAATTCAACATCCCTCCCACCAGGTTCTTCGTATTCTTAAATCCCATTGTATCCAGCAGCATGCATGCCTGGCCGCTGCGGTTGCCGCTGCGGCAGTAAACGATCACTTCTTCTTCTTTAAGAGGTTCGAGTTCGTCAATGTCCATGGTTTGTACACGACCGAGCGGGATCAGCGTGCCGCCGATATTGAATTCAGCATGTTCGTGTGGCTCGCGGACGTCGATTATATTCAGTTTTTCGCCGGCATCGAGGCGGGCTTTCAGTTGTTCTGCGGTAATTGTTTGCATAAATAAATCGGTTAAAAAATTAGAGCTGTTCTACTGGAGCTGCACTTGATGAGTCGGGTGCAGGCTTTTCCTTTTGTATCCAAAGATCCACCATTTGACCGGAACGGATGTAACGAAGTTTTTTGTCTTCATCGTATCTCTCCGGGCGTTGCTTGTAGATATATGCATTGCAGGAATCGGACACATCGCCTCCCGCCAGCACAGAACCTATGGTAATGCCCTGCGCTTCGGCCAGTGTTTTTGCTTCACAATAAGTAAGACCGACCATTACAGGTACCGGAAACTGACGGTCTCCTACTCCATCGCCCAGTACAAGAGCGATCGTGCTGCCCATACGCACTTTATCACCAGGACGTATAATGGCTCCGTTAAAGCGTTGTTCTAGCACGGCATTCTTTGCAAAGTCAGGACGGAAGCTTGTATCGCCCACACGGAGATTTGCATTTTTCAATGCCATCTCCGCACTGCGGAAACTATAACCGATCAGGTTTGGCATCTCCACCATTGGCGGAACGGCGCGGTTGATCGTGAGGTATACCGTACGGTTTACTTTTACGAGTTCATCCGACTCAGGGATCTGCTTCAATACAGATAAAGGCTTCGCCGTATCAACATAAAGCGAATCCTGGATGATCACTTCAAAACCTGCCTTCTCCAGCGTGCTTTTCGCATCTTCAAAAGTCTTGCCCTGTACATAAGGTACGGACTTCGACTGGTTATGATGCGTCAGCCAGTTCAGCGAAAAGATAAAAATGAAAAATATGATCAGCGCAATCGCGATTGCTGCCAGGATATTAGCCCATAAGGGGCGATGGGTGATGAATTTAAACATTATGGGATCTTGGGGTTATACAGGAAGTTTAAAGGTTGTAAAGTTTAATTGTTTAAATGTTGAACGTTCTAAAGTTTTAAAATTATCTGGTTAACCGAACCCTTAAACGTTTAAACCTTTAAACTGTCAAACCAACTATCATTGAAAACATTCTTCTGTAAGTTTCGTATAGAATTCTGTCAGGTTCCAACCCATTGCTTTCACCTGTTGCGGCACAATACTCGCTTCGGTCTGGCCGGGAATGGTATTGATCTCAAGCATGAATGGCTGGCCGGTTTCTTCATTGTAAATAAAATCAATGCGGATCACAAAGCGGCAGTTGAATACTTCGTAGATCTTTTTTGCAGCGGCACGTACTTTATCCGCGATCACTTCATCCACCACAGCCGGGGTTGTTTCTGTTGATTTGCCCTGGTATTTGGCTTCGAAATCAAAAAACGCTTTATGCGCGTCGGCCTTTACTTCTGTAAGCGGCAGCGTGATGATGTTTCCCTTTGTTCTGAATACACCGATCGTGAATTCGCGGCCCTGTATCATCTCTTCTACCAGCACCTGGTCATCTTCTTTGAACGCCTTTGCAATCGCGGCTTCAAGATCCTCCGCTTTATCTACCCGGCTCATTCCAATGCTGGAACCACCATTATTCGGCTTTACGAACACAGGCATTTTTACCTTATCCGCCACTTCAATGGCTGGAACGGGAGAATTTTTAAATAAATGGATCGAATTTGCCACGGCAATACCCGCCATTTTCGCCACTGCAACTGTATATCGTTTGTTGAAGGTGATCGCCGAGGTTGCTGCATCGCAACTGGTATAAGGAATATTCAGCACATCAAAATATCCCTGCAGCTTTCCATCTTCGCCGGGTGTGCCGTGCATACCAATGAAAGCAGCATCGAAAGTGATCTTTTTACCATTGTCCAAAACAGAAAAATCATTCTTATCCACCAGGCTTCTCGCTCCGTCTTTTGTTTCATAAAACCAGCCCTCCCTTGTAATATCGATCTTATACACATCAAACAGGTTTCGATCCAGGTATTTATCAAATGTCACATAGCTCTTGTACGAAATGACCGCCTCTCCCGAATATCCGCCCGTAACCAGGGCTATTTTCTTTTTCATGGTGATATTGTCAATGGTTTTGTGCTACAAATATTGAAGAAAAATCGCTTAGGAGGAAATATTTTCTGTTGATTGTTATGGTTTAACAGTTGTTTCGATGTCCGGTGATCGATCGATGTTGGATGCTCGATGGTCGATGTTCGACTTTGTAATGAAAATACGTTTGGATATCGAACATCGACCATCGACCATCCAACATCGAAACAACCATCGTACACTTACCAAAATAAGAAAGGTGAAGACAGTTCTGTACTTCACCTTTTTACGACGGGAAATATCACCCGCCAAAATATAAGCAGCTGGGCTGCTTTGCTAGTGTGATCCTAAGGTAATTAAAAAATCAGGCCAGCCACGGCGGGCAGGCCATTTTTTTATGCACATTATTAAACGTGCAGTTTTTCTTTCTTGGCCATTAACTCTTCCACTGTCTCCTGGTACATTTCGTCAGGTACACAGCAATCAACCGGGCAGACCGCGGCACATTGAGGCTCTTCATGGAAGCCCTGGCATTCTGTACATTTGTTAGCCGTAATATAGTAAGTATCAACGCTCAATGGTTCGTTTTTCTGATCGGCGTCCACTACGGAACCGTCCAGTAAAGTAAATGCACCTTTCACAGAAGTTCCATCCGAAATCGCCCATTCCACGCCGCCTTCGTAAATAGCATTATTGGGGCATTCCGGTTCGCAAGCCCCGCAGTTGATACATTCGTCTGTGATCTTAATAGCCATACAATTATGATTAAGTAAGTTGAAGTTATTTTTGCCTCACAAAAATACTTCTTGCCGGTGAATCAACGCGACAAAATTTTACATACACGTAACAATTTTGTCGCCGGATGATCCACCCAACCTGTTCAAACATAAAAAAATACGAATGAATTTACAACAGAGGATCGCTTTGCTTGACCAGTTAGGACAGTACATGCGTTCGAGTGACGAGGAATGGATGGCGATCAAAGAAAGGGCCTCGCGCGAGAATGGCTGGTTCACGCCTGAATTTGTGGAACTGGCTTCGACGCAGATCGCTGAGTCGTTCCTGCAAAAAAGCATACTGGAAAAATGGGTTGCCTCATATCAATTGCCGGAGGAAAACACCGCTCCGAAATCGGTCGGCCTCGTAATGGCGGGTAATATTCCCATGGTCGGCTTTCATGATCTGCTGTGTGTGTTCGTTACAGGACATCAAGCTGTGGTGAAAACATCATCCAAAGACAAGATCCTGATCCCCCATCTCGTGAAAAAAATGACTGAATGGAAAAAGGAAGTATCGGAACTGATCACCTTTGCAGACCGGCTCACGGGCTGCGACGCGTATATTGCTACCGGCAGCAATAATTCCGCAGGCTACTTCGACTACTATTTCAAAAAATACCCCCATATCATCCGGCGTAACCGCACTTCCGTTGCCGTATTAAACGGTAAAGAAACGCAGGCAGAACTGGAACAACTGGCAGACGATGTGCACCTGTTCTTTGGCCTTGGCTGCCGTAATGTCACAAAGCTCTATGTTCCCGAAGGCTACAATTTCGAAGCCCTGCTCGCGGCATTCCGGAAGTACAACTATATGTTCGATCATCACAAGTACAAGAACAATTTCGACTATAACCTGGCCATCCATCTGCTGAACAACAAATTTTATATGAGCAATGACTCGATCTTACTGGTGGAAGACGCTTCGCTCTTCTCTCCAATCAGCCAGCTCAATTATGAATTCTATCAGGATGAAGCCACATTGAACGGGGAACTCAATAAACTCATTTCCAACGACGACCTGCAATGCATCGTCGGCCAGCACCATATTCCATTTGGAAAAGCGCAGCAACCGGCTGTGGATGATTATGCGGATGGGGTGGATACGATGGCGTTTCTGAAGGCGCTTTAGCACGGGAAAGTTTGGAAGGACCGCCGACAGCTGACCGCCGACGCTTCCTTAGGAAGATAACCGCCTGCCGATTGGGAGGAGTATATCCAAATACTTTTGAGCATCCACGAAGACCGACCGCCGACCGCAGACGCTTCCTTAGGAAGATAACCGCCTGCCCGATTGGGAGGAGTATATCCAAATACTTTTGAGCGTCCGCGACGGCCGACCGCCGACCGCAGACGTTCCGTTAGAAAGATAAACGCCTGCGCAATTGGAAAGATATATTCAAATACTTTTGAGCGTCCGCGGTCGGCGGTCGGCTGTCGGCGGTCTATACTTCCTGCCCATTCACCGAAACACCCCTTTCTCCTTTCCCTTTTTGTTAATAAATTTGTAGAGAAGTACGAAACCCTTAGTAAATGATTTGTTAAACTAAATCATTGGAAAAGAAAACAAAATGACAGTTTGTTATTTTGTATGGTAAAGGCACACTATTTGAAAATGATAGTCAGACCGAATAATACTTTACACAAAAAAAATAGAAAAAGAATATGAAATGGAAACAACTCTTGCTGGTGGTCGCAGTTAGCGCCGCATCAGCTGTTGGCAGTGTTTGGGTGTATGGAAAATTGAATTCACCAAAGTCTTCATTGGTGACTACGCAAGACGGTAAGCTGCCAGTAAACTATGCCGGTTTTAATGAAAATATCGCCGGTGCTCCTGCGGACGCGGTTGATTTCACCAAGGCGGCAAACGCAGCCGTACCTGCTGTGGTGCATATCAAAACGAAGATCGCTGCGAAAAAGATCAGCAATGGCCTTCGCAGCCAGGGTCAGGGCGGAATGGATGATTTCTTCGATCAGTTCTTCTTCGGACCTGGTGGTGGTACTATGATCCAGCCTGAACAAAGAGCTTCAGGTAGCGGTGTATTGTTGAGTGAAGATGGTTATATCGTCACAAACAATCACGTGGTATCTGATGGACGTGAAGGTGTGGCGGAAGAGATCACCGTTACATTAAGCAATAAGAAATCTTATCCCGCAAAAGTGATCGGCCGTGATCCAAGTTCAGACCTTGCTGTATTGAAGATCGATGCAACTGGTCTGCCTTACATGATTTATGGCAACTCTGATAACGTGAAGCTTGGTCAGTGGGTACTGGCAGTTGGTTATCCGCTTACGCTGGAAACAACCGTTACAGCCGGTATCGTAAGTGCGAAAGGCCGTTCGATCGGTATCAACAGCCGCCAGAGTGCTTCACCAGTTGAGTCGTTCATTCAAACAGATGCCGCGATCAACCAGGGTAACAGCGGTGGTGCATTGATCACTCCTGAAGGACAACTGATCGGCATCAACTCTGCGATCCTTGCTCCGAACGGAACTTATGCAGGTTATGGTTTTGCTATCCCTGTGAACATTGTTCGCAAAGTGGTAAGCGACCTGATCGAATTCGGTGATGTAAAAAGAGGTTACCTCGGTATCTCTTACAGCCCAAGTCAGTCACAGAACGAAAGTATGGTCAAACAATCCGGTGTGAAAGACGGTCAGGGTGTATATGTGCAGACTGTTCCTGCTGATGGCGCTGCTGCAGCGGCCGGTATCAAGAAAGGAGATGTGATCACTAAGGTAAACGGTAACAGCGTATCAAGCGGCATCGAAATGAGCGGTCACCTTGCCAGCCTCAAACCTGGTGAAAAAGTACCGGTCACTTATATCCGCGCAGGAAAAGAAATGACAGCGAACGTTGTGCTGAAAGGTACTGCCAGCAAGATCGAAGATATCAGCTCCGCTGAGATAGTGGGCGACAGACTCGGTCTTGAACTCGAAAACCTCGATGCGAAAAAAGCAAAAGAATACGATGTAGCCGGTGGTGTGATCGTAAAAAAGATCAAAGATGGTGGTCCTTTCTCCGGAACAAGGATGGAACAGGGCTTTATCATCACCACGGTAAATGGCCAGGATGTTAAGAATGCAGATGAGCTTGGAAAATACATGAACAATGGAACAGGCCGTCTCAAACTTGAAGGCATTTATCCGGGTTATAACGGAACTTATACTTACCAGGTGAAACTTGGTGATGAAGATGGAGATTTTTAATTCGATGATCGATGTTCGATGCGCGATGATCGAATACGGTTTGAAAAGTTTTATATGAAAAGAGACCTTCCGATAGTGGAAGGTCTCTTTTTTATACCAGCACTGTGTTCCGGATTGTAAAGGAGGTTCCCGCAGATTATAAGATATACAAGAAAATATAGAACAAGGTTGCTAACTTTTAGCTGGCAGATGGAAGAAGCCTATGCTTTTGAGCCCCTCGCAGATTCTGGTTAGCATGTATGCAAAAGCCGCAAGTAGAAGTTGCGGCTCTTGAAGAACAAAGTGGTGATGCCTTTTGGCAATCCCGTATGGAATATTCTTGAACGTAAAGATACATGCTCCATGGCCTTTTTTAAAACGAAAGTTATGGCAGCAAAGCAAATGACAATGAAGGTCGTCAATACGCAGGCAGCGGGTATTGATGTAGGCTCCCGGAGCCATTATGTAGCTGTAGGTCAGGGTGTTGATCAGGTCAAAGAGTTTGGAGTATACAACCGGGATCATGAGTTGATGATCGACTGGCTTAAGGCTCATCAGGTAACCACTATTGCGATGGAAAGCACCGGTAATTACTGGCAGACCCTGTTTTCGGCGCTTCAGGAGGCTGGCTTTGAGGTGCTATTGGTCAATGGGCGCCACACCCAAAATGTTCGCGGTAAAACAGATGTAAAGGATTGTCAGTGGCTGCAACAATTACACAGTCTGGGACTATTACGGGGGAGTTTTTTGCCTTCTGGGTCGATTGATCGGATGAGGACTTATCAACGGCATCGTAACTGGTTGATTGAACAATGCGCTGCGTTAAGCAATAAGATGCAGAAAGCCATGCGGCTGATGAATATCCGGCTGGATATTGCGCTGAGTGATATTCTGGGCAAGAGTGGACGTCGTATCATCGAAGCCATTTTAAATGGAGAACGCGATGGTCAGCAACTGGCCTGCCTGGTAAGTGGCCATGTGAAGAAAAGCCCTCAACAGATCGCTGATGCCTTAACCGGTAACTGGAAGCCGGAGCTGTTGTTTGAACTACAGGATTGCTATGAGCTTTATAAGGTGTATGAGCAACGCATAGCCAACGTTGATAGTCAGCTGGAGGCTTTATTAAAAGAGTTAACGCCTATGGTGGCAGTGCCTGCGCTGGACCTGAAGCGTAAACGATCTTATCGCAATCAACAACAATTTGATGTCCCGTTATTAAGCCACCGATACCTTGGCGTGAATCTTTTTGACATAGATGGGATCAGTCACGCTACTGTGATGAGCTTTTTGACAGAAATAGGCCTTGATATTTGTAAATTCCCCACCGCTAAGGCTTTTACTCATTGGTTACGACTGGCTCCTAATAATAAAATTACCGGTTCGCGCGTAGTCAGTAGCCGAACTCCCAGAGGTAAGCACGCTTTTGCATTGGTATTACGGAATGCAGCCAACTCTATCGGGCTGAGCAAGGCCGGTACATTAAAAAGCTTTTTCGCCCGCATCGCTTTTAAGAAAGGAAGAGCAGCCGCCATTACCGCAACCGCCAGAAAACTGGCGGTTATTATCTGGAATATGGTTACAAAACAGCAACCCTACACTCCCATCTCCGAAGATTGCTATGCAGACAAAATCAGGACTTCTGTATTGTCCAATATCAAAAAGAAACTTCAAAAACATCATCTATCAATCCCTGATTTGCAAGCTATCATGATTAGTTAGATGGAATTCTACGTTGAAATAACAGTTGATAACGTGAAGATTTCCGTATTAGAACGCGCGGATTACGCAGATAACAACCTGCTCTCAGCACCTGATCTGCGAAATCAGCGCCTTCCGATAACAAGCTATTGAATTAAAGAGGCACTTTTCTATAACAGCACTGATAAAATCTGCGTAATCTGCGGGAACCCTACGTACTGCATTTATCAAGAACCATCAGATCTATGAAAGCAGCAATCCCGAGATCTGATCCCAGTTGTTGACCCGCTGATGTCTTCCTGTATCAGCCTTTACATTGTGCGGTTGTGTAAAAAGCAGGCTTGTACTTCCTTTAAATGAATCAAGATTACGGAAGTGATCATCGATCATAATATCTGCCTGTACAATTTGTTTCGATCCGCAGAATACGATCTGCTGCCATCCGATAAAAGGGAAATGTTCACTCAGCCATTCAAGTTTCTCCGGCAGGCTTTTAGGAAATTCCATCGCTGCAGATACGATATACAGTTCGTATTTTTTATTCAGTTCTTCCACCACCGGCACACATCCTTCTATCAACGGCGCGGTGCGGAAAAAATCCTTGGTGTGTACATATTTCATGATATGCGGAAATCCATCGCGCTCGGGCTTTCCGGCTACTTCTTCCATCGGGCGCAATTTTCCAAAATCCGCTTCATCCATTTTAAAAAACTGATGGTATACATCGGCAAGAACGCCGTCCATGTCTATTGCGATTCGTTGCATGCAGGTTCTGTGTTGGGGGAGTTTGAGGGTTGATAGGTTTCAAAGGATCCATAGGTTTCAGAGGTTCCATAGGTTCTTCCAACAGAGGGTTGTTACTTTAATCGTCATGCCTTGCAATCTGCGGCAGCAACCTATGAAACCTATCAAACCTCTGAAACCTATGGAACCTCTTAAACTTATCTTCTGCTGTAGTTCGGCGCTTCCTTCGTAATATCCACATCATGCGCATGGCTTTCACGCATGCCGGCATTGGTGATCTTTACGAATTGCGCTTTCTTCAGTTCTTCGATAGTTGAAGCACCGCAGTAGCCCATGCCGGCCCTGAGGCCGCCGACATATTGGTATACGATCTCTTTCAATGAACCTTTGTAGGCAACACGGCCTTCGATACCTTCCGGTACAAATTTCTTTACATCATCTTCAGGATCCTGGAAATAGCGGTCGCTGCTGCCGGTGGCCATTGCGCCGAGTGATCCCATCCCGCGATATTGTTTGAACTTACGGCCTTCATAGATGATCGTTTCGCCAGGGCTTTCTTCTGTACCGGCAAAAACGCTACCCATCATCACCACATCCGCGCCGGCAGCCAACGCTTTCACCATATCACCTGTATAGCGGATACCACCATCGGCAATAACCGGTATGTTCTTTTGTTTTAATACAGAATAAGCTTCCATCACCGCTGTCAGTTGTGGTACACCCGCACCTGCAACAATACGCGTGGTACAGATCGAACCAGGTCCGATACCAACTTTCACCGCATCTGCACCTGCATCAGCCAATGCTTTTGCACCAGCAGCCGTGCCTATGTTACCTGCAATGACATTCATCTTCCTGAAATTCTTTTTCACCAGTTTCAACGCATCGATCACGCCTTTACTATGTCCGTGCGCACTATCCAGCGCGATCACATCCACACCTGAATGTTGTAAAGCAGCCACACGGTCCAGCAGGTCTTTGGTGATACCGACACCTGCGCCAACCAGCAAACGGCCATAGGCATCTTTTACGGCGTTAGGAAAACTTGTCACCTGCAGTATATCACGGTAAGTGATCAGGCCCATGAGTTTTCCACTTTTGCTGACCACGGGTAATTTTTCGATCTTGTATTTACGGAGAATGGTTTCTGCTTTTTTCAGATCGGTTCCTTCAGGAGCGGTGATCAGGTTTTCCCTGGTCATGATCTCGCTTACTTTCATTTTCACATTTGTCTGGAAACGCAGATCGCGGTTCGTCAGGATACCCGCTAATTTTCCATCTTTACTAACAATAGGAATACCGCCGATCTTATTTTCTTTCATCAGGCGCAGTGCATCTCCGACGAGGGCATCTTCCTGGAGTGTAACGGGGTCAATGATCAGACCGCTCTCACTTCTTTTCACTTTCCGCACATGGTCTGCCTGTTTTTCGATCGTCATGTTTTTGTGGAGAATACCCAACCCACCTTCGCGGGCCAGTGCCATCGCCAAAGGAGCTTCTGTTACTGTATCCATCGCGGCCGACAGCAGCGGTGCATTCAGTGTTATATCTTTTGTTAAACGGGTCTTTATGCTAACATCGCGGGGCAATACCTGGCTATAACCTGGTATAAGTAACACATCGTCAAACGTTAAGCCTTCACCGAAAAATTTGTTGGAATTCTTGTCCGTGGGGGTAATTGTTCTTGCCATGTGCAAAGGTAGGTGAATGGGGGGAATCTAAAAAAATGGAAGTGGGGAGGGGGGGAAAGGTTCCAGAGGTTTCATCAGTTTAAGAGGTTTCATAGGTTGCTACCGCGCTTTGAGAAGTTCGTTAGGCTAAAAGGTTTTATAGGTGTAAAAGTTCAAAAAGTTTCATGACGTACTTAATTAGGAATGCCCGACGCCTTAAGAAAGTCTAAACGTTTTTATCTCTCCCTGATCGAGCTAATCCCTGCAATAAATTACTTTTCAAAGCGCGGTAGCAACCTATGAAACCTCTGAAACTTATGAAACCTCTGGAACTTTTAACTCCTTCCCGCCGGATCACCGGATCAGCGTCACCGTCCCCTTCTGAAACACCTTCTCCTTCGTATCCTTAGGTTAAAAGGTTTTATAGGTGTAAAAATTCAAAAAGTTTCATGATATACTTAAATAGAATGCCCGACGCTTTAAGAAAGTCTAAAAGTTTTATCTCTCCCTGATCGAGCTAATCCCTGCAATAAATTACTTTCAAAGCGCGGTAGCAACCTATGAAACCTCTGAAACTTATGAAACCTCTGGAACCTTTAACTCCTCCCCGCCGGATCACCGGATCAACGTCACCGTCCCCTTCTGAAACACTTTCTCCTTCGTATCCTTATGCACATACTCCAGCATCCATACGTAAGTGCCGGTAGCCTGCGGGATGCCGTTGATGGAGCCATCCCAGCGTTTGGTCCATTCGGTGGAGTGGAAGACGAGCTGGCCCCAGCGGTTATAGACGCGGAAATTGAGCTGGTCGGCTTTGAAGGCATTGAGCGGATAGAAGTAATCGTTCTTGCCATCATTGTTCGGGGTGAAAGCAGATGGAACACCGATCACGCAGCTGCCGAGTATTTTGATCTGCTCCGCGCGTGAGGTCTCGCAACCATTATTATTACTTGCTCTTAGTACGATCGTGTAATACTGATCAACGCCTGTTAACGGATAAGTGATCACCGGTGGCGTTTGCAAACTGCTCGGAGCGGCAATCGCACCAAAGCTCCAGTTCCAGTTGTCAATAGGACCTTCGCTCTTATTGATGATCTCGATCTTGTCGCCGGGACAGGCCATATCCGGGATATCAAAAGCAGCCGTGATCTTATTGGCAAAATTCAATGGCTGCGTGTAGGTGTCTGTACAAACACCATTGGAAACAGTCAATTGTATTTCATTCTGACTTTGTGCAGAAAACGTTCTGATCAATGATTGCTGATTGCCCGCCGCAGTGCCATTCACTACCCAGTTCCAGCTGGTCACTCCATGTGCGCCATCATGCGTGAATGTTGCTTCATTTTGCAAACAATCATAGGAGACAGATACCTGGAATTCTGCGGAGACAGTATCCGTAGCGGAAAAGCCAGTGATCGCGCCGGCAGGTGTAGGACGATAACATTCGCTTAGCAAGGTATTGCCATCTGTCCCGGTAATCAGTTCCACATTATAATTTCCGCCCGTAACAATGGCAGATGAAAGCTGCAGCGTAATGATCTGCGTTAAGCCACTTGCATTGCAATTCCCCGTTGCTCCTGTGATGGTAACAGGCCCGGGGCCGGTCAAACGGAAATCAGTTCCATCTGCTGCAATGGAAGAACATTGTATCGATGCGGGTAAAGTAAGTGTCAACGTAGTGGGTGAACAACCGGGCGTAGTGATGAGGCCCATTGCCGTAAATGGTGCGTCGGGTATGTCAAAGCCCGCCGTTTGCCCCGCAGGCACGGCTCTGCTGCAATCGCCGATCAGGGTATTGCCGTCAGTTCCGCTGACGATTCGCAGTTGGTATGTTCCTGTTACCGCGAGTGGTGCAGATAATTGAATAGAGATCGATGAGGATTGGCCATTTGCATCGCAGGTGGCGCTTGCGCCGGTAACTGAAACGGTGGTTGGGCCGGTGATCACAAAATCACTTCCATCCCCGGCAATGGTGCTGCAGAATATCTTATCAGGAAGATTAAGCGTGATCACAGATGGCGAACAGGCTGGTGCGGGAACTGTCCCCATTGCCAACGGTGTCTGCGGTGTGATCACAAATGCGGCACTCTGCCCGGCATTCACCTGCCTATTGCAATTACCCGATAAGGTGTTGCCGTCTGAACCCTGTTGCATTACCACCTGGTAATTTCCCGGCGTAATTATAGGTCCGGATGTTTGTATCGTGATGGCTGTTGTGAAACCACCAGCATTACAGGTGGCAGTTGCGCCGGTAACGGTTACAGTGCCTGGGCCTGTGATCGCAAAATCGCTTCCGTTGCCTGCGATCGAACTGCATTTTATGGGATCAGTGAAATTCAATACAAGCGAACCCGGTGTACATGCCGGTGGCGTGATCGTTCCCATCGGTATGGCCGGCTGTGGTAATACGGCGACGGTAGTAGTGCTGCCGGCTGATATTTGTGTGTTGCAGTTATCAGCAATGGTGTTTCCGTCTGAACCTGTTTTCAGCGTGATCGTGTAATTGCCCGGGGGGAGCGGTGCGGATAGTGTGAGGCGTACAGAGTCAAAATCAAAACTGGAAGAGCAGTTTACACCGGCTGCTGAAACGATCGTGCCGGAAGGAGAGATGGTGAAATCGCTCCCATTCGCGGCAACTGTATTACAGCGCATTTTTTTATTGAAACCAATGGTGATCTCCGTTGCACCGCAATCGATCTTTGCGCCGGCAATGGCTGGCTGCACGGGGTCTGCGATCACTGCAGTACCGCCTGTAAACTTCAGGTCATAACCTTTTTGGGATGCACTGAAATTACTGACCAGCAATAAGTACTCATGTCCAGCGATCAACGTGGGCATACCACTGAAAGTTGGAAAGGCTGTTCCTGCACATTGCGCCAGGCCAGAGGCCGTAGCACTGGTACCGGTGGTGCCGGTATTACCTGACCAGTTGCAAACCACGAAAAGCGAAGCATCTACGTAAATATCATCTGGATTCCTGCCGGTGATGTCGAACACCTGCCAGTCGTAATCATCGTTCGACTGTTGAGGAGTAATGGTAAAACCCAGCGTTCCCGCAGTAAAACAGGTAAAGCGATAATAAAACGGGTTCACATCCGCAATCCCTCCCGTACAAGGTCCCGGAATGCTGCGACCTCCACAGGTCGGCACATTTGTCTGGGAGAAAGTGCTGGTCCCACAAACAGGAAAGGCGGTCTGCGGAGTTTGTCCCAGGGTGGTACAGGCCACTTGCAGCCAGGCGCGGGCAGGGGAGATAAGCAGGAAAAAGAAAAACAGGTATCTAAGTCTCATAACGCAGTACAGAGTTACAGGTGTGAATTCGATACGCGGATTTTAATATTCGTGTTTTCGGAAAATTGATTTAAAGATATTCAATCCCGCAGGACTGGTTATTAGAATTCGCTAAATAGAAAAACCATGCACCGCTGACCTTTCAAGAGCAATGGGCCTCTCCAACCGATCAAATGCTAATTCGCGAACATTCGCGCTCATTCGCTACCTGATTAGCGTCGTGGTCCCCTTTTGAAAAACCTTCTGCTTCGTGTCCCTGTGCGTATACTCCAGCATCCACACATACACTCCGGTACCCTGCTCAACACCATTTAGTTTGCCGTCCCATTTGCGCGTCCAGTCTTTTGAATGGAAGACAAGCTGTCCCCAGCGATTGAATACCTTGAAATCGAGGTTTTCTGCCTTGATGGCGTTGTTCGGATAAAGGAAATCATTCAATCCATCATTGTTTGGAGTGAAGGCAGATGGCACGGCGATGAAACAATTGTTCAGGACTTTTAGTGGTTGAACGGTACTGTCGCTGCAATTCAGGGTATTGTTCCTGGCTACGACTTTGATCGCGTAAACCGTTTCAATATTTGTCATCGGGAATTTCAGCGGCGTCGGATCCTTTACCTGGCTGGTGGCGATATTGCCAAATGACCAGTTCCATTGATCCACCAGGCCGGTCGATGTGTTTTGGATTTCCAATAGATCTTCAGGGCAGATGACCGGGGGCATAGTAAAACTCGTTTTCACTTCATTATCCATCGTGATCGTTTGAGAAGAAGTGTCGCTGCACACGCCATTCGTTACGATCAACCGGACTGTATTAGTGCTTGAAGCCGGGAATTTGATCGTATGATTTTGTGTAGTAACGCTGGAGATGGCATTGAAATTCCAGTTCCAGGATGTGATATTGTGTGCACCATCGTGCGAAAACGTAAGCGTGTTCTCCCGGCAACCCAACTGCGTGGTGTAAGTAAAATCAGCAGACACCGTATCTGTAGCAGTAAACGTTCTGGTGTGTGTAGGCGATGGCAGACCGCATTCATCGGTGATGGTACCGCCGTCATTACCCGTTTTTAATAATACCGTATAAGTTCCTCCGGTACCGATCGGGCTGGCCAGCTGCAGATTTACTACATAGCTTTTACCGTTTACGCAATCACCCGAGGCGCCAACGACGGTTACGGCAGTAGGACCTGTAACAGAGAAATCGCTTCCATCTGCGGCTATTGTGCTGCAATCGATGCGTTTCGGGAAATAGACTTTCAATTGGTTGGGCGCACAACCAACCGTTCCGATGCTATCCGCGAAAATGGGGATGGGAGGATCATAACGGAAAGAAACGCTTTCTGCATCAGGGATCGCCTGGCCGCATACATCGAGCAGCGTATTTCCGTCACTGCCGTTATGGATCACGAGTTGATGATCTCCAGGAGGAAGCGGATTATTAAGCGTGATCACAAGTGTATCAAACACAAAACCTGTCCCGCATTGTGGAGATGTAACGGAAGCGATGGTCACGCCGGGCGTACCAATACTGAATTCGGAACCTGTCCCCGTGCTGCCGCTGAGAGAATTGCAGCGGAGCTTTTTATTCAGCACAACGGTCAGCGTTTTGCCGTCACAATCCGGGATGACTTTACCCAGGTGTGGTTCTGTCGGGTCAGTGATCACAGCTGTGCCACCGCCAAATGAAAGTGAGTAACCGCTTTGTGAATTTGTATAGTGGCTCACGAGTAGCAGATATTCGTGGCCTGCGATCAGGTTCGGCATTTGTGCGAATGTGTTGGCATTTGCTGTAGGGTCGGAAGCGCACTGGATAAAACTCACGCCTGTATTGGATGCACCCGTAGTGCCCGAAGAGCCTGACCAGTTACCGGCAACCACGATGTTCTTATTGGTGTACACTTCATCAGGATTGAGACCGGTAATATCATACAGTTGCCAGTCATAGTCGTCCGATAAGTTCGTTGGAGTGATCACAAACCCGAGTGTTCCGGTATTAAAGCAGGTAAACTTGTACCAGAATGGATTTCTGTTCTCATAGGCTGCACCATCTACGCAATTCGGTACATACAGCGAATGTGATGAGCAGAGCGGAACGTCCGTCTGCTGAAACACTGTAGTTCCGCATACAGGAAACGCCGTCGACGGATTCTGCCCCAGTGCGGTACATTGGGATTTACCAGATTGAGAAATCAGCGCGAGAAGTAAAGAGAGAAAAAATATCCGTGCAGTTTTCATGTATCATTTTGGTGTTTAACGGGATCGATGTTCGATGTTTGATGGTCGATGTTCGAAAACAGTTTGTGAGTCGAAGTCGATCATCGGACATCGGACATCGATCATCGAGCGACTTTGTAATCTCACAATAACGAATACCTCTTCCCCGGTTTCGCAAAAATAACGTTTTGCAGCTCCATGTTTAGTATGGCGGCGGCTACAGAACTGTTGCTTAATCCGCTTTTCAGGTTGATCTCATCGATATGAACGGCTTCCCGGCCACGGAGAAGATCGATAAGGACCTGTTCTTCAGCGGTTAGTTCAATAAAGATCTCGCGTTGCGATTTTCGGGGAAGCCTGGGTGTTTCGCCCCAGTTCATACTTTCCATCAGCTCTGCCGCACTGCCGATGAGACAGGCTTTATTACTGCGGATCAGGTGATTGCAACCCATGCTGGTGGGATCAGTGGTTTTCCCCGGAAGAGCAAATACATCCCGGTTATAGCCATTTGCCAGCTCCGCAGTGATCATACTGCCGCCTTTGACACCCGTTTCTATCACGATCGTTGCATCGCTCATGCCCGCAACAAGCCGGTTCCTCGACGGAAACTGATACCTGTCAGGATCTGTCTTGCTTCTGAATTCCGTCACCAGCCCGCCGCCCATCCTGATCATTTCGCGCGCCAGCTCCGCATGTTTTTCGGGGTAGATCTGATCCAGCCCATGCGCAAGTACTCCCACGGTCGGCAGACTGTTTTGCAGTGCTGCCCGGTGAGCAATAGCGTCGATGCCGCTGGCCAGCCCGCTGACCACAAGTACGCCCAGCGAAGCGAGATCAGCTACCAGTTGCTCCGTTACAAAACGGCCATATTCCGAATTCGTCCTTGTGCCCACGATCGCGATGATCTTCGAATTGTTCAGATCAGCGGTCCCCTTGTAATAAAGGAGCGTGGGAGAATCATAACAGTTCAGCAGCCGCTGCGGATAGACCTTGTCAGTGAACGGTATCGGCTGTATGCCATACCGCTGTATAAATACCATTTCCTTTTCCGCTGCGTCAAAATCCCGGAACGACCGGATGGCGGCAGCCTTTGCCTGCCCGATGTTTTCAATTTTGCATAATGTCTCCAACGGCGCAGTAAAAACCGCGCGTGCGGACCCGAACCGGTTGACAAGCGTTTTAGCCTGAACAGGTCCGATGTTCGAGACCATGGTGAGGGCGATATGGTATAGAAGTTCGGTGTCCATTATTTTTTAAAAGTAGTGGATGATGAGTTCCGGGAAGGTGTTGGAGGAGATGTATTTTCATCGGGAACGAGTGTTTTTTTCTGGAAGAATGGTGGTTTAATAGTACCATCTGTGATGTTTTAAACGGCACAAATTTTAATTACCTGGCCTCAAAAACATTATAAACCGATAAGTTTAAAGCAATAAAGAAAGCGTCAGAAGGGTACGGATTGTCAGATTTCTATTAAGGACGGTTACGGGATTTTACATTCAATCGGTAATATCCCAGATTTAATACGTTCAAATAGTATAGAATCTTCAATTTTTGCTGTGTTTTGATAAAATAGCCTGCTTGATACAACCTTTTCGAATTTGAACAAACATTGGCCAATCTCGTCTCTTTTCTTAACAACGTAAGATGAATCATTACTGAAACCTTCAGTTAAATTATATAGTTCGCTGACCCAAGCATTCTCAAAATCCTGTGTTTCTTTGTACAGGTCTTTTATTTTTTTTAAGTACGGATTCAGTAATTGTTCGATAATTCTTTTGTGGAGATTTCTCATATATTCTGTTGTGTACAGCTGCTATAGAATCGGATTGGCTATAGAGTTAGTTATTATCGCAACGGCTTCTACTGTAGAGGGGGTGGTAAAATAGTCTAAGAAGTCAGCAAGTCCCTGAATTTCTTTTGCTTCATTTAAGGAGTCGGTCAGTAATTTATTTTTTATATTTTGTGCTAGATCTTCCGCGCCTATTTCTAGGTTTATTTTATTTATTCTTTTTACAGAATCCAGCATCGCTAATGTTTCTCTCAATTTAGGGTTTATCGTATCCAAGTAATTATCTTTATTTTCCTTAGCGTATTGATTTGAAATGTTGCCAGTAACTTTAATTGTGTCACTGTTGTCTTTTACGTAATTGATAGTACTGGTTAACTTCTTTGAGTCATGTGCTTTATCGAATTCACTGTATGTACTAAATCCGAAAAATAACACTGCAAGTACACACAAAATTCGAGTTATATTCCGCTTGATATTGGTTGTGGCTGATCCCCAATTGTCAATAAGTCCAATTAGTGAAACCAGCATCCCTAATAATAATAGGGTAGTCGCAACCCAAATATCTGAAAACTCAACTTTCGGAAATAGGATGTATTTCAACGCGCAGATATAAATTCCAATTGCTATAATTGAAAAGAAAAGCGTGTCTTTTGCTATTCTGAACGGTTGATTTGGGGAAGGTGTCGGAGTTGAATTTTGAATGTTCGGGTTCACGTGTTGAGGTATTGTCTAATGAAAAAGTAATTTTCGAGTCCTAGTCAGTTTTTACGTTTTATATATTAATGTGTTGGTTTCAGGGTTGTGTTTGAGCGTAGAGAGGGATGCGGATTGCCAGATTTCTTATAGAAATTAACCGAAATTATTATTCATTTGTTTGGATATGTAAGGGTGGGTTGTTAGAAACAATACAACATTTAAGCCTTTAATGTACTTTATACTAATCATATAACTTTCGAGTGTTCTGAAATATTTGTCCTAGAATACTAACTCAGGATTATAATCTGGACTGTATGGAACTTTTTTTCTCAGTTTTCTCCGCAGGACGGGTGTCTCAAGAGGTACGTCAGGCTGTATCTTGCTATACACTTCGATAGCATTCCCGATCTGCGTTAGGCATTCTTCAATTTTTTTCATGGTTCCGTCAATATATGAGTTTATATCTAGCTCTGTTGCCTCTTTGTAATTTTCATCCAAATCTCTCTGTATTCTTGCCCAGCAATTTAGGAATTGATTGAATGGAACCATCAACGTAGGATTTTCTTTCAAGAAAGGATTCTGTAGCTGAGTGGTAACTATATTTTTTACGCTCATTAAATATCGGCTTGTATAAATATGCCAGTCATTTGGTTTAGGTTTCAGATTATACACAGTTTTCGCATCAATCGGAGCTTGGTTAAAGTATTCAAACATTGCGATAATCTCAGAAATCTTTTTTTCTTTAGATATTGAATCGTTACTTTCTAAGATAGAGTTATAAAGTGAGCTTCTTGTTTCGATTTCTTTCATTAAATCTTTCGTAGCTGTTACCTGTGGATTGATTTTAGCTGAAATTTTCCTTACAGAGTCCCTGGTTTCCGAACCTAGGTCATTCATTTTGGAGAATTCGCTTTTAAGGTAATTTTGCAGCTTTTTGTTTTCATTCGATAAAGAATCTTTTTCTGATTTTAGATTTTTAGCTGAAAAGTTCGAATTACTCTTTGTCGCAGATGCTATGAGAAGCCCGGCTAATAGTGGAAGTACAACGCTATAATAATCCGTCTTTGTTTTTTTTTCTTTGAACACATTTTCTGCCTTTATGTAACTAAAAAATGCTGGGAATAATAGCGGAATTGAGAAAACTGCAATATCTGCGGGCGTAATATTAGAATATAGAAAATATAGAACAACAAGGAAAATCGCCACCGACGATGACGCATAAAGCCTGATAATTTTTAGCTGTTTAGAATTACTGTGCTTGTTGCGATGGCGAAATCTATTGGACAAACCTGGAGTTGTGTTTGGACGCATATAAAGAATAGAATAAGGTGGATTACTAAGATATGATTTTGACTACTGCATTATCAAGCTTCTATTCCCCAACGTGTGCAAAAGTTGACTCCTCAATGTTACGTTGTCCTATGTGTTTAAAATCAATTATCTATAATTTCGCCTTTCAGATAACTGTTTCTATCACAATCGCTGCATTGCTCATGCCCGCAACAAGCCGGTTCCTTGCAGGAAACTGACACCTGTCAGAATCTGTCTTACTTCTGAATTCCGTCACCAGCCCGCAGCCCATTCTGATCATTTCGCGTACCAGCTCCGCGTGTTTTTACGGGTAAACCAGATCCAGCCCTAGCGCAAGTACTCCGACAGTCAGCAGGTTATTTTGCATTACAGTCCAGTGGACAATAACAGCGATTCCGTCGGCAAGTCCTCTGACGACAAATACGTACAACGAAGCAAGATCAACCACCCGGTTGTTCCGTTAAAGTCAGCCATATCATATAATAAGCCGGCTGGTGCCGCCTCTGCCGCAAGCTTGTTCTATCGGCCATTTTTCATTTATTTTCCTTTCATCCTCCATTCATGCTCCATTGATCTTCTATTTTACAATGAAAGATCAATGGAGCATGAATGTGAAATTATTGGAGTATTAATGGATTTTAACCGGACAATATTTGGTTGTAAATTGGATGAAACCTTATAACTATGATCTCAACAGGAAATCCTTTGCTTACCGGTGCGTCCGGTAAACTGAGCAATATCATCGTGAAACAATATGGTAATAAGACTGTCATCACGAGCGTGCCGGATATGTCGCGCAGAAAGCTTTCAGCGAAGCAAAAAGAACAGAATGACCGGATGAAAATGGCGATCTTTTATGCGAAGAGTATTACGTCAAATGCTAGTCTGAAACAACGCGCCTTCGTTTTTCTTAAAGTCCCGCCTAATAAAGTGTTCCGGGCGCTTGTCAGCCATTTTTTGGTAACCGATCATATTGGTGACAGCTGGCTCTTCCCGGAAACTCCACAGGAGCGGCTGGATGAGCAAATACGGAAAGAACTCAAAGCAACAATCCTTTCAATAATTCCTGATGCCACGATCATGCTTTTTGGTGATAAGACTAAAGGAAGTGATGATCCACATAGTCATTGGGATATACTGATACTTGCAAACGGCGATCAACCGGCGGAACTAAAATGGGATTTACATGAAAAGCTTTTTGCAATTACCGCCCGGCAGGGGAGTAATATAAATATGATGCTTTTGCCCCACGAAAAGTGGGAGACTGGAACGGAGTATGAAATATTGAAGAAGCGGATTGAAGGGGAGTTGGTGGTGCTGACTTAAAAAACGATATTCAAATGGTTAATGTTAAGCGTATGTTTCTATTCGCGTAACAGCCTTACTGCATGCAGACCCGGCATGGGTCGTTTAGAGGGGTGAAATGTCGTCCCGGGTCTGCGTCGTTTAAAATTGTTATCCTATGAAAATCAGACGCCCGGTATGACAGGGAACTTATTCCCGACGTTGATCGGAGACCCGGGATGACATTTTAAATTTCTGTGTTGGATTCAAACCAGGAAAGATGTGTCATAACGGTATACTTAAAGCCGTGGGCCAGGATAACAGCCTATTATTGGCAATTCCAATGCTTTCCCTAAACGACATCGAATTAAAATTGTGGGCTAATCGCATACCCGGCTATTCGCAATGCTTATCACACCCGTCAGCTCTTCGAATAATTCGTCGAACCAAAACGGCCTACCTAGCCCACAATTTCAATTGTGGGTGGGAGGGCATTGCCAATGAAAAGCATTCGTAGGGGTTTTACAAGCAAACCGGCTC
>QFQQ01000326.1 GCA_003243445.1 Citrobacter freundii
CTTCTATATACGATTGCGTGGAGGAGGTAATTTGATTTTGCAAATAGCTTTGCGCCTGTGATTTCAACGCGTCAGGCGTCAGGTTTTCAAAGCCTTGTGTCGCGGAGTTAATAAAATAGTCGACACCTTTCTCTTTAATGGATTGATCTTCGTTATTATGCTGTTCTTTTAGTACCGACTCACTGCCGAGATCGGGCAACGTAGACTCACTTATGTTATTGGTTGCTGCAGGCGCAACAATATTGTACCCGGCAATAACTGCGCCAGAAACGAATAGAACAAGCAAGATAACAAAGCGCGCCCTTCGGGCCATAACATGTTCCTGTATTAACAAAGTTGCTGTACAGCAGGAACATTATATTTATGATTCACGCTAATGAATGCCTTTATAACCTAAATATAATCCTAAAAAATCAGCCAGATTATCAAAGCAAGATAAAATATTTGTAATAATAATGATTAAAGCTGATTAGCATTCATAATAAATATTAATCAGCAAAAATTATTCATAATATAATTTATATTATGACATTATATTCCACGCGTTTCTTCGAAATAAGGCCATGGCCGTTCTGACAGAAATAATCCACCGCTCCGCAGGCTTTTAATACTTGCAGTGGCAGATGGCATTCCGGACAACGCGCTTCCAGTTGAATATCTTTGTGACAATCCAGTTGAATATCTTTGTGACAATGCTCGCAGTGCGCCACACCGTTTTGTGGCTCCAGCTCTGCATGACAATCCGGGCAGGTAATCGACATATCGTATCCTTGTACAGAAAATGTATGGCTGCTTTTATTCTAACACCATGCGCTTAATGTGGCCCACGTAACTGCTGCTGTAATGTTAACAGGTATTCCACTTCTTCCAGCCTGCGCTGTGTCGTTTGGCTCACCTCCTGCGGACAACGTTCAAACAAACTTTGCGCTCCCAGAATTTGCTCAGCAAGACAATGGGCGTAAATCGTACCGGTAATGCTCCAGCGTTGTACCGCCTCGCCGTCAATCACTTCCAGTACATCTTCTGTACCGCGTCGGTCATGGCTGATGATGCTCCCGTCGCGAAGATAAAGCCGCAGACCTTTTTGTCCACCACTTGGTCCCGCATATTTGTTGAGCCAGATTTCCAGTGGAATACCGCTTATCAGCCCTTGCAAATGCGCCTCGCCTTCTGCCGTGGTCAGGTCTCCCTGGGGGATATCACGTCCCAGACGGTCTTTAGCACTCACTAACCGCAGCACCATCTCATTATTCCCTCCCAGATACCTTACCGTTTCCCGCAGCATTGCTAACACGTGCGTACCGATATCCAGAATCACGCCATCCGGGTGGCGAAGTTCACGCTTGTCCGGTTCACCGGTGGCAAAGTTAAGCGCTATCGGCTCCCCTGCGGCGTTAAATCCACTTGGCTCTTGCAAGAAACCTTCGATTTTCACAATCTCGGCAAAAGTGCTGACCAACCCTCGTTTCACCGTTTCGATGCGCGCCATCCAGTGGT
>QFQQ01000143.1 GCA_003243445.1 Citrobacter freundii
CTCAGAGAGAGATACGGGTAATTATCCCATTGGGTCTTATAACTGTCACTCATCCCGTACATCGCTGAGTTGTACAGGATGGCGTTGTAAAACGCCGATTGAACACTGACGTCTACAAACTCATCAATACCGGTATAATCCCTGAGCATATCGAGGGTGGCGCTACCGAGCTGAGTTCTCCAACTGTCATTGATACGGAAGGGTGAACCTTTGTCACCATAACCGACCTGGATAATTTGACCCACATTCAATCCAGTGAGTCGATTGAATTCTGCGGTGAGGGTGTCTGCGATGAGTTGCTTAACGCCGTTCTTACCCCAGACGTTAACGCCCATTTGACTCCCTGCCGCGGTAATCAAGTCATCATCACTGAAACTGACCCCATTGCTATCAATACGAATGGCTCGGGTAATGTCCTTCGTATTGAGTAAACCGCCTGACAGGGCTCCAATAACACCGTCTAGGGCTTCTACAACCGAACTCCGGTACGCGGTGATGGTTGACTTGAGTGTGGTGTCATTCGGGTTAGTGAGGGCAACCCCCTCTTTAAGGCGACTGGCGGTGACATCAATAGGGGTTAGGGTTTCACTTTTAACCCCCCGCATTGCGGTTTCGGTTTCTTTCTTAAAGGCATTAATACCCGACGACAGATTGAACCCGTCAAGGATACCCATAGCGGCACTCCAAAAAATAAAGAATAAAGGGGAAGGGGAGTAGGTGCGCTAGCGCACCTACTCCTGCATTCACTCTTCCGGTTCATCCACAATGGGTTTCTCCAAACGCTTCTTCTCTACGATGCGAATGGTTTCTTCCACTGTGAGTATTTCACCGTGTTCATCAACAACCTCGATGATGATTCTGCAAGATTTCATCCGTAGGATAGACAACCCTTCCAAGAGTTTCTGGAAGGTTAACGTATAGCTTTGGAAATAGGTTGCCTTAATGTTACCTTGCCGGGTAATGCGTTCGGTCTTAGCCCGTTGGGGATCTCGGGTGGTCACCACATACTCCAGATAATCCCGTAAGTAGTTCTTCCACTTGTGAGGGGTAGGAACCACTTTGTTCAGAATTGCCCGGAATAACCGGGCGGGGGGATCTCTGAGTTCTTCATCCCGTACAAACTTGTGGGAGATACTCTCCAACCGGCTGGCTTTGGGTCTCTTTCTGTTTGCTTCCATTTAACCTCCCCGACGTTGGATAAGTACCAGAGTCAGTATTTTGATCAGGTCAATAACCATCAGCCTAAACCACCGGCTGGTTAAGAAGTTCTCTACGACAGGATAACATTCAACAGGATCGTCCTCATTCGGTATAACGGGGAATAAGGTACAGTACAGTTCCATGAGTTTCAGCATCCCCTGGTAATACCCGTCGAGACTGTAACCGTTACTGTACCAGTCCAGGAAACTGGGGTAGTGTTCGATCATGTTACTCACGAAGTGTTCGTCAGGGTTCCACGAGTAACCTGACAGTACCCTCTCTACCAGCCTGTGAGCGTCCTTAGAGGACTTTGTTGACAGTTCAATAGGTAAGGGTAGGTAGACCCTCGGATCGATGTCAAAGGACGTATTTAGGGGCTTTAAGCAATCGTATAGATCCTGGATCTGAGCCGCGAACCGTACTGAAGCCTTAGAGAACCGTTGATTAATCTCAGTCAGCCGCTCGATCGTGAGGGAATCCAGTTTTCGGTTAAACAGGTTACCTATACCAGGTATCCAGCTTAACCACCTGAATAGAGCCCGTTTAGTTAGTGCCATTTACACATACTCCTAACCACTCAAACGAATAATGTAGGTCTGAAAAATCATGGAAACGCCTGACGACACACCCGAAAAGGAAAAGAAGAAAGCCAGTCCTTTGGATACGGATAAAATGCAAACGGTTCTGGAAGAACTCCGTAAGGCAATGACTGGTAATCTGGAGGATATCGAACAGGAAGAACTGGTTAAGGTAGTACAACGTAACCGGGCTTTCATTCTGGAATACGCTATGTCTGCGTACTTGGATAATCCGAAGAATGCGCACCTGCTGGAAGGGGTCACCCAGATTATTGCGCAGATTGAAAAGACCGTACGGGATGACCGTAAAGAGCGGGCTAAGAAGAAAGAGAACGAAGGCAACCGACTGGCCTTTAACCAAATGCTGGAGGCTATGGAGCGTATTCAAAGTGGAGGGATTAAACTCCCCACCTTTGAGTTCTCGCAGTTCGTACTGGATCCCTCTAAACCCCTGCCTCTGGATCCTACCTTGAGTCCCATTACGGAAGAAGAGCTGGTCCAGGGGAATCAGCTGGTGGATATCGATGGTGAGGAAATTTGACCAAGCGAACATAACTGGGTGGGGATTTCCCCACCCAGTTAATAAAGGGGTTAGTCCGTCAAGTAATCATAGAAACCTTTGTTGATCGGAATCAATTTCAATACAGGAGCCAGCGCAATGGATTGGGCGAAGATACGGTCGTAAATACTCCCTTCCAAATACTCGGTTTCTTGAACCAGGAGATCTGGAACCAAAAACGCCGTATCAGGAATAGGCGGTTTACCGACGTTCTCAAAGAAGGACTTATAGTCTTCATTCAACAGGAAGTCGTATTTGAAGACATAATCGAACTGTCGATAGTAGGAGGGTGTCGCATTGATAATGTCGTCATCAACGGTCTTCACCTCCACCCGGTAGCCTAACCGAGTCTTAACGTGCTCGATCAACTCCTCCTTAAGGGCTGTATCCATGACATAAGGGAAACAGTTGATCGTGAGGGTCACCCCTTTGATCTCAATAGGTTTATCGGTCAGTTGTTCATGCTCGATAATCACCTTAACGAAATTAGACAGGAACCCGGTAGGGTAATACCCGTACCCCCAATCCCGTAAGCTCCGTTTCTGATAGAGTTCCCTGAATATCTGTCGGGTGAACCCAAAGAACGGATAACTAAACGTATCCATCCTTCTTTCCCTGTAGTTCTTCTCAATATGAAGTTCCCACAGGGTGTCCCCTTGAAGCCGGCGTTTCTCTTGATACGCTGCAAAGGCTTCATCACTCAAGCTGTTTTCATCACTAACAGCCATGTCTCGTGTTAACCACTTCTGAATCAATCCCCTCCGATAATCGAAGAGACTGTCCACATCCGCGTAGGCGGTTAATACCCGATTCATGCCTTACGTCCTTTAGATGGGGGTACAATGAAATGAGTGGTATACACCCTAAACGCTAAAGCAATCAAGAAACTCCAGCGTTTATATTCATTCTCATCGGAAATATCCAGTCCATTACCCCCTTCAATGGTCTTAAAGACTTCCTTGAACATTTGACTGAACTGACTGAATGCCACCTGATGCTCGCCCAAGCGGGTGATAACCATCATTTGAATACTGACCCAACTGTCGAAGAGATCACTACTACTTCCCACTTGGTTCATGAAGACTGAATAGGCTTCATTAAAACAGATCAAAGGACGGTTGATAAGCGACGAGAAGTTCTGAAGAATGGGAGGAGGAGCTTCTCCGGTTGACAGGTCTAACCATACTTCTTGAATGGTATTCGACAAATGAATGAGTTTATCCATGGGGAGAGATCACTTCTGGTTAAAGTTAGTGTCGATATGACGACCACGCATGAGGTGGTGGACCGTGCTCAGCACCTTGGTACCCGAGCCTTTACGCAGGCTCCCATTGGTGGTAGTCTTACCGGCGGTCAACAAATCGTTCTTGTACGCCTTAAAGGCCTCTTGGTCGCCGCCTTTAACGTTGTACAGTTCATTCGCCATGATGTTCAAGCCCAGGTTACGCAGTACGGTAACCTCAGGCCCACTGATTCCCGCACTCCGGCTGTCCCCCATGGGTTGACCGGTGAGGTCATCGATTTCGTAATCGTTCTTAGCCGCACTGAACTTCTTGGACAACATCTGACGTTGTTTACGGACTTCAGCACGCCCTACAATCGCCTTATAAGCGGTCAGTGACTTGATCCCGGTGTCTTCGTCGTAAATAACCAACTGGTGTTCAACTTCAATACCGAACTGTTTACAGAGTCTCATCAGGTTATCAAAATTCAGTTTCTCTTCAGGAACAAAGTTACTGGCCCAAATCGCTAGCGGATTCCCCTTTTCCAACCACTGGACAAAGTTTTCAAAAGCTTCATCGTCCATAGTGGCAAAGAGTTTCTCATAAATCTTCTTATTGCCACCCCCTTTGGTCAGAGGGCCAAAGGCTTTATACACATGTTCTTCAAATGCCTTCCGGTTACCAGCCATTACACTTTCCTCGGGTATTTGTAATGTGTAAACGTCTTGTTGGCCAACGTAATCACTTCTTTAGCGGAGTTAATAAAGGGATCACTCTCGACCGTACTGATCGCCAGGAGTTCATCAAACAACATGGAGCAGTTCTCCAAGGTTTGACTGAAGAGGGTCTTATTCCGGTCATTCACTTCAATCACCGGGATTTCACTGTCAATGGCGCTCACACCATAGCGACCACTGACAGTATACAACAACGGGCTATCCTCCCGCACGGCAGACACCCGTTCTTTCAACCGCCTGATGTAGTCGAACGGATCCAGGCAAAGATTAATAAAGTTACTGTCCGCCATAATGAGAATGGTGGTAGGGCACGGTGCTGTTTCCATGAGGGGGTCCTTTACAGAGTCGGGGTGGGAGGACTCAGGCTACCCTCCCACCCTTTATTTAAACAATAGCCTTAGGTGCACCTTTCTCTTTCCAGTAAGGTTTACGTTCACCCAGTGCAATGCGAATGAGTTCATACGTTGTAACAGTGTACTTGTCAATATCTGGATTGGTGTACCAGTAGTCTACCGTGTTCTCCAGAATATCATTCCAGTCCAGTCCTTGAGCAATAATACCGTCGTACAATGCCTGAGGAGTCAGACGGTATTTGTGGGGGAGTGTCAGCCAGAAGGTTTGCATGAACCACAAGTGGTAAATGATGGTCAGTGCTCGCAGGAATTTACGGTCTTCAATGGTATTTTCCCATACAGTGGTACGACCCACCTTCAGATCAGGGTACGGAATGCAGTGATGACTGCGGTCACTCCCTTCCAGGCCGAAGTACTTAGCTGTCTTCAGTACATGGTACATGGTCAGACCTTCTTGAATTCCCATGGACTGGGAACCAATGAAGAACGCGTTAATACCTGACATCCCCGCCTTATTCCGATAGGGTTGATTATTATAAATCATCAAGTCAGGCATTTCTTTGGCATCAGGAGTCACAATAACATCTTTACCAAAGGGATTCGGGTACAACCACTCTTGACCATTACTTCCGCCTTTAAGCACTGAACCTTTAAGGATCTCGTGACCGATCTGCGGAATACGCATCATGGCCTTAGGACCTTTCAGTTTCTTACCCGGACGGATGAAAATGGATTCCTTCTCCTCAGGTCGCCCAGTCATGTTGATCTTATCAACAACCTGAGCGACCCAGATCTGGTAACACCCCGATACCCCACCCAAAATATCGGCGTCTTCATAGACGATCCGGCGGAGGTTGCCAATCACCAGGTCTCGTGTCTTCTTCTCTCCGCCTTGATCAACATCCCCTTCTTGGAAATGTTCCGATACTCGATGGAAGGGCATTTCAGAGATAGAGTCTACCACGCACAGAATAGGTGTAATAATTTTAACGGGGTTGCCTTTACTGTCAATAAAGGGGGTCTTCATGAAGATATCGGCTTTGGCTTTAATCTGTTCGGCGATCTTCCCCTTCAACCATTTGAACTTATCATGAACAAAGGTGCCGTCACAGGGATTTACCAAATCATTCCGAGAGAAGTAGAAGAAGCGTTTGCCGAGGATCTGTTCATTGAAGTACCCGGGAATACCGATCTCTCGATCTATCATTTCCGCCAGACGGTCTACGGAGAAGGTGGCTTCAATATCAAAGAAGAAAACAACCGACCCTTTAAACCGAATCAGGACCCGTGCCATACCCAATACGGTCATCCCGGTCTTCTGGGTGTTGTTCCCACCGACGATCGCATTGTTACGACAAAGACCCCCGTTGTTATACGCCACCCCTGATGCACTCATCAAGATCTCGGTGTTTAACATATCGAAAATAGGGGAAAACGGAAGATTTACAATCAACGTATCCGACGATTCCAACTCTTGGGTAAACAGAAGAGGCGTACTCATGTTCCTCTTATTCCTCGTATTTTATGAACTTTAGCTGAAAGGGCAACGCCCTGCTTTAGATGGGTCTGCGTAAAAACCCATTCCCCAAACTATACTCATGAGATTTTCAGTTATGGAACATTCCTTTACATCGAAAGACTTCATCGAACGGATTAAGAATCCCCAGCTTCTCTCAGTCCTGGGGGCTGAAAAACTCAGTGTAGGGGAAAGCGTGGGTCTTTTCTT
>QFQQ01000144.1 GCA_003243445.1 Citrobacter freundii
GCGCACGGCATAGCCCACCAGCTTTTTGTTGCTGGCGCTCACTTCGGAGGTACGGATTTCAAAATCGATTGTTTTCATTACTGGACTCCACAGAGGGCAAAAAGGGGCCGTAGCCCCTTAAACGTCAAATCAGGAACCGGAGCCGGAAAGCTCAAGCACCTTGATGGCGTTGGAGTCCACCACACCGCCGCCCAGGTATTTATCGGTATGCACCTTGTAGAAACCCGGTTCGGTGATGTTGTCAGGACGGGTACGCACGCCAGTGGTGTGATCAACGATGAAGTAGCCGCGCTTGAAGTCGCCCACAGCGAGGAACGCTTTACCTGCCTCCGCATCCGGCATGGTTTCCAGATACTGAACAGGACGGCCCAGCAGCGTATCGGGAGAACCGGCAACCAGACGATCGCGCCAGATGTAATCCCCGTTGCCATTTTTCAGCTTTTGCAGTTTGGCCGCAGTGTTGGAGTTCATCACCCATACGGCGTTTTTGCGGTATTTGGCTTTCAGCTTATACAGCAGGTCGATCAGGCCATCAGAGGAAACGTCAGCGGCTTCCATCTTCTCCAGCGTACCGAACGGACGGGTTTTGTCGGCAGTGTCCGCGCGAGGGTAAGACAGGAAACCTTTGGATTTTTTATCACCGTCGCCGTTCACAAAGTCGCTTTCTTCGGTCGCGGTGAAGGTGTCGGCAATTTCAGAAGACAGCCAGCCCAGAATATCCACCTCGGAGAAGTCGAGGATCTCCTGAGTGGTTTTCGGGTAGGCGTAGATCGGGTTGAGTTTGATATCAACGCGCTCCATCTTCGGCGTACTGGTTTCGGTACGTGCCTCACCTTCGGTACCACGATTAACGGTAGTGCCGCCCACAGATACCAGCTTCTGGTATTCGTTGGTTTTGGTGGTCTTCACCGTTGCGATGGAGCGCATCACGCTATCATCCTGCAACTGGCGCATAATCTCTTTGTCCAGCTCAGGGATAACGGTATAGCCGCCGTCAGCCTGCACCAGCGTGGAGAGAGAACGGGTATCACCTGTCATGATGTAGTGGCGCAGCTCGTCGTTGCTTACTGGCTCACCTTCAACGGAAGTACCAGGCAGATTGCGCTGATCGTCGGCGACGGCTTCTAGACGGGTGATTTCAACTTCAAGCGCATCAGCCTGGGCGCGGAGTTCATCGAACTTTTTGCCCTCTTCTTCGTTCAGGCTGCGCTTTTCGGTGTCGGCTTTGTCCAGCATGGAACGCATCTGTGTTTTGAGTGCGGCTTTCTGCTGGCGTAATTCGAGTAGTTTCTTCATGGAGTGGTTTCCGTAACAATTAACGTTGAGACGTGAAACCAGCGCTTGGAGGGGAGGCCGTTAAATCTTTTTCTGCCTCTCGCAGGCTGTACTCGCTACAGCTTGACTTAACGGCCAGTGGCGGCTCACGTCTGAGTGCCACTCTTAAAGATATACATGAAAAATATAAAGAAAACCCCGTACATAGACAGAGGCAATCACGAATAAACATGAGAACAAATAATTTACAAAAGAATTTTTTTGTTAGATTATTTAACCACAGCCTCTCGGTAGTGATAATAAAAAGGAAAATAAATGCTAACTGCAAAACTGAAGTTTTTTGATATCAATAGATGCGGATATTACAAGCACGGCTCTAAAAAACCAGACTTAGGCAACACCACTGATACATTGCTTAAACTGAAAGGTTGGGCTTCTGATGGAAGAGAGTTCATCAATACTCTTACCTACCAATCCGAAAAGGAAGAGGACATCCGCAATACCTATTTTTGTGGTTTGGCGTCAGACAGGCAGTACGGAGACCACCTTTTAACTCTTTGGGCAGAGGTTCCCAATGATAGTGGGGTGATATATGGTATGCCACCGCTAGCTAAACCCGGTAAAGTGGATATGTTAACCACTGGATTTGATGTCGATAAGGCTATTCCAGGATTTCCTTGTTACTTTTGGTTCATTCCTGATGAAAATGCTTTTGCTTCAATCAAATTTGAACACTCTCTTATGGGAAAGGGTAATCTTGATAACTATCTCAATGGATATCTTGCAAACAAATCCCCATATCGCGTGCTCGATAATGATGATAAAGTAATTGGCTTTTCCGCTGATGCTAAGAAAAACTCTGATTCAGAAAAATTAAACCCTAAATTTTATGCTGTAGGAATGAAATATGATGAGGTTCAGGCAGAGTTAATTAATAATATTCACAGAATCACAAAGATATTAAAAAGAGAAAAAATAACTTATTTAGCCCCAGATGATAGAAAAATAATTGAAAGAGTTTTTTCTGGCCTGTTAAAAAACACACCAGCAAACACACAGGAAAGAACGATCTTTCACGAGATGGAATTCAAACCAACAGAATCACAGCTAAAATTAATTATTAAAAACTATAATGAGTTAGGTAATAGCTCACCTATAAGGAATGTTGGCTTCAAATATAGTGACGGGAAATCTATCTGGCTTAGCGGTGCAAATGTTGCTTTTGAAACCGAGCTAAATGTTCGGCGAAAAGATAACCACATAATAGCTCCAGAAAGACTGTTATCTGCTATAATAAAACGCAGAGCAGAGTTGTTAAACAAAATGAAGACACCACCAGCAGGGGGGTGACATGATAAAATATATAATTTATGTGCTTATAGCAGCCTTGATGGCCATTATATTTAGAGGCCGAATAACAACGCTTGGCTATAATGATTACAAGGACACGCTAGGTGCCCTGCTTAATATTTCATCTATAATATTTGCCATTATAGGCGCCTGGATAGCAATTATTTATCCAAGGGCGATGGCGAGAATATTAAATAAGAGGGACTCACCTCAATCAAATAAAGCCGAGGGGAAGGAATCACATAAGGATGCTAATTATTTAAGCGAATTAGTTGAGATCGTCATGGTATCAGCTGTTGTATTAATGGCTGTTCTTCTTATACAATTCTTCGCCCCTTTACTTAAAGGCCTGGTGGATGTTAACTATATCCCTTATGTTAAATACCTTAATTTTACATTTGTAGCTTTCTTGGCTATAGCGCAATTCGCAGCGATATTTAGGGTGATACTTGTTAATTATTTTTTCTTGAATGAGTTAAGGAAAAAAAACGTCAGCGACAAAATTAATGAATTACATCGTTAAATCTCATATTAGGCCTCATCTGTGATGAGGCCACTTGATTAATCTTCTCTCATCCATTCCGGAGGGTCAGGCAATAGAGCCCGGTATCCTTCCAGATGCTCGAGCAAGGCATCCAGCTGTTCTGTATTCGTAACGAGTCGCTCTCCGGAAAGCGTGTGCATCACAAAACCGTGTGGGTCATCCCAAAAGAACGCTTCCTCTTCAAGGGCTTTACGGTAATCGGCAGTGTGCGTTGTATCAAGACTGGTTAAACCAAACTTTTCCAGGTGTTCCCTACGTTCCTCGTTAGTGATTGGCATACAGCCCCTCCTGTAAAATTTAAAAATATGCGTTTAAGTGTTCACCTGTTCACCTTTGCATTTTTCCTATTTAAATTCATTCGGTTACAGGGTGAAGACTATGATTTTAAGTATTCACTAGTGTTCACCTTAACCCTTCACCTTTTAAAAGAAAAGCCCTTTAAAGGTGAACAGGTGAATACTTGGTGAACACTTCATAAAAAAGTGTTCACCCATTAACATAGTGCCATTTAATGATTTTTATACATGGTGAACAGTGGTGAACACTTATCCCATTACTTTTAATTTTCCCCGCCTTTATTCTTTTGTTGTATCGGTACACATTGGCATCCAGTCTTCTGAATCATCATGCAGGGTGACGTTCGATCTTATGCCATGTTTAGTTTTGCGCTTCTGGTACTCCTTGCCATATTCAGCCATTGCGCCTG
The DNA here is from genome assembly GCA_003243445.1 of Citrobacter freundii. GTDB lineage: Bacteria > Bacteroidota > Bacteroidia > Chitinophagales > Chitinophagaceae > Terrimonas_A. Next base: position 3,876 of record QFQQ01000144.1, read on the forward strand.
GCATATCCGTACCGAACCGCATTAACGATACAGGCTTGCTAAGACCATTGGCCCGCATGTAAGCCAGATAAGCGTGATACAGATAACGGCGCGGGCTGAATGGCACGATCTCGGCATTACCAATCAGCATTCCATCACAAACCACCGAAGCCATCAGGTAGCCGCAAAAGTCCACCAGTGAATCCCCTTCACGTTTGATGGCCAGCGCTTCTTCTGATTTTTGCTGCTCATGCAAAAGCTGTTTGGCTTCGTCCTGCCTGGAAAAGCGAGTGAGCAGGTGGCGAATGATTACAGCCAGCTCACCTTCAATCTTCTCGGCCAGCATAGGATCGCGTTCGTTTTCCGGTACCACTTCGGAGAAGTTGAAAATCACCCGCCGTCTGGAAATCCCCCCGCTTCTGTCGCTGAACGACATGGCATTGTTATTGACGGCCAGCACCACCGCAGGTATACGGGTTGAATATGGCGCTTTGTGTTTAGGGTCAATGGCTACCTTATCCCCGCCAGTGATAGCTTTAATCCCTGCGCCGTCGCCAGCGTACCGGGTCATATCCGGCATGATAATCAGCGAATAGCCCACTACCAGCGCCCTTTCCCTTGGGTTCTCCAGCGCCGCCATGCTCGCCGATACGGTGTTGGCCTTGCCCGCCAGCATCGTGCAGATCTCAGCCATAACACTTTTACCACTTCCGCCCGGCCCCGTTACCTCAAGAAACAGCTGCCAGTCGTACCGGTTCGCCAGCACCATAAACAGCGCAGACAGTACGCGGTCTGCTTTTCGGTCATTATCCGCCACAGAGCGGCGGAGCCATTTCCAGAAGTTAGGCGCATGGGTTGCCAGAGTTTCACCTTCTGCTGGTTCGCTGAATGGCAATTCGCTCGCAACGATAAGCCAGTCCTTTTTATCATGCGGTCGAAATTGGCCTAACCGGGTATCAAAAACCCCGTTGCTGAAACCAATCAGGTTACGGGCTGTGTTACCCATTACCGGGAGGCCCAGCTTCATTGTATCGACAGCGGATTTAATCGCGTTCTGCGAATAGGCGACTTCGGAATCAATAAAAATCTGCGCCATTTCTCGCTGCAGCTCTTTATCCGAAAGCGGAACCCACACCACGCCGTTGTAATGATGAACCGTGTCGGAATCAGCATGGATCGCCAGATTGCCATCGTAATGAGCAAGCAGAACTTCCCCGCGCTGGCTGGCTCCCATCTGGTTAAGCGCTGGCGTAGCACTTCCCCTCGTAGTCACCATAAGGGGCTCGTCTTCCAGACGTTTCATCAATGGTGTCCAGTCCTCTTTCTCGCCTTTTTCGTTGATAAACTCAGCATTGGTAACGCCAGCCTCACACAGCTTATTTGCAATCATGCTGATTTGGTTTTGCTCGATAAGCCCGGCCTGACAGACACGGGCAAATCGACGGCCTTTATCAACAATGCGCAGGTGTGGCAATTCCGCCAGTTGAGTGTGATCCAGAACCACAGGCGGAACATCGTCTCCATGCTCGCCCTTCCCTTTCTGGTAATCCTGAGCGGCTTTCCATGCTCCCGTTCCAGCAAAGATGATGGCCTCCTCCATTTTGTCGCGCGGGAGGGTTTTCACATTAGGCGCGTTTTTCATCTTTCAGCCCCCAGCTAACGAAAGTGAACTCTTTAACGAACCTTTCCAGCGGAAAGATGCACGGAAAATCGTAACCATCACGCACAAACGTTACCCGGTTAAATGCGTTATCTTTCACCGTGACCAGTTCGCCGCGCTTATCCTTCCAGCTATCGTTGATTTCAGGATTTCGCACTGTAAGCCTCCCGCGCCTTCACCAGCTCGCCGATAGATTTGTGCAGCAGAGACATAATTGCTCCGACACGGCACGCTTCCTCACGGTGTTCTTCACCGTCGGGAATGCTGTCAATCCACATGCTCAGCACAGACATTGCGCACTCACTTTCTGAAAGGGCATTTTCAGCGTGCATCAGGACTTCAAAAGGAACCTGTCTCACTTTGTCTCTCCCATGTGCAGCTCGGCGATTAATGCCCGGTGAATTTCCTGATTAAAATCACACGCAATAGAAATCAGATTCAGCAGCGTTTCTGAACATTCAGCAGAGGCTTTTTCCAGGATGGTTTCGTAAAGTGATGAAGCCAGCGCTGATTTATATTCGGCCTGCTCCAGACAGATTGGCTCACGCATAGCGAACCTCCTGAACTGGTAGACGGCCAGCGAATACCATCACGCAGCCAGCCGGTGATTGCTCACGGGCTTCGCGCTCAGTGTTAGCTGTGATGTGAATGACGTTGCGACCGATGGCGCTCAGTGCAAGAAAACGCCAGATGTAGGACTTCCGCCCTTGCGGGTGTG